>NVQY01000034.1 GCA_002400675.1 Paracoccaceae bacterium | reverse complement strand
TTTTGCCCCACCGACATATGCGGAAACAGCGCCAGCGACTGAAACACCATACAGGTGGGGCGCTGGTTGGCCGGGGTCTGATCTATGCGATTGCCCCGCAGCCACAGCGCGCCTTCGGTCAACTCGTCCATCCCCACCAACAGGCGGATCAGGGTGGATTTCCCACTGCCGGAAGGGCCGACAATGGTCAGAAATTCCCCTTCGACAATATCAAGGTCAATGCCATGCAGGGCGGTGAAGTCACCAAAACGCTTGACGATCCTGTCAAGGCGAAGGATTGGGTCAGAGGACATGTAAGTTCCTGATAGTCAGTAATAAAAGGGTGCCCCGGCACCGAAATGCCGAGGCTTTTGGCACGTATCAGGAACGACGCGCCTGCGTGTAGATGTCAATCAGGGTGTCATAGGTCGGGATCACCTGATAATCGAGCGACCTTGCCATTTCCTCTTCCAGGCTGTCGACCTGAATGGCGTCCAGTTCATCTGCATCGAACTTGGCCAACACAGCCGGATCGCCCATTTGCGCGATCGGGTTATAGGTGCCTTCGGTAAAGGCCACGGCCTTGGAGATGTCGGGCTGTTGAACGAACTCCAGGAAATCCTCGGCCAGGGTCGAGGGGTCGGGGTTGTTCACCGCCGAGGTCAGTTCGATCCACACAACGCCGCCCTTGCCGTCAACCGGACCAGAGTTTGGTGTGATGCCGCGAATGTTGGTTTGCCCGTCGAACCGCGCCGGAGACGCGGTATAGGTGCCGCCGGTGAAATAGGCGTCAATCTCGCCATTGATCAGCGCGGTGTTCATCGCCACCAGATCATCGCTGAGCAGTTTTGCGCCGCCAAAGATCTGTTCGGCCACGCCTTTGAACTTGGCCTGACCGGCCTCGTCCACCGCCTCGAACGGGTTCATGTCGGCGGTCAGGCACATGTGCATGACGTTCCAGTTGTCGTAAGTCAGCACGCCGTAGCGGCCCTTCATCGCGGGATCAAGGAACAATTTCCAGCCCTGATCTTCGGCCGTTTTGCGGCTGATCTTGTCGGTGTTCACCACAAAGCTGAACGGGCCATAACGCTGAGGCATACCAATCAGGTTGCCATCATCCGCATAGGCCAGCGGATAGGGCGCGGCGAACTCTGGCAGCATCTTGTCGAAATAGGGAACAAAGCGGTCCTTATCCAGCGGCTTGATCAGCCCGGCAGGGTACAGGACATGTTTGGCCCATGGCTGGTTCAGGTTGATCAGATCCCAGACGTTGACTTCGCCGGCGCGCAGTTTGTTGATCATGTCGGGGTCGGAGGTGCCGCTTTCGGCGCGCACGCTGGCACCTGGATTGGCCTTGCGGAACGGGCCAAGCACCTCGTCGGAGTTATACCCCTCCCAGCAGAGGATGTTCATCTGGTCGTTGCGGGAGGCAGCGGCAAAGGCCATGCTGGCCGGGGACAGCGCCGCGGCGCCAAGCGCCCCAAGGGTGCGTTGTCCAAACTGACGGCGTGAAAGTGCCATGGGTGTTCTCCTTGTTGATGACGATCAATTTTCTGATTCTATGCCACCAGCCTAGGAAATGAGGTCTGGCCCAGCTTGACAGTAAGTCGTCAAAGTTTAACAGGGCCGCGCGTTTGACGCGCCCCCAAGGCCCGGACACAAGGGTGCGGAACGCACCGGACACTGTGCCGCCCCGTGGCCCCGGCGGCGCGTGGTTTTGAAATTCCGCCACCTTGACCTACAGTTGGGCCGACGAATCAGTTGGGCGAATGATGCACATAATAAATGATCCACAGGCCGCACCAGGGGTTGGGCCAGCCAAGGTGCTGGCGGCCGCGGCCACAGGATCGGTCAATCTGTTCCAGAAATACGGCGGCGACATGGACCGCATTTTTGGGCGCGCGGGGCTGCGGGTCAACGATATCGCAAGCCCGCTGGAAGAGCTG
Source organism: Paracoccaceae bacterium (assembly GCA_002400675.1). Lineage (GTDB taxonomy): Bacteria > Pseudomonadota > Alphaproteobacteria > Rhodobacterales > Rhodobacteraceae > NVQY01. The sequence continues at coordinate 15,781 of NVQY01000034.1, read as the reverse complement.
AACCTACAGAAATTCTGCAACCTGTTTGAGGAGGCCGCGCAAAGCACTGGCAATTCCAACATCGGGCTGGAGTTCGGCCAGACCTTTATCCCAAAGAAGCTGGGTATGCTGGGATTTGCCGCGATCAGCGCGCCGACCCTGGCCGCGTCGCTGCGCACGTTAGAGAAATATTTCCCGGCGCATCAGGACCAGACCAGCTTTGGCCTGATTGCCGATCGCGATATTCTGTGGCTTAGCTATCACATCCTTGACCCGCGCATCATCAACCGGCGTCAGGACGCGGAATTGTCGCTGGGGGTGTTCTGCAACATCTTCAAACACGCGCTGGGGCCGAATTGGCGGCCCTTGGAAATCCGGTTCGAACATAACAAACCGGACGGGCACGACGAACACGAGATGCGCTTTGACGCGCCGGTGCAGTTTGGCCGGCGCACCAACGCCATCGCCTTTCGCCGCAGCGATCTGGATGCGTTGATGCCGGAACAGGACCCCTATCTGGCCTCGGTGGTTGAGCCGTTCCTGCAAGGGCGCTGCGATTCTCAGGCCAATCCGCAGGATTTTGCCATGACCGTGCGCAACGAGGTCAAGATGCATCTGGGCGAATCCCTGCCGTCGGTCGCGGACATCTCGAAACTGTTCGGCGTCAGCGAGCCGGCGTTCCAGAAACAGCTGCGCGCGCATGGGCTGAACTTTAGCGATGTGGTCAAGGCGGCCCGGCACGAACTGGCGCTGCATTACATCGCCGACCCGGATCTGCCGTTGACCGAAATCGCCTATCTGCTTGGCTACTCAGAGCTTTCGGCGTTTTCGCGCGCGTTTCGCAACTGGACCGGCATGAGCCCGCAACGCTTTCGCCGGCAATCCTGAACCCCGCCCCGGATCAGCCTTTGAACAGCCCGCGCCGGTGATAAACCTCGCCCGCTTCTTCGATGAACGCGGCCATTTGCGGCGCATTATAGGTGGTGCGCAAGGTATCGGCCACCTCTTGCAATGCGCTGCGGTCGCGCGCCCGGCCGGGGCGTAACAATTCGTAAATCTGCATCAGGTAGGCTTGGGGCACGTCGATCAATTCGGCCGCGCGGTCAAAGTTCCCGGCCAGCTTGTCGCGGTGTTCGGTGCGGGCGATATCGCCCTGCATGGTCAGGGCGGCGGGGGTGATGCGCAGGTCTTCCATCTGCACCTCGCCGCGTTCAAGCGCAGCCAGCGTCAGGTCGGCCAGCGTTTTACCACGCCGTCCGCGTACAAGGTCGGCGCGGTTTTCGGCCAGCGGGTAATCCGCGGCGGTCAGGTTTTTGCGGTTCATGGGTGGTCCCCCGGAAAGGTCAGTTCAATCTCTTGCGGGGCTGCGCCGGGCGTGGTCAGGCCGGTCTCGATCGCATAGATCAGGGCCACACGCGCATGAAACCGCGCGCCCAGTGCTTCGCCTCGGGTGGGCACGACCACCGGGTCGGGCAGCGTGCCAAGGGCGTAATCAGCGGCGTTTTCCCCCAGTTTTCGATAGTGGTGCAGCGTGGTGATTGGTGCGTTTGAGAACAGTTCAAGATTGTTATGCGGCAACCGGTCGATGTGGTGGATGACGGCGGTGCCCTTGGCCTGAATGCCGATGCCGATGCCCGAGCCGGACAGACCCGCCGCACTTAGCCCCAGAAACGAGGTGTCGGCGGTGTGGTTGAACCGCACGATCCGCGCGCGCAGCCCCTTGGCGGTGATCCCGGCGATCAGTTCCTGCAACACCCGGCTAAGCGGATGGTCGGCCAGCGTGCGAAACAGCCTGAGGCCAAAGCCGGGGCTGAGACCGATCACCACCTCGTCCTTGCGGCGGCTTTGTTGGGCCGGGCCGATCTCGCCGTAAGCGATCTGTTGGGACTCGCCCGGTTCATGGGATTTTTCGGCGTGCAGAACGCTGCCACGGGTCAGTTGATCGCGAATGTTGACGATCTCTGCGCGCCGCTCGGCGCTTAGTTGATAGCCGGTGCCGGGGCCGCTGTAGTCGTTGGGGTCGTTGATCGCGGAAATCACATGGCCATCGCGCACAATCGCCGAGGTTTGCAGGTAATCGCCCGACACCCGCAGTTTCACCAGCGACAAAAGATGCCCGGCCTCGTCGCGAAACCCGCGCGCCGCCAAGGCCCGGATCACATCGACCACAGTGACACCGCGATCCTTGATCTTGTCGCTGATAATCGCCACGTCGCGCGGCAGGTAACTGTCGGTTTCGTCCGAGCCTGACGCGGCCACCACGCTGGCCTTCATCGCCGGGGTGGGCGCGCCTAAATCCWGCTCTTCGAACACCGCCGACAGGGCGTCGACGGCGCGGGCGCGCACGTCCAGAACCGTGGCTTCGCTGACCGGAGTCAGCCCACCGTCGGCCTCGAAATCGCGTTGCAGGRCCAGAAAATCCTCCATTTCCTCGCCGTTGAACAGCGAGGCGTTAAAGCTGTTGTCGTATTTGAGGATGGTGCCAAAGCCCGAGCAGATAAAGTCAGAGCCAGCCAGCAGAAACGGGGTGATCTTTGCGCCGATCCGAATTTCCGATTCCGAACTGCGCGCGTCGTTGCCCGAGGCGCATTCGAGGTCCAGCCACACCGCGATCAGGTTTTCCGCCATCAATTCACGCACGCCCCCGGCGATGCTGGCGGCCAGCGGCGCGCCGTCGATGCCGCCGTTCTGGGTGCCCTGCGCGCCCATGGCCCGCTGCATACAGAGACAGCGCGCCTCAAGATACAGCAGCGATTTGGACTCGTGAAAGCCCATCAGCAACTCGGATCCCGCACCAGAAGTACAGCGCATTTTGATGCCGCGCGACGCATAGGCGCTGGTCAGAAATGCCTTGGACCATGGGGTGTCGTCGCCGTCGATGAACGCCTTTTCTGTGCCATAGACCGACACGGTTTCGGCGTAAGAGGTGAAGCCGGCCATGCCGATCTGCAACTCTTCGGCCTCTTCCGAGGAGCATTGAAACAACGTCCCCCAGCGCCCGACGGCGGCCCCGACACAACAGGCCAGCGCGTTGGACCATGCGTTGCGCGACACCCGCATGGTGGTTTCAATCTCGTCAAAGCCAAAGGCGACGGCGGTGGCGGCATCGGCCACCAGTTGCAGCGGGTCATCCTTGGCGTTGGTCACATGGCCCTGATTGCCGGGGGTCTTGCGGGCGCGCATTTTGGAGTAGGCAAAGGTCAGTTCCATCGCCGTCAGTTGCGCCACCACTTGGGTCAGGCGGGCCGCGGTCATGCCGCGTGAAAGCCGCACCAGATCGGCGCGTGGCACGTTCATGTCGACCAACATCCGGGCCACGTCGCCAGCCGGGATTTCCATGGTTTGGCGGGCGGTCTGAACGTCGATATGATGGCGGGCGATGAACAGGTCGATCATGTCGAAATCGGCCTCGTCAACGCCGTCCATTTCGGTGACGCGCCCGTCTTTGATCACTAGCGACGGGGCCGGATCGCGCGCGCCGTTGCTGACGGAAAAGCCGTTTTCCGGGTCGTCGACGGCGAAATTATCCAGCCGCAAAGGTCGGTCATCCCATTCGGAAAAGCGCCGCCAGCGGTTTGGTTTAGGGGGCATCGGCTGTGTCATTTCGCGTCCTCGCCACGTCACAAATTACGCTTAGTTGCGAGGCACATTCCCGGGCCGTCAAGGAGTTTCCACCGGTCGAACGCTTGACACTATCTGTCAAAAATCGCGATTAATCCTTGCGGATCAAGGGCGTGCGTCGGTGCAAAAAAGTTTGGCCCACAAGGCGCTGGTGGCTAGCGCCCCGGGGTGATCAGAGGATCCGGCCCGGAAACCCGGTGGTGCGCGGGTCACGGCCCGCCCTTTTGCCGCCGACGGGTGGTCACAGCACCCGCCGCCGGGGTCAGACAGAAACCGAGGTTTTCTCGGCCTCGATCGCGCGCGACAAATGGCGGCGGAACTGTTTGGCCCCCGCATCCAGCCCAAGGTCGATATAGGGGGTTTTGGGGTTTTTCATGCCCTTGTGAACCTCTTCAAGGATCACCTTGTCCTCGCCAAAGGCCATGAAGGCCCCGGCATTCATCTTTTGCGATATTTCCTTGTCACGCGGATCGGTGTTGCGATGCTGAAACCAGAAATAACGGGTGCGGTCGGCGTCAATCGGGGTCATGAAATTGTAGGAAATGTTGATGAAGGTCAGATCGACCGGCTGCATATCCGGGCCGCCAGTGCCGACCGGCGTGTAGATGGATTTGTTCAGGCCGATTCCCGGCAGGCACATCTCGTAATGCTGCAAACGGTCGCAATCGCCTTTGAATTTCACCAGATCGGCGTAATAGGGCGACGGCGGTTTGCCGTGAATCCAGCGCGACACGATTACGCCGCGGTCGGTTTTTTGCACGTCCAGCGGGCCTTCTTCGGTGCCGGCACCTTTGAACGAGGTGACATGCACCCACGCCACATGGCTGGGGTCCAGCAGATTATCGCATATCCACAGATAGTTACAGTCTATGTCCAGCGCGCCGCCATCGGTGCAGCCCCAGTTGGGATTGTCAAAATTCGCGACCTCGAAAATCTTGTCCGGGTCGGCCAATTCAGGGTCGCCCATCCAGATCCACAGCAGGTTGTAGCGGTCCACGACCGGATAGGATTTCACCACCGCGCGCCGGGGAATGCTGGCGCTTTGGGTGGGGGCGGCGACGCAGGCGCCGGCGCAGTTGAACCTTAGCCCGTGATAGCCGCATTCAACCGTGTCACCGATCAGATTGCCTTGCGACAACGGTAGCTTGCGGTGCGGGCAGGCGTTTTCCAACGCCACCGGATCGCCGTTTTCACAGCGGTAGAGAACGACGTTTTCGCCCAGATAGGTTTCGGCCTTGAGAGAGCGGTCAAAATCTTTGCTCCACCCCGCGACATACCAACAGTTTCGCAAAAACATCTGACGCAGGCTCCTGAATTTTGTACCGTTTGACTATGTGCGCGGGGGGGCCGGATATCCAGCCCGCTCTGTTTATGAAAACCATAAGTTAGGCTAATCAGAGGCCTGAACTGGTGGCGGAATATCGGGCTGGTCCTGAACCTCTGCGCGAATCCAGCAGAGGAATTCGTCGATCTTGCGGGATTCCTTGGCGCTGCGGCGATGCACCAGCCAATAGGACAGCGGCGAGCGGGCGATTTCGGCAAATGGGCGCACCAATCGCCCCTCTGTCAACGCGTCAATCACCAAAGGTTCGCGGCCCAAAGCGATGCCAAACCCCTCAACAGCGGCCTGTATGACCATGTTGGATTGGCCAAACTGGCGTTCCTCGGCCGGTTTGGGCAGCACCATGTCACATTCGCGCGCCCAAAAGTCCCAGTTTGGTTTTGAGCCGCGAAAATCATCGTGTTCGTCGTGCAACAGCGTGTGGCGCGACAGGTCGTTGATCGACGCCAACCCGGCACCTTCCGAAAGTAATGACGGCGCGCAGACCGGGAAAATGCGTTCCTGCATCAGCTGTTCGACGTGAAACCCAAGGTGGTCGCCAAACCCATAGCGAATGCCCACATCCGCGTCCGAGCCAGAGAACGGATGACGCCCGGTGTCGGTGACAATCGAGACCGACAAATGCGGATGGGCGAAATCAAACCGTAACAGACGCGGAAACAGCCAAGTATAGGCGAAGCCGGGCAAGCAACTGATGATAATGGATTTATCCGCGCGGTTTTGATCCCGCAACTCGGCGCAGACGTCCGATATACGCCCCAACCCTTCGGTAATCGCGCGCGCCAGTTGTTCGCCTTCGCGCGTCGGCACCGATTTGCGCGCGCCGCGTGTCAGCAATTCCTGACCCAGCCACTCTTCAAGTGATTTGACATGCTGGCTGATCGCGCTTTGACTGACGCCAAGCTCTTCGGCGGCGGCGCTGAAATTCGAGCGGCGGACGACTACTTCGAAGGCGCGCAGGGCGGTGTACGGCAGACTCAGGATCATATTAGTTTAACTAATGGTTTTTATTACGCCATTCAAATGGTTTTTTCGCCGCCAAACCCGCAGTTTCACCAGACCGCAAAGGATCTGATTGTGCCCCAAACAATACCAGTGACGACGCCGGAATCCGGTGCCCGCAACCTGTTGGCCAATTGCGCCGGGGCGCAGACCGGTGACCGATTGCTAATCGTTTATGAGCCGCCGGAATATGGTTATTTCGACCACGATTCGCTTGAGGTTGTGACCCGCGCCGCACATCAGCTTGGCCTGCATGTGGATACCATTGATGTGGGGTTCAACCCGGACAAACCGGCGCTGACGCCAGAGTTGCTAAAGAAATTCGACGGCGCTGACATCGTGTTGTTTCTGGCCCGTCTTGGTGATCAGTTGCGGTTTTCCGACATGCCGGCGGGCAAAAAGATCATCGTCAGTTTTGCGGTCACCAAGGAATTGTTCGGCTCGGGTTTTGGCAATGGCCACCACGAAGCGTTCATGCAGATCAAGGAGCGGGTGAATGCGCATCTGGCCCAATCCCAGACCATTCACGTTACCTGTCCGGCCGGGACCGATTTCACCGGCAAGGCGGAAATGAACCTGAGTGCGACGGGTGATACGTCGATCCTGCGCTTTCCCATGTCGGTGTTCACGCCGATCCCCGCGCACAGCTTTTCCGGGCGCGCCGCCCTGCCCGGCTTTTTGACCGGCACCGGGTCGCGCTATTATGACAATTACACCGTCGAGTTTGACGGCCCGGTTCTGGCGCTGTTCGAGGATGGTCGCCTGACCGGGTTCGAAGGCGCGGCCAAGGACGTGGAGATCGCCAACCGACATTATGATTATGTGTCGGAACTGTTTGGAATTGAACGCAATTTCATCCATTCATGGCACGCAGGCATTCATCCGGGCTGTGGCTATCCGTGGGACATGCGCGACAATTACGAACGCTGGGGCGGGGCGGCGTTTGGCAATCCGCGCATCCTGCATTTTCACACCTGCGGGGCCTATGCCCCTGGCGAAATCTCGTGGAATATCATCGACGCGACAGTGGTGGTTGACGGCGTGGCGATCTGGGAAAACGGCGTGTTTCAGGCGCATTTGCTGCCCGGTGGGTCGGATATTCTGGCCGCTTTCCCCTGTGCCGCCGCGTTGTTTAAGGCCCCCGACACCGACATCGGATTCCGGCGCGCCAAGTAATCGCTGGACAGGATGCCGGTTTGCCTTTTACCTGCGTGATCAATGGCATCGGCCCATGCGTTTCGCGTGATCCCGACCATGGTGCGGAGCACTCCCGTCTCCGGCGCGGGCACAGGATCTGGAAGGAAATTCGTGCCTGCCAACTGCGAGGATCATCATGACCAACGCAATTATCACCCCCCTTACCCAAGCGCTGGCCGAGGGCAAGTTAAGCCGTGGCGACCTGAAATCCCTGATGCAGCGATCAAACCGCCCTGCCCTGTTGCGACTGGTGGTCTGGGTTGGGGTGCTGGGCCTGACAAGCACATTAATCGCGATTAGTTTCAACAGCTTGTGGATATGGCCGGCGATGTTCGTGCAGGGCATCGTTCTGGTGCATCATTTTTCGCTGCAACATGAATGCGTGCATTATTCGGTGTTTCGCACCCGTTGGCTGAACAATGTGGTGGGGTATATCTGTGGCTTTATCATCATGCTGCCGCACAAGCATTTTCGTTATGAGCATTGCGATCATCACACCTATACGCAGCTGCCGGGTGATGATCCTGAGCTGATACCGACCCCGGAAACCATCGGCCAATATCTGTTCTATCTCACCGCGATCCCGTATTGGCGCACCAAGTTTACCGAGCTGTTTCGCCATGTCGCCGGTCGGCTAAGCGCGCAGGAAAAGCGGTTTGTGCCACGGGTCGAACAGGGCGCGATTTTCCGCGAGGCGCGGATCATGGCGGGGCTTTATGCGCTGATTTTGGCGGCCATGGTCACGTTCAGTTGGTGGGGGCCTTTGTGGTATTGGTTCATCCCGCTTTTGCTGGGCGAGCCGGTGATGCGGTTTGTACGCATGACCGAACATGTGGGGCGGCCTTTGGTGGCGCAAATGCATGAAAACACACGCACAAATCTGGTTTCCCTGCCGTGGAAATTCCTGTGCTGGAACATGAATTACCACGCCGAACATCACTATGTTTCGTCGGTTCCGTTCCATGCCCTGCCACGGTTGCACGATATGCTGAAAACCCATATCCATGTGCAAAGCGGCGGCTATTTCGGCGCGCATCGCGATATTCTGCGTCAGGTTCTGACCCACCGGGGACCGGGTCTTGATGGGGGTGCGCGCGATGAGCGGTAAGGGCGCGTGGCACGATCTGATTGCCCTGGACGAGATCGAAGAAGGGTGGGTCACGCGGGTCGATCTGGGCGCGCGCAGGCTGGCAGTTTACCACACGCCAAGCGGGTTTCATGTGTCGCTGGCGCTGTGCACCCACGGCGGGGCGGATCTTTGCGATGGGTATTTTGACGGTCATGTCATCGAATGCCCGCTGCATCAGGGGGCGTTTGACGTGCGCGACGGGCGGCCCATTTCGGCCCCGGCCACGCGCGCGTTAAAGGTTTTCCCGTGCCGCGAGGAGGACGGGCGGTTGCAGATTATGCTGTGACGGGCGGGGCGCGGCAACCGGCGGTTAAACTTATACCTGAAAGTAGAAATATCTGATTGTTTCCAGCGCTGTTATTTGCTTTTCTGGCGCGAACGCGCACGCAAACACTTTGTACTGCCACGCCGCCGTCGGCCCATTTTATGGCGGCGCAGTAGCAGGACATAACCTTAGGGAACGGGAATTTATCATGTCAGCTTGGATCAGGATGATTGCCGACAAGGACGCCGACGATACGCTGAAATCGGCGCTGGATTTCGCCCGCACGCCGCATGGCACCGTTGACAATGTGATGCGGGTGCATTCGCTGCGTCCCAGCACCATGAACGGCCATGTCGCCTTGTATCGCGCCTGTCTGCATGACGAGGCAAACACCCTTGAGATGTGGTTTCAGGAGGTCATCAGTTCGTATGTGTCGACCCTGAACAACTGCGCCTATTCCTATGCCAACCACTGGGCCAACGCCCGGCATCTGATCGGTGACGACGCCCGCGCCGACCGGATCGAGGCCGCTTTGCGAGGTCGCACACCGGAGGCGGAATTCGCCGGGGGTGAGCTGGCAATTTTGCAATACGCGGCCAAGCTGACGCTGACGCCGGGGCAGATCGTCAAGGCGGATATTCAGGCGTTGAAGGATGCGGGGGTTGCCGACGGAGAAATCCTTGAGGCCAATCAGATCGTAGGATATTTCAATTATGTCAATCGGTTGCTGAACGGGCTTGGGGTGACCACCGATGGTGATGTGGTTGGGTTTTACGCCGATGAACCGGGTGATGCGTCGTAACACCCGATCCGTCGCGCCCGCGCCGGATTACCCCGGCGTCAATGCCCCAGTAGCTGGCTAAGGAACAGTTTTGCCCGCTCGCTTTGGGGGGTGTTAAAGAATGGCTCGGGTTCGGCGACTTCGATGATTTCGCCTTCGTCCATGAACACCACGCGGTCAGCCACCCGGCGCGCAAAGCCCATTTCGTGGGTGACCACGACCATGGTCATGCCCTCTTCGGCCAGTTCGATCATCACATCCAGCACCCCTGCGATCATTTCCGGGTCCAGCGCCGAGGTGGGTTCGTCAAACAGCATGATTTTGGGCTTCATGCATAGGGACCGGGCGATGGCGACGCGCTGTTGCTGGCCGCCGGACAATTGCGCGGGGTATTTGTCGGCCTGTTCGGCAATATGTACGCGGTTCAGATAATGCATCGCCAGTTCGCGCGCCTCGGATTTGGAGGCCCCCCGGTTGCGCATCGGCCCAAGGGTCAGGTTGGCCAGAATGGTCATGTGCGGGAACAGGTTGAAGCTTTGGAACACCATGCCGACCTCGCGGCGGATCTTTTCCTTGTTCTTCATGTCCGGCGTCACTTCGATGCCGTCAACGATGATGGTGCCTTTTTGATGCGCCTCCAGCTGATTGATGCAGCGGATCAGACTGGATTTGCCCGACCCCGAGGGGCCGCACACCACCACCTTTTCACCCAAGGCAACGTTCAGGTTGATGTCATGCAAGGCACTGAAATCGCCGTACCATTTGCACAGGCCGCGGATTTCGACAAATGGCTGCGGGTTTTGATCCAGCACGGCGGATACTCCTTCTTAACGGTGGCTGCGCGCGGCGCGGCGTTCAAGCCAGCCGAACATAAGCGCAAAGCTGTAACACAGCACGAAATACATCATTCCCACCAGAATCCAGGTCTCGAATACTTTGGTGGTAGTGGAGGCGACTTCGGTCGCCAGAAACGTCAGTTCCTGAATGGAAATCAGCGACACGATGGCGGAATCCTTGATCAGGGTGATGAATTGCCCGGCCAGCGGCGGCAGGATCTTGCGCACAGCCTGGGGCAGGATCACATCACGCAGCACGTTGAACGGTGACAGGCCGATGGCGCGCGAGGCCTCCCACTGGCCTTTGTCGACCGACTGGATGCCGGCGCGCACGATTTCGGTGATATAGGCACCCTCGAACAGGGCGAGAACCAAGGCCCCGGCCAGAAAGTTGGAGAACAGCGCCGGGTCGCCGAACAGCAGCGAGAACACCGGGTTGTCGACCAAGGGGCCGTGGCGGTCGATGTCATCGACGCCAAGGGCGGTGAAAATCTGGCTTGAGATGAAAAAGTAAAAGATAAAGATGAAAACCACCGGCGGCAGGTTGCGGATCAGTTCCACATAGCCACGCGACAGGATGCGCAAGGCAAGGTTATCGCAGGTCCGCCAATAGCCCATGGTCACGCCGATGATGGTCGCAAGGATCGTCGCCCAGACCGCTAGGCGCAGGGTCGTGGCCAATCCATACAGCAGCAGATTGGGCACATAGCGCCCGGTATCGTCGTCGAACCGGACGACAAAGTTCAGCACCCGCGACCAGTTCCAGTCATAGACAAGAACATCCGTGACCCGGTATCCGGCATAGAAAATCAGCGCCGCCACCATTGAAAACAGTGCCAGATCGACAATGGTCAGCCGCTTTTTCGGCGGCGCGGGGGGCGGGGTATTTCGATCCATGGCGGGGCGTATCCAGTAACAGTCAGAGGCACGGGGGGTGGAACCCCGTGCCTCGTATCAGGTCAACAGGTGTTGACTATTTGGCGACCATATCTTTCCAGGCGGACTGGTCTTCGAACCAATAGGCGTGGGTGTTGGCCAGCCAGCCGTTTGATGTGTTCACCACGATCCAGTTGGAAAAGAAGTTCAGCGCGTCAGGGTCACCCTTGCGCAGGGCAAAGGCTTCGTCGCCGCGCGACAGGTTTTCGCCGTTGTTGGCGACAAACACCTTGTCAGGATAGCTGTCAGCCCAGAACCGTGGCTTGGGGGCCGAGGAAATGGTGGCGTGGGCGTTGCCGTTCACCACCTCCTGAAAGGCCTGCGCATCGTCGTCAAAGCGGCGCAATGTCGCCTTTGGGAACCGCTTTTGCGCCAGGGTGCAAGAGGTTGCACCGCGTCGGCAAGAGATGGTCACGCTGGTGTCGTTATAGTCGTCCATCGACACAAACCCGCCCGCAAGCGCGGTGTTTGAGGCCATTTGCTGGCCGGAATGGGCGTAGGGCGTGGTGAAATTGACCGTCAGGTTACGCTGAGCGGTGATCGACATGCCGCCGATGATCACGTCGAACTTTTTGGCGAGCAGGGCCGGGATGATGCCGCTCCAGGCGGTGGGGACGAATTCGATCTCGACGCCCATGTCTTCGGCGACCTTCTTGGCCACGTCGATTTCGAAGCCGATCAGGTTGCCTTCGTTGTCGCGCATGGCCCATGGCACGAAGGTGGCCATGCCAACCCGCAGCGTGCCGCGTTTCTGGATGTCGGTCAGCACTTGCGCCTTTACCGGTGCGGACGTGGCGGCGACGCTTGTCACCGCGATCGCGGCGACCGCAAGCAGCCCCTTGATTGATTTCATGAAATTCATTGTCTTCCCTCCTGGTTGAACATATTTTCGTTGCCCTGACTTAGCGTTTGCTTTTGTTCAGGGATCTTTCGAACAGGCTGACACCCACCGACAAGGTGATGGTGACAGCCAGGTAAATTCCGGCGACCAGAAACCAGACCTCGAACGCCATGAACGTATCGGCAATCAGGTTCAGCCCGGCGGTGGTCAGTTCGGACACGGCAATGACGCTGACAATGGCCGAATGTTTGATCAGTGAAATGGTCAGCCCGGTCAGCGGCGGCAGGATCAACGGCAGCGATTGCGGCACGATAATAAAGCGGTATTTGTCCACAAGGGTCAGCCCGATCGCATCGGCCCCCTCAAACTGGCCCTTGTCGACGCCAACAATGCCGCCGCGAATGATTTCGGCAGCAAACGAGCCTTCAAATAACGCCAGTGTCAAAACCCCGGCCCAGAACCGGTCGATGCCAAAGATCGGCGCCAGCACAAAGTAGAACAGGAACAGTTGCACCAGCAGCGGCGTGTTGCGGATCGCCTCAAGATAGACCTTGGCGATGATCCGCCCGGCAATGGAATTGGAAAGCCGGGCGAACGCGGTGATAAAGCCGATGGTAATGGCGATCACCCCGGCAATCGCCGCCAGTTTCAGGGTTTGTATCAGACCCTTGACCAGCGGTCCCCAGATGATTTCGCCGTCGATGATCCGGTAGAAAAACGGTTCAACCCGGTACCATTGCCAGTTGTATTCCATCGCCGCCGCACCGCGCCAGATCAGGTATGCAAGGCCGACAAACACCAAAGACGCCTGAAGAACCTGCCACAGGATTCGACGTACAACCGCCATATCCAGACCGGTATCCTCGCGCTGACGCAGGCTACGCGGTGTCGGTGCCGCGACACGTCCTTGCATGATCCCCCCCTCGGGTGCGGTGTAAGATGTCTGGAAAGTATCAATTTTACTGTATAGCCTTGTCAACATAAAATGATGTGCCACTTTCAAAAATACTATAAGTCATGATAATTGGTGTTATAAGTAGGAATAATTGAACCGGGCAAGGGATGCGTCGCAATGAAGATTACCTTTCGTCAGGTCGATGCCTTCAGGACGGTGATTTCCACCGGCACCGTGACCCGCGCGGCGGACATGCTGGGGGTGTCACAACCGGCGATCAGCCGGCTGATTTCTGACCTTGAGGCCGAAGTCGGGTTTCAGTTGTTTCAACGCGCGGGCCGGGTGTTGGTGCCCACCCAAGAGGCGCGTTTGCTGGTCAAAGAGGTGCGCCATGTGGTCAGCGGCATGGAACATATCAAGGAATCGGCGGCGGCCATCGCCAGTTTTGGCCACGCCCGCCTGAACCTTGTCACCGCGCCGGTCTTTGCGACCCAACTGGCCCCCGACCTGATCAGCCAGTTCTGCGCCACCCGCCCCAAGGCCATGGTCCGCCTTGAAATCGAATCCAACATCGATTCGGTGGAATGGATGGTGTCGCAGAACTTTGACTTTGGCATTACCACCAGCGAGATCGCCAACCCGTCGTTCGATTCGCTGGTGATCCGCGATGACGATGTGTATTGCGTGCTGCCGAAAACCCACGCTCTGGCGCAAAAGCCGCTGATCCACGCCCGCGATCTGGCCGGGGAAAGTTACATCTCGTACATGACGTCGTCGCAGTTCCGGTTCGAGGTGGATCAGTTTTTTGCGGCCAAGGGCATCAGTCGGCGGTTGCAACACGAGGCCCGCACCACCGATGCGGTCTGTCGTCTGGTGGCGCGTGGGTTGGGGGTTTCGGTGGTCGGGTCCAGCCTGAGCTATCTCAGGACCATGCCCGATTGCGTCGCCCTGCCATTTGCCGCGCCGCTAAGTTTTCGCGCGATTTTATTCTGGTCAAAGACCCGGCCCCTGTCGGCGGTGGCGCAGGATTTCCTGACCATCGCCCGCGCCTCTGTCGCGGCGGGCTAAGGGCGGCGTGGTGTCCCGTCACAGGCATCGTTGATCATGTGTGGCGGATAGGTTCAAATCCGGCTTTCGATAAGGGGGCGGCCATTGGAACCGCCGGTAGGGGGGGCTTTACATCACATGAAACGGCATTCTTTGCCATTCACATCATAAAAAATTATGCTAGATTATGCTAGAGCATCCCCGAAAGGCCGCGCCAATGACCACCCGCAACACCGCAAGCCGCGTACAGTCAACCATTGATCTGACCGCGCCGGGGCGTCAGGTGGGCGATCTGATGGTGCGCTGGTCCGACAATTCCAACCCGCTGGGCTATCACCCGGTGCCGGTGATTTCGATCCGTGGGGACGAGGGGCCGGTGGTGTTGATCCTTGGTGGCACGCATGGCGATGAATTCGAAGGCCCGGCGGCGATCATGCGGCTGGCGCAATCGTTGCGGCCAGAGGATTTGCGCGGTCAGGTGATCCTGATCCCGGCGCTGAACATGGCGGCCATTGCGGCGTCGTCGCGGGTGACACCGCTGGACGGGCTGAACCTGAACCGGGCGTTTCCCGGTGACGCCGATGGCGGGCCGACGCAGATGATTGCGCATTACGTTGAAACCGTTCTGATGCCGCGCTGCGCGGCGGTGATTGATCTGCATTCGGGCGGCAAGGCGTCGTTTTTCCAGCCCTGCGCGCTGGCCACCCGGACCGCTGACGACGGGTTGTTTGGGCGCAATCTGGGGCTGGCGCGGGCCTTTGGTCTGCCGCTGATCTGGCAGTTGGGCGCGCATAACGACAGCCGGTCGGTCAATAGCGCCGCTGAACGCGCCGGGGTCATGATGATTGCCGCCGAACTGGGCGGTGGCGGTGGTACGGACCCGGCGATCACCGATCTGGCCGAGACCGGCCTGCGGCGGTGTCTGGGGTATCTGGGGGTGTTGGGCGCGGTGCCTGCCGATGAAACTGAAACGCCGCCGCGCCGGGTGGAAATCGCCGCGTCGATGTCGTCGCTTTATGCGCCCGCAGACGGGTTGTTTGATCGCAGGGTCCGCGCCGGGCAAGAGGTACGCGCCGATGAGGATGCCGGGTGGTTTCATTACATTAGCGAACCGGAGCGCGAATCAATTCGGCTGAAATTCCCCGGAGATGGTCTGATCCTGGCCCATACCTGTCGCGGTATGGTGCGCCGGGGTGAAATGCTGGCCTTGGTGGTGAACGACGTTGGCGATGATGCCTGAAGGCGCGCGATATGGTCATTGCCGTCGCTGATTGTTAACCCCACTGTGCGGCCCCAAGGCCCGTGGTTCAAGGAAGGCGCACAATGGAAACCGAGACTCTGGTTGAAATCATCGACGCGATTTGCGTGCCGGTGGTGGTGCTTGACCACGAATTGCGCGTGGTCGCCGCCAACGGCAGCGCGCGCAAAGTGTTCGCCGATCTGTCCACCGGGGTCGCCGTTTCCAAGGCGATTTCCAGGAAGCGCAGTTTTATCAGCCGCCTTGGGCAGGTGTTGCAGGACCGGGCCGAGCGGCGGGTGACCGTGAAGACCAAACAGGGGTTCGGGCAAGAGTTTTCCACCACGATCAAACCCCTTGGCGCGGGTAAGGACGGGGGCGCGCCGATGCTGGTGCTGACGTTCGAGGACCGCTCGGCTTTGAAGGACGTCAAGGCCATGCGGTCGGATTTTGTCGCCAATGTCAGCCACGAAATCCGCTCGCCGCTGACGGCGATTTCCGGCTTTATCGAAACCCTGCAAGGCGCGGCGCGGGATGACCCGCAGGCGCAGGTGCATTTTCTGGGTCTGATGGCGAAAGAAACCGCGCGGATGGTCGATCTGGTCAGTGACCTGTTGTCACTGTCTCAGGTCGAGGTGAAACAGCGGCGGCGGCCCAAAAAGATCGTCGATCC
>NVQY01000033.1 GCA_002400675.1 Paracoccaceae bacterium | reverse complement strand
TCACGCCGAAACTCGTCTGTGTATCTCATTGCCATTCCTTGTCTCCTTTATAGCAAACATTGCTCGAAAGAGACCGGAACGAAACCGTGACAGGTCCAGTTGCGGTCTGGGTTGACCATCGACCGCCGAAGCTTCTGCAACAAAAGGTCGCCGAGAAGCGCCATCGGTCCGAGCGACGCTGGCGACCCGTCTTGTAGCTGCCGAGGCCAAGTTGAGCCTGAAGTTGCAGCGCTGACATCCGGTTTGAATGACTGGTCACAATGTGCACGGCGAGAAACCACGTCCGCAATGGCAGATGGCTGCCGTGCATCAGCTGTTTCTCTCCCAAACCTGCAAAAACTGAATTTAACCAAGGGTATGCTTGAGTCTCGGCCCCATCGGGGCGCGCGTGTTTTTACTTGCCAGCCCAGCGAAGCACGCCTAAACCCTCAACCCAACGGGGAGGTGGCAGAGTGGTCGAATGCGGCGGTCTTGAAAACCGTTGAACGTGAGAGCGTTCCCGGGGTTCGAATCCCCGTCTCCCCGCCACCAACACCTGACAACCCGCTCTCCGTTTTCGGCCGTCGCCGGATTTTCTTGTTGTTTTCAAAGGTTATAGCGGWYGGGCTGTTGACTGCCGCACYGGYRCTCGGGCCGRAAAYGGTTCTCTCTCCCCCGGTATTCTCCAAAGCTGTTGACTAAGGGTGTTTTGGTTCACAGCTTTAAGCCAAGGATATTGTTGGGAATTTTGTTTGGCACTCAAGTTTCGGTTTGTTAAATTAGATCGCAGGCGAACGTCACCGGCATCGAAATTGTGTGAATTACCCGTCTTGTCCAGACCAGCTTGCATAGTGGGCTTTGGTGAACTGGGCTTTGCGATCAATAGGGAGGGCGAATTCCTTTCTTAAGCAGGGCGGTGGCCAGCGACTTAAACTCGGTTTCCCGTCCCGAAAACTCGTTTACTACAATGGCTGCAACTGTTTCATCAAAGCTTTTCTGGACCGCGAGGTTCGGGTCGCTCTCGTGCATGTATCGGAATTTTTGCAGCAAAACACTTACACGGCCCTCGGCAAGGTGATTGAAAATCTGGACATCGCCTGTCCTCAGATCGATCTTAGTCCGTGTTGTAAGGCGAGGCAGGGCACTTGCWTGAAAATCCGGGTAGACGAGTGCTGTCAGTTTGCGAGACTGGAGGTGCACCCGGTAGATTGTAGTATCCTCAAGATCACCCGCCACGGCATGAGCGATCGAGATGTAAGTGCGAAGCCGTGGGCTGAGGTGCTCAACATTTCGGACATGCACTTGGAATTTGTCACCCGATAAACAACCGAGGCCGACATCAGCATGCCGAGCAGCATCATCGGAAAGTGCTGAAGCGTCACCAGCGGAAAAGAGCATTGTCTTGCCAGCGGCCTCGGCGGCCTTCACGTTACCAAAGAATGCTCGGACGTCATGCTGCAGGGCTGGAGCTAGCTTACGGTACGCCGCGCGGCCAGAGAATGCCTGCAGAGCGAAGAAGCGCGTGACTTCTTCAAACCGCCGCTCGGTCGCGGTGGCCATTTCGTCGATTGGAATTGAGGCCAAGGCGTCGGAAATCCCGGCACTGGCAGACACGCGAGCAGACGAAAGGGCAGCTCGAACCAGATCGGGGAGTTCTGACGTATGAGGTGCTCGCCCAAGGGACAATAGAAGATATCTGATATCTTCTCGGGCACCCTTTAATGCGGCAAACCGTTCAGACATACGTTGGTGCCGTTCGGACGGCGGACGTGGCACACTCGGGATGGGCCGGGACACACCAAAACCCAACTGCCGACGAGACAGGTATCGCTGTTCCAGGTTCTCGTCGCGGAAGGCAAAGAAAATGCCCGGTCCTGCGGCGACTGGAGTAACGTCCAAAGTGTCAGCGATGAAGTCTCGAATCTCAGCTTGAGTGAAATATTTCTGGAATGTCCCACGCGAGGTCAGATACCCGTCCTTATATGGGCGAAGTCCAGACACATCTCCTTTGCCAACGAGCATGACGGCGATAGATAGACATTTCTCGGTGCAATTATAGGCCGACCGGAGGGCTTCACGGCGTTCCTCCAGATCTTCTACGACATTCAGTACGAATCCGAGATTGACGAAGTCTAGAACCTCCAGGACAGCGCGGTCCGGAGCATAGTGTGGGTCCCAGCCGACGGCGTCGAATCCAGCGGAAGTGAGTGCGCGCACATCGTCTCCCTTGCCGCACCCATAGTCCAGAACCCGAATGCCGTCCTCGAGAAAGCCAGCACTATGGAGCGCGGCCATTGGTGTCGAGAGGCTATCACGAGCGATAGCCGTCCGGTGCCGTTGGATACGAATGGGCGGCGAACTCTTCCCGCTGATAGTCTCCTTCCCGACAACCGTGCCACAAAGTGCGCGACCATCTTCGGTCAAGGCGTGATTGCGGATCTGGATATTTGCTTCGGCGAGCGCGGCCTCCCAAGGACGTTTGCGTCCCCGTTTTGTCATATCTGTGAAAAGACCTTGCTCTTCTAGACTACCTGTCAAGGCTGCGTATAGTTCCCTGTTTGGAGCATTCGATGCCAAAAGGAGTTCTTTACGGTGCAAGATTGGCGGATTGTCATCTCCATATTGACGGGTCGTAACCAGAGAGTTTGTGAGATTGATCCTGTGGCTGCATCTTAGAGCCGGAAAAGCGGTAGAGGCAAAATCTTCATAATCCAGAAGTGAAACCGCATTGCGAAACTTAATCTCTATCTTGACGACATTCCAGCGAAGGTCCGGGGCTAGCACCTCGGCCTGCCTGATAACGGCCACAATCTTTGGCTCCAAGCATTTTATCGCCGATCGGTGGATGTAAAGTGCGCCACCGACGCGTTTCCCAATCTCGCCGTTTGATTTTGACATTTTCAAACCTCTTGATGTCTCGTGGCGGGCCTCCTGCACACGGCGCGATTATGTCATTTGCATTTCCAATAAGTCATCGCAGCTTCCGCTAGGCGCTGCATATCTTCTGTATCGGCAAAGGGGACTTGGACGACATAGAATTGCTGGCCCGCCGGTGAGCTTTCATTGGCCAATATGCAGGCAAGATGGCCTTTCCCGAGCAACTTTTCGGCCCCGCCGACACCGAGTACCATGCGGGACCCGGTGGAATTCTGAACCTTTAGACACAGCCGGTTTCCCATGTTGTCACGTAACTTTGTTGGGACAGCATCCGCATCTGCACGTTGAGTGATCAGAATAAGATGAATACCGGCGGCGCGGGCCTTCATCCCCAAATTTGCCACAGCGGACAAAACAACATCTTGGTACTCTTTCTCCTGCGCCATCCAAGCGCCCATCTCGTCGTGAACCAGGTAAATTCGCGACAGTTGTTTTTCGGGCGCCATTTTTCGATTATATTGCGCAATATTCGGTACACCAACTTTAGCGAAAAGTTCGTATCGGTCATCCATCTGCTCGACAAGTTCTTGGAACACGCTTTCAGCGTCATGCATCTCAGTAATGATTGGGCGCACCAGATGCGCTGCACCTTTCAGCCAGCCAAAATCGACACCTTTTTTCGGATCGACAAGAATTAACTCTGCATTTGCGGGGTCGTTGAAGGTTATCAACTGTAGCAAAAGGCCCTGCGTTAGAACTCCTTTGCCGCTATTAGTCTCGCCTGCGATCAAGGTATGCGGGCCATGTTCTTCGTAATCAGCGAAACTTCCGGCGATGTTGAGATAGAGAAGGCGGTCATCATCTTCGCGTGCACCAAGGATGAAGTTCGTTAACTCACCGGGATCACGATCCGGCCATGTGGCCCCGAGCCAAGCCGAAGCCAGAGGTACATTAGCGCGTTTGTCGCGCTTAACGAACAGCGATATCTGACCGCGACCAGGACGGACATCGATTACTTCGATGCCGTATGTCGTCAGAAGCTCGCCTGTTTTTTTCTCAATCTTTCCAATTGTGAGTGTTTCGTGCCCTCGGAAGGTAATCAGCGCACCATTGGGTGTGAGACGAAACTTTGGATCAGCAAAATGCGCCTGCATGCCGAAATGGCTGAGGGCGCGTTGGGTCTCGTTACATATACTTTCGGCCCATTTGATCGACGCCGGGTCGTCTATGGTACCGTGCTCGGTATCTGCTAATTCTTGCAACACAGTATAGACAGGTTCTGGGATGAATCGCGGCCGTTCTTTGTCCGTGTGGGACGTTATGACACCATTGTCATTATTGTTGATGTCCGCTTGAGATGTGGTAACGACAGAAGTCGATTGCTCAGTTGAGATTTCTGACGCTTTCTGCTGCTCTTCCAAAGCGTGTTGGCTTGATGAAGGTTGCTCTGGTTTTTCAATCTCTTGTGTGCCTTCGGATAAGGATTTCGATTTGGCTGGCACTGGCTGAGAGGAATTCGTCGGCTTGGTGGGATTGGGTGCAATCACGGGCATTTCATCTTCGCGGGAATACCAATTAACGTCTTTCAATTCGTCCCGGTCTGGAAGTCCACCCGCTGCAATTGTTTTTAGTACCTGCCGGATGATAGGCGTCGGCAGAACATGGTGCCGCAGATGCGGCAGATCCGGATCATATTCGAACTTGGGTGTTGTAGCATGGTCGTCATGCAGACAGATTACAGCCTCGCCGCTGATCCGGAATGTCACATCTCCGGCACTCAAGGCCTCAAGAAAAGCCGCCCGGCGATGCGAGTCTGGGAGCCGCTCGGTCAGCCCATCGCGGTTCACGAGAAGATTGGCCAAGCGGGAACACCAAGCAGTGTGAGATATCGAGTCCTCATTGTCGATGAATATTCGTGTAAGTCGCTCGACGGTTGCACGAACTTGCTTTTGGGCCTCCTTCGTTTCGGAAATTTCGCTGGCCATGCCTATAAATTTTGCTTCTCCAACCTGGACAAGTAGTTCAAATCCCTCGTCTGTGTCGAGGATAGTGAAGCCAACAGCATCTGCTACTTTTCCCTTTCCGGATGTAAACCAACCACGATAATCATCGAGTGAGATCCAAATCGGCCGGTTGTTCTCGGGCAGTTCTTTCGGCAGGGAAGCCTCAATATAGGCGCGCATCAGACTTAAACCAATCATTTCACGCGAGGCGTTGGCATAGCGGGCTGCGGACAGCACCTTTTGCCCCGAGATCTGCAAAACATCTTTGACGATCGCATCGCCAAGCGCGGCTGCAGCATTTTTGTCGATACCGCACGCTTTGACCAAGTTCTCTCGGATGTTGAGCTTCAGTCGGTCGTCAATTTTTCCTGCCGAGATTATCACACGGCCGCTGGAACCCGGTAAAGAGATATCTCGAATTATCTGAACTCCGCACTTTTCAAGAAGGGTTCTGCTGGACACCCCGTCGTAACTGACAACCCACTCGCCAAGCTCGTGCGCTCGGCGGATCAGGTTTCCCACATTCGGATCGTCGAACTGAACTTGCCGGATGAGCACACCGTGATAGCCCTCTGGCAAGACAGCAGCCTTTTCCATCTCATACAGAAGATCTTGATACTCGGCCACAGCGCGCGGCGGGCGTGGTGCCGTAAGATAGATACCAACACCAGGTGCGTCGAACTCTGCCAGCCTGCGTCGCGGTCGACGAGCTGCAGACAGATCAAAGACGGCGTTAAATTCATTGGCACGTCCTAGTTCAAGATCCCAAAGCGGTTTTGCATGATGGCTCACTGCGTCATGGAGAAAGACAAGATCCATATTCCGTATCGCATCTTCGTGGCCATCAGTATTTACATTAGGCCTGACATCGATACGCAGGCGTGAAAGAAAACCTTTGGCTGTGTCGCTTATGTTTTCGGCTTCAAGGCGGGTATTTTGGTTGCGATAGATTGACCGCATACGGCCCTGTTCGTGATGGGTTATCACAAGATCGCAGCGAAGGTCGGGATCACGATGTATGCGTTGGCCCATTAGGCGCGCAATCTCTTTTGGCAGCGTTAGACTTTCAGAATCGAAAATTGCAGCGGATAGGTTTGTTGCCTCATGCGGGTGAACTTCAAGATACTGGTTAACCCCTTCCATGAATTTTTCCGCCGCCAATGGGGAAGAACTTTCTAGTGCTTCTTGACTGCGCGCCACGCAATCGGCGGGGACCAACAAGCTATATCCAGCGACATCTTCGACAGCGATCATCGTGATCCCGTTTACGATGGCAGCTTCTGGGAAAACCCAACGCCCGGTGAGTGCACGGCGTTCTTCGAATGCGATCGTGAGATCGGCATTTCGCGCCGTGCCGGAACTGAGGACCGACTCGACGAATTCGGCGAGATCCAGGATCTTTGCGCGCCGTTCCGCAAGGCGAAAGGGGTGCCATGCAGCAATGATTGCCATCGGATCTGTCCCGTCGGAAGGCACTATACCGATCTCCGCAACTAGGGGGCGAATCTCCAATTTGGCCCTCTCGCTCTTTGCATGCATCCGGCATGCGCGGCACAAAGCGCCGAAGGCATCAACTTGGATGACCACAGCCTCTCCAGCAAAGCCTGTTTCCGGGTCCATCGCTAGCGCGCGTATCGTATTGCAGTACGCTTCATCGAAGGTATTGGTAGCTTCGATCAACGTTTTTGCTGCGGCGGGATCTAGACTTTTTGACGTGACGAGATGGGAAACTTTTGTGCGAATTTCACTGAGGATATCATCCTTCGTGCGGATGGTCGTGTCGAACATACGGCCATCCTGAGTCTGCGCGACATCGCTGAAGGAGTTCGTATCAGTCAGAGTTGTAGAGGCGATCCGTGATTCGTCTCCTCCTGAGCGTGGTGCGAAGACCTGCTTTCGGAACAGACCAGCATCATTTTTAGCGGCTAATGCCAATGCATCAATATCTTTTGGGAGCGCAAGTCCAATCGGCTCATTTTTGGATTTCAGACCCGGTTGCCATGTGGCTTTGACGCGAGCCGCGGTCTTTGGCGGATTCTTGAGCCCGGCAAGATCGACAACCTCTACTCTTTCAACAAGATAAAGTTCGAGGTCGACTTTTCTTGCTTCGTTGGAACTAGATTGATCCTTCGCGTCATACTCAAAACAAGCGTCAAGGTCCCAAAGAACACGGTCGCCAAACAGGCCAAGCATGCACTGGAGCTCGAACCGGAACAGATTCTGAATATCTATGTCCAGCTTTTCCCAAAACATCGCTTTGTTGTGTTGTGTCGTGCGCACGAGGACGCAAGGCTCTTTCATTTCCGATAATTTGTCGGAACCCGCTATGATGAGCGCCTCGAAACCTTCCGAAAAAGTCGACAGCATTTCCTGGCCGACAACTTCTTTTGAAAAAAGGCGCTTCTGCCAACTCTTGAATATTTTTATAATGTTTGGGTGGTTCAATTTTTCCTGCCAACGGGCAAAAAAATCGAGTTCTTCGTCCTTGGGTTCTTTTGGAATCCTGTCGCTGAGGGTCTCCAGAATTTCACGATCCTCTTGCTCGATTTCGTCTCTGTAATTCCCTTCGATAAATGCCAGCGTTTGCTCTCCGAGGCTTTTTCGACTGGCTGCCCTCCCGCCAGAAAACAAATAGGTACCGAGCCGATCCCACGATACCAATCTGCAGAATTCGCGCTGGCTCTCCCGCCATTCGCCCGGACGAATATTGGATTCATCATTAAGGAGCGCAATTACTGCGGCGAGCGCGCACTTGACGTCAGTTTCGTCCTGATGCGGGTATGTTTCAACATTGTGCCGAACCTTTTGGATATCGATTGGTTCTTGCTTGGGCGTCATCAAGCCTGCATAAACGCCAACTTCGGCCCTAGCGGTCCGGAACGCTGCTTGGAAATCTTGTGGACGTGCGCGCGGGTTTCCGCTTAGTTTGAACAGCGGGAGCCTGGTGAAACCGTCAATCGGAATTCTGAGTGCAGGCGCAGCGTTTTGAACACGGTGGTGCGGCGGGTAGGTGAAGTCTTGTCGCTTGATTGCAAGAATGAAGTCCACCCACATTTCCAGATCGATGAATACCTGTGAACTCTGAAGCCCTTTTATCATTGATTGCAAATAACTATTGGCAGCGCCAGTATCTCCGAGAATCTCCAACCATTTGGATGTCCGATTTACGATAGTTTGACCGTCGATCCGGGCGAGCGGGCCGAGTCCCGCGCCAATGCCCTCGCGTTCGGCATCCGAGGGGGCAAAAACGATGACGTCTGCATCGATGCTGTGCCGCCAGTGGACAGCAGACTCAACGGATGCAATTGCCGGAGGCTGAACGCGCAGCCCATGGGCTGCATTGGGGTTAATGGCAACAAGCAAAGCCCGGCCTTCGATGTGTTTTCCATCTCCCGGTGCCGATCTCGCGATGCCCTCCAAGAATACAGCTGGAAGCCCTGCGAGCATGAAGGTTACCCGATCCTGCCGCCCGGCATCGCGGACAGCTTCGGCCACCAAGTCCCAAACCACAGCGCCAACCAAATCTCCTCTCTGGACACATTCATCACAGCGTGACTCACTTGACATATTCATCAAATTTGAGGAGCATAATCCGCAAACTTCTTGTGCTCTGGCGATGGAATTATTCATGATCATTCCTGTAAGGGTTTGTAACAAAGGCACAATCATCGGAAAGACGCTGCGTCAGAGAGAGCCGGGTCATACGAGATTCAAAAGCTGCGAGATTTGCCTCGAAACTTTGCACTCCAACCGGAGGACGTTCAAAGGCCTTGCGAGCCTCCACCGGTCCAATTATCAGGCCGTAACGATCATACAGCAGCGCCACAAACTCACGCAACTCCACGGTGCGTGTAACATTCGCCATCACGAGTGCAAAGATCATTGCATCATCGACACCAAACCACGTTCCTACCCTTTGCCGTGACGTCGCGAGGCCGATGTTTTTAACCAAAGGAAGCAAGTATTTGTAAATGTTGTTCTTATCACGTGTTTTTGCTTGTTGGATGAGTGTCTTAAGTTGCTCGTCGGGAGACAGGAGCTGTGTATCATTGCTTCTAAAACCAAAAAGACGCTGTATAGCCCTAGCTGCGCCTACGCGGTCGTTCTGCTCTATCGCAGTCCTCCATCCTTCATCTTTGGCCGCTCGATTTTCGACATAGTCCTGGACGGCACGGTGGGCAGCCTGCCGATGCCTGTTTAAATGTTCTTTGGATGTTTGACGGAGTTGCTTGTCTGCGCCGTTAGTGCAGTCGAGGACGATTGGTTCTACCTTCTTTGCGCCCGTTTCCGTGCAAGCCCTTTCCGCTAAATAGACAACAAGATTAAGTCCTGTGATGCGGAATAGAGGTTCGAAAAGATGCCCGTTTGGTAGACGATCCAAGTTAAGGATCGCAAGCCAATCATCGGCCAATCGATCATATGCAGCGTTATGGCGATAGGGCAGATATCCGATATGGGTACTACTCGCCTTTTGGTCAACTTGATCGCATAGTGCTTTTGCGATTGCATTCTTCGGATCATCTGGGTTCAGCAAGCGTTTCTGAATCAATTTACCAACATCAGCTGCTTTCGAAGATCTGTTCAGCATCAGATAGATGAGCTCACCCCCTCGGCCAAAAAACCGTCGATCTCCGCTCCAGCTTCGATTGGGGCCTTCACGCATATCGGTGCAGATCATGTCCGGCCCGGTGACAGCGAGGAACCGCGAAGTCCACCTGCGGTTGTGCAGTACGTCCACCTCCATTGATCGAAGAAGACGGACAGCCTGAACCAATGCATCTATCCGTCGATCAAAAACATGGTCAAGATAAGAGAAGTGATCTTGGCCATCTCTTGTTGGATCATACTGGTCGTTCACACGGCTTTTCCATTCCTCCCATTTCGCTTGGTCGTGGATTGTTTCGTCGCTCGCTACCTTCTCCAAGTGCCGGTCTTGAAACAAAAGAAATCGCATTTTTCGCCGGTGCGGCAACTCGTAATGAAACGCCTCATGGGTGGTATCTCCAGGCGGAATAGTCCCAAGTGGTTTTGCAGCACAGATCGCAAGTGTCTCGAGCACGAGCATAAACGGTTCTTGTTCTTGGATGAAACGATGTCCATGAATGCTTTCCTGAACACGCATATCAGCACCGTCTAGAAGATTCTCCGGCGCCGGAAGTGGGTCAACATTTGCGTCATTCATCACCAGTCCTCCTCGATATCCATAATATCGATAGGGCGACTTTGCAGCGCACCATCAACCATTTCGATCTGTTGAGGTGGGGGGGCATGAGGATAGGCAGCCTCGCGCACTGAGGCTACAATGCGAAGTTGGAAACGCTCAATATCCTGTCGGCATTCAGACGAAAAACTAGCTGGAAGTGCGCCGTCGGCGACCCGCAAAAGGCATTCAACAAGGGTTGGTCGAAGGACGAGATCCACAGATAGTTCTTGTTTGCCATAAGGTGTGACTTTGAGAATCGGTGCCTTGCCGATATTTTCTGATGGTGGAAAGGATACGTAGGTTGATCCCTGCTTGCGAGAACCCGCATGTGTGACAAGCAGGGGGATTTCGTGGCCAAGATAGACACCCGACGGTTCTGTAAGCCAGATTCGATCCTCCGTTGTGGTCATCTCTCCAGTCAACATACGGTTCAGGCCTCGAACCAAGTCCCGACGGATTTCCGAAGGCATCTTGCCATCCGGTGCAGCGAGAGCTTTCGCCATGCGAATATAATTTGCTCCGTGTTTAAACACCGACAAATTCCAAGGATCGCGCCGGGGCTCCTGTCTGACTTCTGTCGCCTCAGGGTCGATCGAGAAGAACAGGCGGCGGCGCTGGTCGACCATCTCACGACGGAATTCTCTGGCATTGGTCATCGGATCCACACGGTACCTCTCACGATGCGACTCGAATATCCGCGCACCATAGAACTCACATTGTGGGAGAGTGTTGGTCCCCCACAGCAGGTTGTGATCGAAGAAGTTATTAGTCTCAAAACCAATTCCGAATTCGCCGAGAACAGCAAAAGCGCCATATTGCCGTCTTTCCCGCTCGGTGAGGTTTTCGCCAAAAACGTTCGCATAAGGATTGGTCGAGGCGTAGTCATTTCTGATGGCCCGATTTCGCGCTTTTTGGCAAGTCAAAAGGGCGCGACCGGGTGCCTTGTCGCCAAGCAGGATATTGACCGTCAATAGAATCAATTGGCGGATCGAGAGATGCCGTCCGTCAGCGGCGGCCATGCGGATCATGTCCTTTAGGCGCGCGCGCATGGAACCCGCGTCTGTCTTCCTCAGGATATCTAGATTGCAGCGGATGGGGCAGCGGTTGTCGTGACTTTCTAGCGCAGGGCACCCTTCACACCCTGACCAGCCGGGATGCTTGACTATAGCATCAATAATCTGATCGACTAGATTCTGGTGGGATTGCCGCGACATGTTGATAAGGCGAAAGTGTCCGTCCGGGTCCTGTTGTTTGTCGGTCTGTAGCATGTCGGAGATGCGATCATGAACGGTATCACAGTCATCTTCACGGTCCCGGAAGAATTTCAGTAAGTGTCCGTCGTTGACGCAGATGACGAAGTGATCACCTCCTTGCCCGTCAAGCGAAGCGCGGACGTTTGCGTAGAGTTGATTCTTATCACTCTCGTTCAGTTCGCTGAGGTCTTTGATGAACCGGATTTGGAGATCTGATGCGTTTGGTGCCTTCAGATCATAGATTTTCTGTGTGTTTTTCCAATGCGCACCGGACCCAGCAATAGCTTCCACAAGTTTTCGGGCAGTATAAGTTTTGCCGTCTCCCGCTGTGCCGGTAAGGATCACGGATTGCGGTGTATCAGAGCGGAACATCGCCTCGAGTTCTGCTGCGAGTGGCTGCGCGATCTCTATAGGCTCACATCCGGATTTCTTTGAAGCTTCGACCACAAATTCATCATAGAGGTTGTTTGACGAAGGTTGCGGCCCGTAAGAGGCAAGAAATTCAATGATTGGGTTGGTTACCATGGCGGGCCTCAAAGGTGACAGATAGCGCAACCGTCTTCCGGTTCGCCAATAGGGGTTTCATGACGTTCCTTGATCGCCTCAAGTTCCTCAAGTGACCGGGTTTGCGTCCATGTGAAGCGTCGGCCATTCGCCTTTACTTCTTCATATGTCTTAGCAGCATCGAACAGTTCAGGGTGGCGTTCTTTCAGGCCCTGCCACTCTCCGATCTGCTGATAGAAACAGAAATAGCAGCCGGATCGTGACCGCCAGTCGTAATAAGGTGGCAGACCGAGTCCGCTGTCGAAAAGTAGATCGCGAACATCATCAATTCCGAAACCAATATCCTTCAAAGGATAGACGGGCAGGATATTGCTTTTGTCTGATATTACGACTGGTTTGGATTTGCTCGTATTCTCTCCACTACTATCGGTAGGATTCTCCTCTCCTCGGAAGCCCTCCCGGTTCTCATCCGCTCGAATGCCGATATAAGAATATGCTTGGTCCCCGCCCACGAAGTACTCGAATGGCTTGATCTTCAACATACGCGTGCACCACCGCGCTTGGGGGGTGGGTAGAAAGCCGGAATAGACTTCGTTCAACAGCACGTCGAACGGAGATCTGCGCCCACCTTTTGAGCGCACTTTGAGTTCTGGCAGATCGAGCGCGGTAACTCGATTGATTTTGACACCAAAAATGGCCTCGAATCGCTTGAGATAACTATACGTCTCGGGGAGTTCCGCTCCCGTGTCGGTGAAGATGAATTCCAGCGGAAGATCTCCGTGGTTTTCGATCATATAGACGGCAAGTGCAGTGGAGTCCTTGCCGCCACTCATAGGCACAATATGCCGTCGAGAACTGTCCTTCACTGCGGTGGGTTATTAACTGTTGGGGCACCAGTCCAACGGAAAACCCATTCGCCCGGCAATCCCATATAATATTGGGAAGCTTTCCCAATAACTCGATTTCATATATGCGGAATCGCTCAATTTTGTCTCATCAGCACCTAAATCGACGGCATACTCATCGGAAGTGCGCCGCAGATCGGACTGCGCACCTTTGGACAACAAGGGCGCGATCTTATGAAGTTGGGCATGCTGTTCCGCCAAGCGTCCAATGAATTCTTCAGCGGGCACAGAATCCCTTTTTGCCAAATTGAGGCCGGGGTCGACTGGCGTCAGATTCCAGAACCGATCATGTCCGACGAAAGCGTGTGGTAGGAAATGATCGACAGCAAAAAAGGCGGGCACAATTTTTGTTCCTGTATAGATGCAATGAAAGGGCTTGCGGGTGCTCGCTTCGGCCCAAATTCGTCGCTGGATGACAAGCGTTGAACGCTGGAAAGCTGGTTTAATTTTCGCGAACAGGCCAAGGGCGTGAGGGTTCCTTGATTCAAGAAAAGCCAACCAATTTGCATCGCTCCACCCCCGAAACACGTCATGCCATTCAAGAATGAAGTGTTGCCAGTCAGGGTGAATTTGAATTCCATCATCCAGCACTTTGTAGAGTGGTTTCTTTGTTGCAAATTCCTCAATGCTGAATCGTCGAACAAGTGCATCCTCTCGATTTGTGCCTTTAACTTTGTCTTCAAACCATGGCAGTATTAACCTTTGAGGAACATAGCGAAGAATCCCTGTTGCCTTTTGTGCTTTAAGATCAAAAGGGATTTCTGCCACCAACTTTGGAACTTCATCAGGGCGAAGTCGTAATTCATCTGCATTTTTAATAGATTGCTCAAGCAATGCGACAACCTTGTCAGTCTTTCCAAGGGACAGCCGATAGTGAAAAGCCGGCCACCACGCCTCTTCCAACATCCACGCAAATAATTTCTCGTAAGATAAAAAACCGTCTGGTTGCAGTTCCACCCCCTTTAAGATCGCTCTGAAAAACAGGTGCTTATATGAATTTGTAACATTCCGCATAGAACGAACAAGTGGTGAAACATCCAAGCCGGAGGCTCCTGGAAAATGGATCGAAGTTGTTTTCACTGGTAAGCTCGTACATAAGCCGTAGCTTGAACGAGATTATGGTGCATAAATGTTTCGATTGAATTAACCAAGTTGCTCTCTGTTTCCGCAATGATTGCCAATATGCATCGTTTCCTGGCAGAGCGGGATGTTGCTGTGACCATCCGCCGGATCACTTGTTCGTTACGAATAAAGGGAGTCTTTGGGAAGCGAGCACTGAAAATCTGAGTTAGAATGTCGCCAGCAGTTTCTCCTTTGGTGAAATCGTGACTGCCCCCGCCAGACAACCAAACCACCTTGCCGCGATCGGGGTTCATCAGCAGCTCGAGTGAATGGCGAAGTGCGGATTCTGCTTCGGCGCGCAGTTCATGGAGTTCACGTGCAATCAACGGATCAGACTCTAAAAGTTCAGGTCTGTCCAAAAGAATCTCAATGGCTAGGAGATCTGAGAGGATCGCGGTCACTTCGGTTGATCGCCGTGGCAGTGCAACTATTAGATGAGGAGGGAGAACCTCAACTAAGGCTCGCAATTCCTCGCTATCGGTAGTTGCATCCACAACGAGGGCAACCAAAGCGTCACTAATGTTTGCGGTGTTCAGGAGGTTATCTCGACGCTTTTCATCCAAGAGATCGTTTGCTGTGACAAAAYGCGCGCGCGCAAATCGAGTGATAGCATGCTCATAGTTGTAGCGAGGTGCTGTATAGGCATCGGGTGGAAATAGCCGGTCCAGGGTTTCCACAATGTCTTGTTCAACAGACCAGCGTGCGGCTTCCTCAGCGATCATGGCCCCTAGATCAACATCCGCTCCGTGCCAAACCGAAATGTCGTTGGTCCGACGGCGATGGAGGAGGACTTTCCTATCTATCAATGCATCGATGGCCAACTCGGCTTCCCTAGGGGAAATGTCTGTCCCTTCGGTAACTCCAAAAACCAAACGTTCCCTGGGCAGTTTCACACGCTCGGAAGAGTTGCCAAGTTGAAGAAGAGTCGCGGCTTTGATGACCAGTTTTTGTAGACCCGTCTCAGCTCGTGATAAGGCCGTTTCGGCTTCGACCAGACGTCTATGAGTGCCTCCAGGGCCTGTGTCTGCCTGCATAGCTGGCGCAAAGTAGTCGTACAGGGCGTCAAGTCCGATCACTTCTCCAGGTGCGGCGATACTGGCCGTTTCATCGAGACACCTAAACATTGTGCGTTCGTTTTGTGCGACTTGTGCTGCAAGACGGGGCAGCGCATCGAGCGCTGCGGGTGTGAGAGGAGCGGTCTTCGACAATACACGGGCAAGTGTTTCGTCGTCGCCAAATGTCGGAAAAA
This sequence comes from Paracoccaceae bacterium, assembly GCA_002400675.1. GTDB lineage: Bacteria > Pseudomonadota > Alphaproteobacteria > Rhodobacterales > Rhodobacteraceae > NVQY01. Next base: position 3,033 of record NVQY01000033.1, on the reverse strand, counting down.
AGCCCTGCGCGCGCGCAGGGCCAAAACTTTGCAACGGCCCCCACGATCATTACCCAGTACGTCACCGATCATCTCGTAGGCATCAACGCCATCATCAAACAAGCTTAGGGTATCAAAACGCCCTTCGATCTTTCGCCAAGTTGACTGTGCTGTATCGGATACGCGGCGGGTATAGTGGTGGACTCCTTGGTGCATGAGGGTCGTAAATGTGACTTCAGGACGGACGCGGCGCACAGCCCATTCAGCAAGATCTTGAACGGCGAGCAGATCTTCAGAGCGCCCCTCCCGTACCAGCGTCTCGAGTTGCTGCCCGAATTCGTCCCAAACGATAGCGAGACGTACTATGCCCTCTTTTCGCGCCTTCTTGTGAAGCGCTTTGAGAGTTTCTGTCATTCCCCCTTGCTGGGCGAGGCCAGTTTGGCGGCAGATGGCTGCAGGCAAATCTGGACAGACCCCATGCAAAAGCAAGACCAGGCTCCCGCCGGTCGCATCTGAAAGGTCATCGGCAAGCACTGAATCAATCGCACCGATGCGTTGCCTAAGTTTCTCCATATCGTCTGGTTGCCCGACGAGGAGGGTGACACCCGCGAGCGCTGCGATCGACTTGCCAGCCCCGTAGGGAGCAACAACATGCGTTGCCCGGCTTCCTCCGAGGCCACAGATCGCCCGTACAACTTGCAAGGATTTGCGAGTCGGGCGGTATCCCTCAACAATCTCCCGGCGACAAAGGTCATCTGCAATGTTGATCGATTTCAGAGCGTTCATGCTGCTTGCCCTTGCGAGGATTTTTCCAAGCGGTCGTAATAGAGTCCTGCCCAAGTAGCAGCCCTTGCGCTCCGCAATGAGATGATCCGCTCGCTCGCATGGAAGCCGACTGCGATCTTTTCTGAGCCAAGTAAGCTTTCCGCATCTGAAGCAATGTTCAGGAACGCTTCTCGGTTTTTTCCAATAATTGCACCTGCACGCACAAGCAGTGTGCCTGTTGCAGGCACAGAAAGCGTCACGCCTTCATCAAGGCTTTGCGTTGGCCTACTGATGCCTAGAGCAGAAAGAAGAAGACCAATGGCCTCTGCGGGAATGGGTGTCGGGTCCGAGCGCTCAAACCTGTCCGTGGCCCTCACATGTCGAATCAGGTCGAGCCTTTGCAAGGGACATCCGAGATTGTCTTCCGGATCTCGAGACGGCCTGGGCACTGGCACTGCATAGGCGTGAAGGATTGTCGCGACCTCACGCTGAACGCTTTTTAGCGCCGGCGTCTTTCCCCTCCGAACCGTCAGCTCTTCCGACAGGGCCTCCACAAGCGACGAACGATCAAACCGGTCGGGTCGTCGGTGGGAGAAGAACCACGTCAAAGAAGCGCCGGTCTGTGCCGTCTGCGCAGTAACATGGATCAGCCACCAGGTTCCGAGCGTGGTCATGAATGGGTCGCGTTCCGCGATAACGCGCCCGAACGCAGAGAGTTCGAGAGGACCGGTCCTCACCGGACGTTCGGCGAGCCCCATCGTATGAAGCCACCAACCAATCGACTTCGCCATATTCCGACCGACACCCAATGCGTCGGCAATCTCGGCAGTCGTAAAAAAACCAGACCCGCCTGCATGGAGATGAAGCAGACCCTTAGTAAGCCAGCCTGGTCGGGGGTAAAATGTTTCGTGACCRCCAATTTTCAAATCAACCCACCCAGAATTTCACGGAGATAGATAACTTCCGCCACAATAATTTGAATTGCAAACTCAACTTCTGCGAGCGTGTTGTCAACCGAGAAGGCGAACCGGACACTGGCAAAAGCCTGCTCGGAGTTGAGACCCATAGCGGTGAGCGTGCGAGAAGGCTCTGGACTACCAGAGGAGCAGGCCGACAATTGAGAACAGAGGATGCCTTTGTCTTCGAGACGCGCTACGAGAGCCATACCATCGACCCCACAAAAGGTGATGTTGCTTGTATTGGGCACGCGCGGCGCGCGGACTCCATTAACTCGGATATCAGGTAGTTTTTCACCTAAAGCAGTCTCGAATCGATTTCGCAGATCAGCAAGGTGTTGAATCGCGCCATCAATGTTGCGCCGCCGTAGTTCGCAGGCGACACCAAAACCGATGATGCCTGGTACGTTCTCTGTTCCTCCACGGAGGCCAAGCTCTTGTTCCCCACCAACCTGAATTACAACTGGATCAAGGAGTTCATTGATTTGTATGAGAGCTCCTGTACCTTTCGGCGCATGAAGCTTATGTCCTGAAAGCGTTATGTAAGTAGCGCCGCGGGCACAATCGTCGATTGGTATTCGCCCAACGGCCTGCGATGCATCAAGCAAAATTTGGGCACCTTGATTGCGGGCGCAATCAGAGATTGCCTGTATGTTTTGCAAGACGCCCGTTTCACCGTTCGCCCACGCTACCGCAACAAGCGCGGGCGGACCAGCGAGTTGAGTTTCTAGGGCATCAAGATCCCACCTCCCCTCGTGATCAACAGGTATGATGCGAATCAATTCAGGCGCTCGACTTCGATAGACGCCAGTGACCGCCGGGTGCTCGATATCGGAGGTAATCAAGATTCGACCATTGGCTAGATGGTGCCGGAGGACGGCCTCGTTTGCTTCTGTGGCACCTGATGTGAATACGACCTGATCGGCAGTTACGCCAACAAGGGCTGCAACTTGATCCCGAGCGGTTGCGATCAACTTGGCGGATGTCTGTCCAAAACCATGCGGACTTGACGCGTTTCCCCAATTGTGTTCGAGGCTCTTCAAGACAGCCTTCACCACTTGGGGTGAAGGCTTGGTAGTAGAGTTATTGTCCAAGTAGGCGATCATTGCACCGAATAATCCCCTCAAGCGATAGTCCGTATAAGCTCTTTGCTGAATGCCATATTTCGCGGCAACAAGAAAGGCGATCATCAATTAAAATATTGCAAATACAAAACTATCGCCGCATTTGTGCTATGGACCTGTCACGGTTTCGTTCCGGTCTCTCAACTCATTATGCGGCCTTTCGTTCGAATGCCAAGGGGCTTTTGCCGCCTAGCGACGTGTGCCGCCTC
>NVQY01000032.1 GCA_002400675.1 Paracoccaceae bacterium | reverse complement strand
GTTCAAAATACTCCGGGGGTGTGGGGGCTGGCCCCCACCGTTCTACCCCACCAGACCCACACCCCGCGCCATTACCCGCAACGCCTCCAACCCCATCTTCTGAAATTCAAACGGATTGCGAACTTCTGGATCCTGCTCTGCCTCGATCAACAGCCACCCGTCATACCCAGCGGCCGCCGCCACGCTCAGAACCGCCTCGAATTGCACACCGCCCTCAAAATCCCCCGGCACCGTGAACACGCCGCGCCGCACTGCCTCCAGAAACGACCAGCCCGCTGCCAGTGCCTCGCCCATCACCATGGGGCGCACGTTCTTGGCATGGATATGCGCCACCCGACGCATGTGACGTCCCAGAACCTCAACCGGATCACCGCCGCCGAAATAGCAATGGCCGGTGTCAAACAACAGCTTTGTCGCCGCGCCGCTCACAGCCATGAACCGGTCAATCTCATCCGGAGTCTCGACGATTGTCCCTATATGATGATGATAGGTCAGCGTGATCCCCTGACCGGCGCAATGCTGCGCCACGCGCTCAACGTCGGCGCCAAACCTTGCCCAGTCTTCATCCGCCAGAACCGGTTTGTCACGCAACGCCACGTCATCGCGCCCGTGGATCGCATTTGAGGTCTCGCACACGATCACCACGGCGCTTCCCATCGCTTTGAGCAGATCAAGATGCGGCTGGATCGCTTGTATTTCCTCTTGTGCAGAGTGGCTTAGCAGGTTCATTGAATGCCAGCCGGATATAAATTCCAACCCGCGCGGCTGCAACAGCGACTTCAACGCGCCCGCCTCGTCCGGCATCTTGTGGCCCTTCTCAATCCCGTCAAAACCTATTGCTGCGGCCTCGTCCAGACATTGCGCCAACGAGATATCCGCGCCCAGCGTGCGGTCATCGTCATTTGACCAGGCAATCGGATTGGTACCAAATCGGATCATTTTCTATTCCTTTCCTGCGTGGCTGCCTGATAGTCCACCCGCGCCGCGCGCACCTGTTCACGCGCAGATTCCTCGGGCACGGCAACATCCCACCACGCGCCCCCGGCCTGGGTCGTGGCGTAGGGGTCGCTTTGCACCACGATCACTTCAACCCCTTTGCCGGTGCGCGCTGCCAGTGCGGCCTCCAACCCGGCGACAGTGCGGGTTTTAACCGCCCGTGCGCCCATCGCGGTGGCGTGCCCGGCAAAGTCTATGGCACTGGGCACCACATGTTCGGTGTGATCCAGAAGGTTGTTGAACTCGGCCCCGCCGGTGGCCATTTGCAGCCGGTTGATACAGCCAAACCCGCGATTGTCGGTGATGATCAACGTGAAGTCCAACCCCATCATTACGGCGGTGGCCAGTTCGGAATTGGCCATCATATAGGTACCGTCGCCGGTGAAACACACCACATCGCGCGCAGGGTCCGCCATCTTGATGCCAATCGCCCCGGCGATTTCATAGCCCATGCAGGAATAGCCGTATTCCATGTGATAACTGCCCGGCCCGCTGGCCTTCCACAGCTTGTGCAGCTCGCCCGGCATGGTGCCAGCGGCGCAGATCACGACTGTATCATCCCCCGAGGCGCGCTGAACCGCGCCGATCACCTGCATGTCGGTGGGCAGCGCGTTAGAGTCCGTCTCGGGCGCTATCGTCACCTTGTTGGCGGCCGCAAACCAATCGGCACGCAGGCCCTTGGGTGGCGGCGGGGCGCGGTGGTCGCCCAAAGCCTCGTCCAGCATTTCCAGACCGAAACGCGCGTCGCAGACCAATGTCTCGCCCCCACGTTTGCCCGCATCAAAGGGCTGCACGTTCAGCGACAGAATCCGGCGGTCCGGGTTTTTGAACAGGTGCCAACTGCCGGTGGTGAAATCCTGAAACCTTGTGCCGAGGCCGATGATCAGATCGGCCTTTTCGCAGATCGCATTGGCGCTGGAACTTCCGGTCACGCCAACCGGGCCATAGGCCTGCGGGTGATCCCACGCCAGCGCCGATTTCCCGGCCTGGGTTTCCACCACGGGGATGCCATGCGCAGAGACAAACGCGGCCAGCGCGTCGCAGGCCCCGGCATAATGCACCCCGCCCCCGGCGATGATCACCGGGGAATGCGCCGCGCGGATCATGTCTGCCGCGCGGATTAGTTCGTCCGGGTCGGGCGCGGGGCGGCGGATGTGCCAGACGCGCGGCGCGAACATGTGCGTGGGAAAATCAAACGCTTCGGCCTGTACGTCCTGACACAGCGCCAGCGTGACGGGGCCGCAGTCCGCCGGGTCGGTCATCACCTGAAAGGCGCGGGGCAGGGCGGTGATCAGTTGTTCAGGCCGGGTTATCCGGTCGAAATAGCGCGACACCGGGCGCAGGGTGTCATTGGCGCTCAGCGTCCCATCACCAAACGCTTCGATCTGTTGCAACACCGGGTCGGGCGCGCGACCGGCAAACACATCCGCCGGCAGCAACAACAGCGGCAGGCGGTTCACATGGGCAAGGGCTGCGGCGGTCACAAGGTTGGTGGCCCCCGGTCCGATCGAAGTGGTCACGGCCATCGCCCGGCGGCGGCGCGATTGCTTGGCGAATGCGCTGGCGATATGCGCCATACTCTGTTCGTTGTGACCGCGCCATGTGGGCAGGCGGTCGCGCGCGCCGTACAGGGCTTCGCCCATGCCGGCCACATTGCCGTGGCCGAAGATGGCCCAGACGCCGGATATGAACCTGTCGCCGTCTGCGTTGAACTGGTTTTCGATGTAACGCACCAGCGCCTGCGCGCCGGTCAGCCGGATGGTTGTCATGTCGTTCCTTTCAGCCGAAGCCCGTCCCATAGGTCGCACAGATCGCGGTAACGCGCCGCCATCGTCGACACCGCTTTTTCATCCTCCACGGCACCCTGCATCCAGTCGCGCGCGGTGTCGCCAAAGATTGTGCGCCCCACCGCGAAACCTTTGACCAGATCGTGGCGCGCGGCAATGGTGAAACTTGCCTCAAGCGCGGCGCGCGGCGCATCAAGGCCCAGCACGACGATGCCGCGACAGTCAGGGTCGTGATCGCTGATCGCGGCGCAGGTCGCCTCCCAAGCGGCGTCAGAGGTCATCGGTTCAAGTTTCCACCAGTCGGGATAGATGCCCAATTGGTAGATCCGCTCGATCAGCGTTGGGTAGGTGTCATCACCGACCGGGCCGGCCTTGGAGGGGATGATTTCCAGCAAGAATTCCAGTTGGTTACGCCGCGCCGCCGTGAACAGGCGGATCAGACTGGCCGACTGATCGGCCCACATCGCGTCGTCGTCGTCCGGGTGGGCCACGCACAGCACCTTGACCACAGTCCTGCGCGGCCATTCGCGCAAACCACCGCAATCGGTGCCGATCTGTGGCTCGAACTGCAAGGGGCGGGTGCCGGGCAGTTCCGTGGGGCGGCCAATCCACAGCCCGGTGTCGGCGGCCTTATACAGGGCACCCGATCCAAGGCGTTCGTCGCACAGGATACCATAGCCCGGATCGTCGCCCGCCACCTGTTGCGCCGCCGTCAGGCACAGGTGTTTGAACGCGGCGATCTTGTCCGGGGTTGCACACGGCATGGACTCGAACTGTTGGCGGTGGTCAAAGGCGAACACGCGTAAGGTTGGCCATGCGCCGTCCCGCGTGCCGGTCCAGTGGGCCTGTTCCAGCGCCTGATCATGGCGCAGGGCGGGGGTGGTGACGCCGCGCCGCAGGAAGAACTGCAATTCGTCCCAAGTGGGGTAGGCGGGCGCGCAGCCATGGCGGCTGACCGCGAGCGCGCCACAGGCGTTGGCCCATGTCAGCGCCGTGGGCCAATCCTCGCCCCCCAGCCAGCCGCGCAGCAGGCCGGATATGAACCCGTCACCGGCGCCCAGCACGTTGAAGACTTCGATCGGGAACCCCGGCCCGGACAGGCCGTGATCCAGATCGTCTGGGATCGCGCCGGTAAAGGCCACCGCCCCCATCGGCCCGCGTTTGCATACCAGCGTGGCCCCGCAAAGGGCGCGCACGGTGCGCAGGGCGGCGATGGTGTTGGTGGTGCCGCCGGCGATGTGAAATTCCTCTTCGGTGCCGACAATCAGGTCGAACAGCGGCAGGGTCGCCTGAAGCTGTGCGGTGACCTGTGGGCTGTCGATGAACCGCGCCTCGCCCGCGCCATGCCCGGCCAGCCCCCACAGGTTGGGGCGATAGTCGATATCAAGCGCACACAAGGCCCCGTTGGCGCGGACGATGTTCAGCGCCTTGAGAACCGCGGCCTTGGTGGCGGGATGGCTAAGGTGGGTACCGGTGGCGGTGACACAGCGCGCTTGGGCGATAAACGCGGGGTCGATGTCATCGGCGCACAGGGCCATGTCGGCGCAATCCTCGCGGTAGAAAATCAGCGGGAACTGGTCGCGGTCGCGAATGCCCAGCAAAACCAGCGCGGTCAGGCGGTCCGGATCGGTGATCACGCCGGTCACATCGACGCCGGTGCGCGCCAGTTCTGCGCGGATGAACCGCCCCATGTGTTCGTCGCCGACCCTTGTGATCAACGCCGATTTCAGCCCCAGCCGCGCGGTGCCGGCGGCGATGTTGGTGGGCGAGCCGCCAATGTATTTCTCGAACGACCGCATGTCTTCAAGGTGCCCGCCCACCTGCGCGCCATAAAGGTCAACCGACGCGCGGCCAATGGTGATGACGTCCAGCATGGGGTCCGGTCCTTGTTAGAATGCGCGCGCGCGACGCAGGTGTGGTTTCAGCTTGACAGGGGCCTTGTGCATCCGCAATCCAATTGCCGGGGATGCCTTTGGTTTTTGCCGATTTTGGGCATAGCGCGTATGGCGATTTGGGCATAGCGCGTATGGCGAAAAGGGGATTTGGATGACGCTTGGAATTGCATTGCTGGGGGCGGGGAGGATTGGGCAGGTGCACGGCGGCGCTCTTGGGGCAACACCCGGCGCGCGGCTGGTCGCGGTGGCGGATACATCGGAGGACGCGGCGACGGCGTTGATCGCGAGGTTTGGCGGTGAGCTGCGCGATATTGCTGCCATTGCCAGTGCCGACGATATCGACGCGGTGGTGATTTGCACCCCGACCAACACCCACGCCGATCTGATCGAGCTGTTTGCGCGCGCCGGCAAGGCGATATTCTGTGAAAAACCGATTGATCTGGACCTTGCGCGGGTGCGCTCCTGTCTTGAGGTGGTCGCGTCGACCGGCGCGCATTTGATGGTTGGGTTCAACCGCCGCTTTGATCCGCATTTTCAGGCGCTGAAACAGGCGATTTCTGCCGGGCAGATCGGCGCGGTCGAGATGATCAACATCACGTCGCGCGACCCCGGTCCGCCGCCCGAGGATTACATCAAAGTGTCGGGGGGGATATTCAAGGACATGACTATCCACGATTTCGACATGGCGCGGTTTTTGCTGGGCGAAGAGGTGGAAAGCGTCGTGGCCGTGGCCTCGGTTCTGGTGGACGCGCGGATTGGTGAGCTGGGGGATTTTGACAGTGCCAATGTGATTCTGAGAACCGCAAGCGGGCGGCAATGTGCCATTTCAAATTCACGCAGGGCCAGTTACGGCTATGATCAGAGGATCGAGGTGCATGGGGGTCTAGGCATGATTTCGGCCGAGAACCAGCATCAGGTCGGGGTCGAGATTGCCACCGGGGACGGGTTCGTGCGGCCACCGCTGGCCGGGTTTTTCATGGATCGCTATGTGGCGGCTTATGCGGCCGAGATTGGCGCGTTTATCTCGTCGGTTACGGACCGGGACATTGCTGTTCCTAGCGGGGTGGACGGATTGAAGGCGTTGGAGATCGCGCAGGCGGCGTTGATATCGGTGCGCGAAGGGCGCAAGGTTGCCCTGTCTGAGGTTATTGAAATTTAACAATATTTGGGTGTTTGTGTCATGAATGATGAAATCTCTGAGCGGCTGAAACAAGCCAGAAGTATTTGTGACGAGGCGGGAAAAACCGCGCTAGGGTATTTCCGCCGGTTGGACAGTTTGAATATTGAGGCCAAGGGGCATCAGGATCTGGTGTCGCAGGCGGATAAGGAAGTTGAGCTTGAGATTCGTGCGGCGCTGGCTGGGCTGTTCCCGGAAGATGGGATTGTTGGTGAGGAACATGCGCCGGTTGAGGGTAGTTCCGGGTATGTTTGGGTGATTGATCCGATTGACGGCACTGCGAATTTTGTCGCCGGCATTCCGGTGTGGTGCGTGGTTCTGGCCTGCGTGTGGCAGGGCAAGACGGTGTTGGGGGTGATCCATGATCCGCTGCATGGCGAGACGTTTCATGCCGGGGTTGGGGGCGGGGCGTTTTGCAATGAGGCGGCGATGTTTGTGTCCAAGACCAGCGGCATAAATCAGGGCTCTGTAGGGGTCGGGTTTTCCAACCGGTCGGGCAAGGGGGTGATTGCGCGATTGGTGGCGGCGGTGGTTGAGCGGGGGGGGTTGTTTGTGCGCAATGCCTCGGGGGCGATGTCGCTGGCTTATGTCGCGGCCGGGCGGTTGATTGGTTACAGTGAGGATCACATGAACGCGTGGGATTGTCTGGCCGGGCAGTTGCTGGTGGCCGAGGCCGGCGGTGTGATCGAGGATCAGGACGCGGATGAGATGATTGTCGACGGGGGGCGGGTGATTGTGGGCGCACCGAGCGTGTTTGCGGAATTATTGGAGATTTCGGAGGCGGCGTTTGGGGATGGGGATTAAGAGTATTCAGGCCTCCGGCGGGGATATTTAGCAAACAGAAGAAGTTGGGAGTTCGGGTTATTCGGCGGGGAGCAGGACGGGGCCAGACTCGGTGAAGCCGAGGCCGACGTTCTGACCGGTTTCAAACGGGGTTGCGACGTTTTCGGAGACCGCGAAGATTTTTCCGAAGGCGGCCTCTACGATGTATTCCATGTGGTTGCCGACGTAGGTGGATTTAGCGATTTTGGCGGCAATGGTGTTGTGGCCGCCCGGGGGGGTCAGGCGTACGCGCGTTGGGCGCACGGCGATCATGGCCGGGCCTTTTGTCAGGCCGCGCGCGTTTAATTCGTGGGTCAGGTTGGCGACCGATATGGTGGCGGTTTCGCCGTTGAGGCTGTTGATGTCGCAGGGGATCAGGTTTGCCTCGCCGATGAAGTCGGCAACAAAGCGATCAACAGGGGCCTCGTAGAGGTCACGCGGACTGCCTTCCTGGGCGATTGAGGCGTTACGCATGACGATGATGCGGTCGGACACGGCAAGGGCTTCTTCCTGGTCGTGGGTGACGTAGACCACGGTCAGGCCGAGGTTTTGCTGGATGTCGCGGATGTCCTGGCGCACCTGACGGCGCAGTTTGGCGTCGAGGTTGGACAGGGGTTCGTCAAACAGCAGCACTTGGGGTTCGAGCACCAGTGCGCGGGCCACCGCGACCCGTTGTTGCTGGCCGCCCGATAGTTCGCTGGGTAGTCGCGAGTCGTAGCCTTTGAGGCCGACCAGATCGAGACCGGCGAGGGCACGGGTGCGGGTTTCTTCCTTGCCAAAGCCTGAGTATTTCAACCCGTAAGACACGTTTTCCAGCACTGTCATATGCGGGAACAGCGCGTAGGACTGGAACACCATCGACACGTCGCGGTCGGTGGCGGGCAGGGTGGTGACATCGGTGTCGCCGATCAGGATGCGCCCCTTGGTGGCCATTTCCAGCCCGGCGATCATCCGCAGGGTGGTGGTTTTACCACAGCCCGACGGCCCGAGCAGGGTGACCAGTTTTCCCGGCTCAATCGCGAGGGAAATGTTGTCCACTGCTGTCACGGTTTTGCCGTAGATCTTGGTCACATTTTCGAACGTGACCGAGGACGCCCTGGAGTTGTTCAGCACATTTGTCATGTTCTTTGTCCTTAATGCGTGGCCGGGCCGATGCCGGCGCGCCGGCCGATTTTGGTGCGTCCAACCATGAATTGCAGCAGGCCCACGGCGGCCAGCATCACCACGATTAGTGTGGTGGAATAGGCGATCGCCAGCCCGTAGTCGTTGTTTTCAACCCGCCCGATGATATAGGCTGTGGCCATGTTGTATTCGGCCGAGACCAGAAAGATCACCGCCGAAATGGCCGTCATCGCCCGCACGAATGAATAGACCAGCGCGGCAAGGATGGCGGGACGTAGCAGCGGCAGGATCACCCGGCGGAAGGTTTGCCAGGAGTTGGCGCCAAGCGTCAGCGAGGCTTCGTCAAGGCTTTTGTCAAGCTGGCTCATGCTAGCGATGCCCGCGCGAACGCCCACCGGCATGTTGCGGAAGATGAACGATATTATCAGGATCGCGCCGGTGCCGGTCAGTTCCAGTGGGGGCACGTTGAAGGCGAGGATATAGCTGACGCCAATAACCGTCCCGGGGATGGCAAACGACAGCATGGTGCCGAACTCAAACGCGTTTTTGCCCGCGAAGGTCTGGCGCGTCAGCAAATAGGCGGTGACCAGTCCAAGTGCTGCCGTGAGCGGCGCGGCGGCGACGGCGATCTTGATGGTGGTCCAGAAGCTGTCCCACGCCGCGCCGGTCCAGCGGATGCCACCTTCGACAAAGGAAAAGTCGAACGCGGTGATGTAGTGTTTGAAGGTCAGCGTGTTGTTGACGCCCCACAGATCGACGAACGATCCGTAGACGATCATCAGGTAGATGACGATGGTGAAGGCGGCCCACAGTGTCGCAATCGCGTAGACCGGATAGGCCAGACGGCGTGGCATCATCGGGTGTACGCCGGCGTCGCCTTTGCCCGACACCGAGGTGTAGGATTTGTTGCCCAGCCAGAACCGTTGCGCATAGAACGCGCCCAGCGTGAAGGTCAGCAGGACGATGGCCAGCACCGCCGCTCCGCCCTGATCATATTGCGCGCCGACGATGGCAAAGAAGATGTCAGTGGACAGCACGTCGTAATTGCCGCCCAGCACCAGTGGGTTGCCGAAATCGGCCATGCTTTCGATAAAGCCAAGCAGAAAGGCGTTGGCCAGACCGGGGCGCATCAGCGGCAGCGACACGGTGCGGAACACTTGCCAGCGGCCTGCGCGCAGGGTTTGGGCGGCTTCTTCCATCGAGGGGGAGACACCTTCGACCACGCCGATCAGCACAAGGAAGGCGATCGGGGTGAAGGCCAGTGTTTGCGCGATCAGCAGGCCGGGCAGGCCGTATAGCCAGCGGGATGGCTGCATGTCCAACAGGTCGGCGACGAATTTGGTGACAGCACCGGATTGGCCGAACATCAGGATCAGGGCGAGGCCGATGACGAAGGGCGGCGTGATGATTGGCAGGACGGTCAGGGCGCGCAGGTTGCGTTTGAAACGGAAGTTTGATCGGGTGACGACCAGCGCGAACACAAGGCCAAGAACGGTGGACAGGAACCCGACCACAACGGCCAGAAACAGCGAATTCCACGCCACGCCACAGCGCGGGCCGCCGGTCAGGCAGGTCAGGCCCCAGATGCGGTCGTCAAAGAATTTGGCGGCAAAGACCGAGAACGAATAGCTGCCCTCTTCGGTGATAAAGGCCGCGACTAGCATGCGGGAAATCGGGAAGAATACAAAGATGGTGACAATGGCGATGACCAGCCCGATGGCGCTGACCACGAACACATCGCCGTTGATCGCGCCGCGTGCGGCTATCCCCATGGTGAACAGGAACAAAAAGGAGCTGGCCAGCAGCATCGCGCCGTAACCCATGCCAAACTGGCGATCGCCCAAGGGGGCGAACAGGCTGGTCATCCAGTCGAATTGCCAGCCGCGCAGGCCGATGGCAAAGCCCTGAAAGAACAGCCAGAAGAACCCGAAGGCACCGGCGAATATCAGCAGTTTGGAAAATAACGGGTCCGATTTTGTTCGGCCAAGGCTGAACAGCATGGCCACCAGCGGGATGATCAGCGGGGCCAGCCACAGCTTTTCACCCTGCGCCAAAAGGAACGCCGCCGGGGCATAGTCGCTGTCCCACGGATAGCCGTCAAACAGCCATTCAAACGTGAAAAAGCCGTCCTGGATGGCGTACCATGGCAGGAACGCAAAACTGACCCACCCGACGGCAATCCAGAAGATCAGCGTCGGATGGGTGGTTTTTTCAGAGGTGACGATACGCGTCACGGCTAGGTGTGCCTAACCTACTGCGGCAACACCGACACGTCGTCGTCCCACTTTTTCAGCAGACGCTTGCGTTCGGCCGACGATCCGTACTTTTTGAAATCATAGTCAATCAGCTTGATCGAGGCCAGATCAGGCGCGCTTGGCGAGGTTTCAGCACCCTTGTTGGAGGGCACCTGAAACGCATTGACCTGAAGCGCCATCGACTGCACGTCAGCGGTCAAAGCCCAGTCATAGAACTTTTTCGCGTTCTCAAGATTGCGCGCGCCTTCGATGATCGACATTGAGCCGATTTCGTAACCCGTACCTTCGCACGGGGCCACGACCTTGATCGGGAAACCCTTGACCGCCTGTTTCACCGCGTCGTGCATGAACACGATGCCGATGGTGGTCTCGCCACGCGCGGCGGCCTTGATCGGGGCAGAGCCGGATTTGGTGTATTGGTTGATATTCTTGTGCAGGGCCTTCATGAAATCAAAGCCCTTTTCCTCGCCGAACAACTGAATGATCGTGGCCAGCGTGGTATAGGCGGTGCCGGACGAATTGGGGTTGGCCATCTGCACGTGGCCTTTGTATTCCGGCTTGATCAGGTCGGCCCAGCATTGCGGTTCGGGCAGGCCGGCCGCGGCCAGCAGGTCGGTGTTATAGCCGTATCCCAGCGCGCCGGAATAGATGCCGATGGTCTTGTCGTTGGCTGACGTGGCCTGCGAAATCGCCCAGTCGTTCAGCTCACCGCGCATGGGCGTGACATAGGGTGTGGTCAGACCTTCTTCGGCGGCTTGCAGGTGCGGATCGCCCGTGCCACCCCACCAGACGTCGCCCTTGGGGTTCGACGATTCGGCCTTGATCTGGGCAAATGTCTCGCCCGAGGATTTGCGGGTCATGTTGACCTTGATCCCAGTTTCTTCCTCAAAGCCGCGGGCCATGACCTGGCACCAATCCTCTTGTGCRCTGCAATATAGCGTCACTTTTTCAGCGGCGAAGGACATCGAGGCCGAGGCCGCAAGGGCGGTCAGTGCCCCCGTCAGCGTGATTGAAATTCGTTTCATGTGGTTTCCTCCCAGAAATTGACCATCTGGCAAACGTTAGCGGGAACATTCCGGTCGATCAATGGTTTCGGGCAATCGCACCGGGGAAAAGTCATTTGTAGACAAATAGCTAAACCGGAATATCTTGCGGGTTGGAATCAAAGCAGCCCCCGGCACAAGGTCCGGGGGCTGTATGGTCTTGTTGGGATCAGGGGCGTGTTACGGCTTGACGTAAGCATAGCCCTTTTCCTGAAGTTCGATCAGCGTCACCACGCCCGAGGGTACGATGGTGGCTTCTTGGATGATCGGGATTTTCTTGCCGGTTTTTGCTTCCATCTTACTCATGGTGTTGGCGCAGGCGGCAAAGGACAGGTTTTCCATTTCCAGTGACATCACGGCGATGCGGTCAGCGACCGGGCTTTTGCCTTCGATCAGCATGTTCAGGCCGGGGCCATAGGTAACCATTTCGATTACCACGGTATCGCCCTTGGATTCGTAGTATTTGGTGATGTTCTGCGCGTTGTTCAGCGCCAGATTCATCACCTTGGGATCGTTTTGATCCACATGGATCGCCACATAATGGGTCACGCCCTGCGCCATGACGCTGATGGTCGATGCGAGGGTAAAGAAGACGGCGAGTGCTAGTTTTTTCATTATTTCTCTCCTGTTGGTGTTGGTCATAGCTGAAACGTTACTTCGATGCCGGGATCGGTTTCAACTTCAATTCGCCCTCAGAGGCTCCGAGAAAGCCATAGCTCTTGTAGATCGCCTGTGCCTCGGGGGTGCCGAGGTAGGACAGATAGCGCATGGCGTTGAAGGCATTGCGCCCGGTGCTGAGCGCGCCGATGGCATAGCCTACGTCCTGTTGTTGGTTCAGAGGCGCGGGGATGGCCACGCCTTCGACGCCACGATCAGAGGCAACTGCGGCGACGATTTCGGTGGTCCAGACAATGCCGACATCGGCCTCGCCGGCTTCGATCCGGGCCGGGGTTTCGCGGTGGTGACGCGAGGTGAACCAGGTCTTGCCGTCGATCGCCCAGCAGCTTTTGCATTCCGCGCCACCGGTTACCTGATCGTAAAGCCCCATGTCACGCAGCATCTTAGAGCCGTAGAATTTAAAGATACCTTCGGTCAGCGGGTTGGGATGCGATTGCACCAGATCGTCGCGCCCCAGATCCTGCGGCCCGGCGATGCCCTTGGGGTTACCCTTGGCGACCATCAACTCCAGCTTGTTACGCACATAGATCATGTAGTCGGACATGACCCCCTTGCCTTTCAGCTTTTTCAGATGGCCCAGATTGACCGAGGCAAAGATGTCGGGGTTCTGCGCGGTTTTCTGGCCTTCGATCTCGCCCTGTTTAAGGATCTGACCTTTCAGGATCTGCCCCGGTGGGATGGTTTCCACATAGATCGTGGCAATATCCGGGTTACGGGCCTGAAAGTCGGTGATCAGTTCCTCCATCACCATGAACTGGTTGCCGGCCAGATACATCACCAGATCGGCGGTATAGCTGTCAGCGATGTTGCCATATTCAATCGTGCCGCCGGTCTTGAAGGTGCGGTAATCCAGTTCCTTGCCTTCATGGTTGTCCGCCAGTGATGTGGTGGCCAGCGTGCACATTGAAGCAACGGCCAGCCCCTTTATCCATGTATGTTTCATTGTAGTCTCCCGGTTGGTTGGTTTTTGCGTGGCGTCTTGGGTGCGCCTGAATTGTGAAAGATCGCTGTCTCTCATCCATCAGGCTCACAGACGCGGGCAGGGTCGGTAACCCGGAAAACCCCCTGTTTATTGACTGGTTTGACCTAGGGAAAACCCTAGGTTCGGGTGATATTACTGACCGCGCGTGGCGCGCAGGTCGATGATGATGTCGACGCCAAACCCCAAAGAGGTCTCGTTCACCATGGTAGACCCAACCCCGAAATCCAGACGGTTCAGCGACAATTTTCCGGTCATCTGCGCCCTGTCGCCGTCCAATGTCAGATCAAACGGCAAACTGACCGGCAGGCTGGTGTCGCGGATCACCAGCGGGCCGGTGGCCACATAGCCAGTTTCAGTGCGGGTGATTTCGCCGGAAAACGTCGCTTCGGGGAAAAAGTCGGCGTCAAAGAAATCTGGGCCCATGGCCTGCGCCGTGACATTGCCCAGCGTCAGCGATGCGATGGCCACCGTCACCTCGACCTTGCCAAGCGGGCCGGGGGCGGTTTCGTCAAATGTGATGGCGGCGGTCCAGTCGGCAAAGGTGCCGGTGGTGGTGTTGCCAAGCTGGGTGATCGACAGGGCCAGAGTTCCCTCGGTAACCTGCCAGTCCGAGGCGACGTCTGCCAGTTCAGCCGGGGGGGCCGTGGGCGTTGGCGGCACGATCAACCCGGTGGCCGTGCCGATACCAAGGGCGGTAACCCAGACCAGCACGGCGGCCAGCGGCGGCAGGGCAGAGCCGCGATGCGCTGGCGGTGTGGTCACGGCGGATGATCCTGGCAACATACGGCGCAGGGTGAAATCGCGGTCGATGAAATGGTGTTTCAGTGCGCCAGCGATGTGCAGCAGCAACGATATGATCAGCACCCGTTGCAAGGTCACGTGCAGCCCGGCGAATGTGGCGGACAGGGCCGGATCTTTGGGCACAAATGGCAGGGATTGTCCGAACGGCCACCAGATCGGCGCGAATCCGGTGGTGGCGGCGTGGTCGATCCAGCCGGTCAGCGGCACCAGCACCAGCGAGCCGTACAAAAGCCAGTGCACGGTTTCGGCCAGAAATGCCTCGACCCGGTTGTCGGCGTTCAACAACCGCGGTTTTGGTTGGGTGAACGCCCAGAGGATGCGCGCAAGGGCGACCCAGAAGATCGCGACTCCCAAAGTTTTGTGGATCGAGAACAACAAGAATGTGCGGGTGAAATCCTCGGCGGTCGAGGGGATCGCCGGGTCGCGCAGGGCCTCTGCCATCTCGTTGGCGACAAGGCCAACGGGGATGATGGTCACGATCAATAGCGCGATCAGCCAGTGGAATGTCTTGGTGACGCTGCCATAGCTGCCTGCGGTGTTGCGGCGGGGCATGTGTGATCTCCGAAATTGGGTTGTCAGGCGCACAAATCATGCATCTTGCAGGTGGGCGCAAGGGCGGGCGCTGCACAGCGTTGGTGCGTGGGCGCGCGAAACCTGCGCTCTCTTGTGCGGGCGCGCGGGGGGCGGTACATCCATGGGCAAAGCACAAAGCAATCGAGAGGCCATTGATGACAACTGCATTTGTATTTCCCGGGCAGGGCGCGCAGGCCATCGGCATGGGCAAGGCGCTGGCCGAGGCCTATCCGGCGGCGCAGGCCGTGTTTGACGAGGTGGACGCGGCCCTTGGCGAAAAGCTGAGCGATCTGATCTGGAACGGCGATATTGCCGAGCTGACCCTGACCCAGAATGCCCAGCCGGCGTTGATGGCCACGTCGATGGCGGCGATGCGCGCGCTTGAGTCTGAGGGCGTCAAGGTGACGGATGCGGCCATGGTGGCCGGGCATTCGCTGGGCGAATATTCGGCGCTGGCGGCGGCGGGCGCGATCAGTTTGGGCGATACCGCGCGGTTGCTGCGCACACGCGGGTTGGCGATGCAGAACGCGGTGCCGGTGGGCGAGGGGGCCATGGCCGCCGTGCTGGGGCTGGACCTTGAGGCCGTCAGGGCGGTTGCCGAAGAGGCCGCGCAGGGCGATGTTTGTCAGGCCGCAAATGACAACGACCCGGCGCAGGTTGTGGTGTCGGGCACCAAAGCCGCGGTTGAACGGGCGATTGATCTGGCCAAGGCCAAAGGCGCCAAGCGGGCGATCCTGCTGCCGGTCAGCGCGCCGTTTCATTGCGCCCTGATGCAACCGGCGGCGCAAGAGATGGAGCATGCGCTGTCCGAGACCGAAATCAACGCACCATGCGTGCCGGTGATCGCCAATGTGCGGGCCGGGGCGGTGACGGACCCCAATGAGATTCGCAAACTGCTGGTCCAGCAGGTAACCGGTGCCGTGCGCTGGCGCGAATCGGTGCTGGCGATGGCCGCGCAAGGCGTGACCGAGATTTGGGAGATCGGCGCAGGCAAGGCTCTGTCCGGCATGATCCGGCGCATTGACCGCTCTATTGCTACCCGTCAGGTTGGCACGCCTGATGATGTGGCGGCAGTCGTAAAACACATTAAGGAAGGCTGATATATGTTTGATCTTACAGGTAAATCCGCGCTGGTCACCGGGGCATCTGGCGGCATTGGCGGGGAAATCGCCCGCGTGTTGTACGGGGCCGGGGCAACCGTTGGCTTGTCCGGAACGCGGGTCGAACCGCTTGAGGCCTTGGCGGCAGAGTTGGGCGAACGCGCGCATGTGCTGCCCTGCAACCTCAGCGATTTCGAGGCGGTCACGGCTTTGCCAAAGCAGGCCATAGAGGCGATGGGCGCGCTGGATATTCTGGTGAACAACGCCGGAATCACCCGCGATAACCTGTTCATGCGCATGTCGGACGGCGATTGGCAGGATGTGATTGACGTCAATCTGACCTCGACGTTCAAGCTGTGCAAGGGGGCCATTCGCGGCATGATGAAGGCGCGCTGGGGGCGGATTGTGAATATTTCGTCCGTGGTCGGGGCCACAGGTAATCCGGGGCAGGCCAATTATGCCGCATCAAAGGCTGGCATGATCGGCATGAGCAAATCGCTGGCCTATGAGGTGGCAAGCCGGGGAATCACCGTTAACGCCGTGGCGCCGGGGTTCATTGCCACGGCCATGACCGACAAGCTGACCGAGGATCAAAAGGCTGCAATCCTTGGCCAGATTCCCGCCGGGCGCATGGGCGAGCCGGGCGAAATTGCCGCCGCCGTTCTGTATCTTGCCAGCCCACAAGCCGCCTATGTTACCGGAACCACCTTGCATGTGAACGGCGGGATGGCCATGCTATAGGTAAGGTCGCGGATCACGCGAAAGCGTTTGCCACCGGCGTCGTCTGTGTTATAGGCGGCGCAGATTTGGGCATTCAGGACCATATGGACCTGTCACATGCCATCCCCGGCAAGATCGGGATCAAGCCGCCCCAATGGGCAAAACCAAGCCACCCCATGCGGGCAAGGGCAAAAACCGGGCCGAGAGGCCTTGAAGAATGAGGAATGAACATGAGCGACGTCGCAGACCGCGTAAAGAAGATCGTTGTAGAGCACCTGGGTGTTGAAGAAGGCAAAGTAACCGAGAACGCTTCGTTCATCGACGATCTTGGCGCAGACAGCCTCGACACGGTTGAGCTGGTTATGGCTTTTGAAGAAGAGTTCGGCATCGAAATCCCCGATGACGCAGCCGAGACCATTCAGACATTTGGCGACGCGGTAAAGTTCATCACCGAAGCCTCCTGATCCGGCCCAATCGGACCACAGATAATTTGAAACGGCGTTTCCTAACCGGGAAGCGCCGTTTTTCTATGCGCGGGGGGGCTGGTTCGGATGCCAAAGGCAGGCACCCGCGCCAAAGGGGCGTTGGTGTGCTATACAAGGGTATGTAAGTGCCCAACCCCAAGGAGCCAGCCCCATGCAGATATACCCGACAATCGAATTGCAGGGCGGGCGCTGTGTGTCGCTGGACAAGGGCCGCCTTGAGGCCGCGATGGTCTGGCATGTGGACCCGCTAGAGACCGCCAAAACCTATGCCGCTGACGGCGCGGAATGGCTGCATGTGACCGATTTCGACGCCATCGAGGGGCATGGTGACAATGCCGAACTGGTCGAGCAGATCATTCGCAGCGTAGGCATTCCCGTGCAGTTGGGCGGCGGCATGCGCAGTCGCGACGCGGTGGAGCGCTGGATCGACAAGGGGGCCGCGCGGATCGTGATCGGCACGCTGGCTGCACGCGAGCCTGAGTTGGTGCGTGAACTGGCCGCGCTGCACCCGGATCAGATCGTGCTGGCGGTGGATGTCTGGCAGGGGCAGGTGATGACTGACGGCTGGCGCAGCGTCAGCGCGTTCACGCCGCAAGGGTTCATTGATGCCTTTGGTGACGCGCCGTTTGCCGGCATTATCATCACTGACATTGACAGCGACGTGGACGACTACCAC
Organism: Paracoccaceae bacterium; assembly: GCA_002400675.1. Taxonomy (GTDB): domain Bacteria; phylum Pseudomonadota; class Alphaproteobacteria; order Rhodobacterales; family Rhodobacteraceae; genus NVQY01. Next base: position 1,471 of record NVQY01000032.1, on the reverse strand, counting down.
GCCCAGCTGGGATTGATCGCCAGTCTGGCGGAATCGACCTCGACGCCGGTGATCGCCAGCGGTGTGGTGCGCAGTGTCGATGACATTGCCCGGCTCAAGTATATTCCCAACATCGCCGGCGCGCTGGTCGGGCGCGCATTGCTGCGCAAGTCGATTGATCTGGCCGAGGCGCTGGCCACCGCGCGCCCCGAACCAGAGCCGGTTGCAGAGTTTATTTAGCCACTTACTGGCCGAAATGCGCTGAGGTCCCGGCGGCTGGACCCTTGCCCCCATCCCCATCGGCGGGGTAAGAGAACTGGTTAAAGCGTATTGCGTTTTCCCGGTGCCGATATTTGCCCCGTAAATGGGCAGGTTTCGGCGTTTTTGGGCCGACACCGGACAATCCGGACAATGCGTGGTTATGACAAGAAGGCAAAGGCAGAGGGCAGATCATGCGCAGAGTAGTAGTCACAGGTCTGGGACTGGTTACGCCATTGGCGTGCGGAGTTGATGAAACATGGTCAAGATTGCTGGACGGACAGTCCGGTGCCGGGCCAATCGAGCGGTTTGACGCAATAGCCAGCGGCGTGGCCACGACCTATGCCTGCGAAGTGCCGCGCGGGGACGGAACCAATGGTACGTTCAACCCCGATGACTGGGTGCAGCCAAAAGAACAGCGCAAGATCGGTGATTTCATCCTCTACGGCATCGTTGCGGCAGAAATGGCCGTCACAGATGCGAATTGGAAACCAGAGGCCGAAGAAGACCTGTTGCGGACCGGCGTGATGATCGGGTCAGGCATTGGCGGGTTGGATTCGATTGCCAAGACGGCTGTTCTGATCAAGGAACGCGGGCCACGCAGGGTTTCTCCTTTCTTTATTCCCGGCGCGCTGATCAATCTGATTTCCGGGCAGGTGGGCATCCGGTTCGGCTTTAAAGGCCCAAACCATTCGGTTGTGACCGCCTGTTCCACCGGCGCCCACGCGATTGGCGACGCCAGCCGGTTGATCCAGCATGGCGACGCGGATGTGATGATCGCAGGCGGCGCAGAATCGGCGATCAGCGAGATTGGCATCGCCGGTTTCAACGCCTGCAAAGCACTCAGCACCAAATACGCCAACGACCCCAAATCGGCCAGCCGCCCTTATGACGTTGATCGCGACGGGTTCGTGATGGGCGAAGGTGCCGGCGTGGTGGTGTTGGAAGAATACGAACACGCCAAGGCGCGCGGGGCGAAAATTTACGCCGAGATTCTGGGCTATGGCATGTCGGGCGACGCCTATCACATCACCGCGCCATCCGAGTCAGGCGAAGGGGGCGAACGGGCCATGCGCGCAGCACTGAAAAATGCCGGGCTGGAACCTGCGGATGTGGATTACATCAACGCGCACGGCACCAGCACCATGGCCGACACCATCGAATTGGGCGCGGTTGAACGGTTGATGGGCGATGCGGCGGGCAAGGTGACCATGTCATCAACCAAATCGGCTAC
>NVQY01000031.1 GCA_002400675.1 Paracoccaceae bacterium | reverse complement strand
TTTGCCCGCCGATCTGGGGCAGGCGGTGTTGCTGCTGGCGGCGCATTACTATGAGTATCGCGACGAAACATCGCTGGGCGATGGGTGCATGCCGTTTGGCGTGTCCAGTCTGGTGCAGCGGTATCGCGCGGTGCGTCTTAGCCTGGGGGTGGGACATTGAAGGCCCCGCGTCTGAACCGCAAACTGGTTCTGGAAGGGGCTGTGCGCAGCCCGGACGGGGCCGGGGGGTTTGGCGAGGTCTGGGTGGCGTTGGGAGAGCTGTGGGCCGAGGTGACGGCCCGCACCGGGCGCGAAAGGGCCGAGGCCGGGGCGCCGGTGTCCAGCACCAGTTACCGCATCGTTGTGCGCGCGGCCCCGGTGGGGGCGCCGTCACGGCCAACCCAGGATCAGCGGTTTCGCGACGGCACCCGGTTGTTTGTCATTCAGGCGGTCAGCGAACGCGACGCCGGGGGCCGGTTCCTGACCTGTTTTGCAGATGAAGAGGTGACGGCATGAGTTACGGGGTATCAGCGGCGCTTCAGTCGGCGGTGTATCAGCAGTTGCTGGGGGATGCGGGGGTCAGTGCCCTTGTCGGGACGGCGATCTATGACGCGCTTCCGACCGGGGATTTGCCGCAGACCTATGTGAGTTTGGGGCCGGAAAACGTGCGTGACCGGTCGGACAAGACCGGGGCGGGGGCGTTGCATCTGTTCACCGTGTCCGTGGTCACGCAGACGGCCGGATTTGGCGCGGCCAAGGCGGTGGCGGCGGCGATTGGCGATACTTTGGTTGGGGCCAATCTGGCGCTGAGCCGGGGGCAGTTGGTGGGGCTGTGGTTTGATCGTGCCTCGGCGCGGCGCAGCGGCAAGGCCGGGCGTGTGCGGCGCATTGATCTGCGGTTTCGCGCCCGCGTCCAAGACACTTAATCTGAATCTAGGAGAGACATCATGGTTGCTCAGAACGGCAAGGACCTGTTGGTCAAAGTGGATATGACCGGGACGGGGACGTTCCAGACCATCGCGGGGCTGCGCGCCACGCGGGTCAGTTTCAATGCGGAAAGCGTCGATGTAACATCGCTGGAAAGTCAGGGCGGATGGCGCGAATTGCTGTCCGGCGCGGGGGTCCGGTCGGCGTCGATCACCGGGTCGGGCGTGTTTCGGGATGAGGGCACGGATGAACGCGCGCGTCAGTTGTTCTTTGACGGCGAAACCCCGGATTTTCAGGTGATCATTCCGGATTTTGGCATCATCGAGGGCGCGTTTCAGGTCACCTCGATCGAATACGCCGGCAGCCACAACGGCGAGGCGACATACGAGATGTCGATGGCCTCGGCTGGCGCGCTGACATTCACGGCGATCTAGCCATGGCAAATCCGTGGACGGGAGAGGTGGCGTTGGTCATCGACGGGCGCGAACGGGTGCTGAAGCTGACGTTGGGCGCGTTGGCGGGGTTGGAACACACGCTTGAGACCGGATCGCTGGTGCAACTGGTGGAACGGTTCGAGTCTGGTGGGTTTTCATCGCGCGATGTGCTGGCGGTGGTGGTGGCCGGGTTGCAGGGCGGGGGCAATGAGTTGTCCCGCGCCGACCTGATGCAGGCGGATATTGCCGGTGGGCCGATGGCGGCGGCACGGGTGGCGGCGGAATTGCTGGCGAGGGCATTCATGGTGCCGGGTGATGCGTGAGCAGGCCGGGATCAGACGGGCAAGGGGTGGACGGGCCGGGCTTTGACTGGCCGGTCCTGATGCGGGCCGGAATGGTGGGTCTGGGTCTGACGCCGGACCGGTTCTGGGGTCTGACCCCGGCAGAGCTTTGGCTGATGCTGGGGCAGGGCGGGGGCGAGCTGCCGATGAACAGGGCCGGGCTGGAGGCATTGCAGGCGGCCTATCCGGATCAAGACAAAGGAGATGGCGATGAGACAGCAGGACGGATTTGACGAACTGGGCGGGCAGGCCGAAGCGCTTGAGGATTCATTGGGGGCCGCGGCCGGAATGGCGGCGGATTTTGACAGTGAGTTGCGCCGGATGCGCGAGTCGCTGGCAGGCACCGGGCGCGATGTGGCGACGCTGGAGAAAGGCCTGTCCAAGGGATTGCGCCGGGCCTTTGACGGGGTGGTGTTCGACGGGCTGAAGCTGTCGGATGCATTAGAGACCATCGCGCGGTCGATGGTTCAGACCACCTATAGCGCCGCGATCAAGCCGATCACCAATCAGTTTGGCGGCTTGCTGGCCAAGGGCGTGGGATCGCTGGTCGAGGGGATATTGCCGTTTGCCGATGGGGCCGCGTTTTCGCAAGGCCGCGTCACGCCGTTTGCCAATGGCGGCGTGGTGTCCGGGCCGGTCAGTTTCCCCATGCGTGGCGGCATGGGCCTGATGGGCGAGGCCGGGCCAGAGGCGATCATGCCGCTGGCACGCGGCGCTGACGGCAAGCTGGGCGTACGCGGCGGCGGCGGTGGCGCGGTTAATGTGGTGATGAACATCACCACGCCGGATGTGCAGGGGTTTCAACGCTCGCAAGGGCAGATCGCAGCACAGATGGGCCGCGCCCTGGGCCGTGGCAATCGTAACCGATAGGGGGGGGACAGGAATATGGAATTTCACGAGGTAAGATTTCCGGCGTCGCTTAGCTTTGGCTCGGTCGGCGGGCCAGAGCGGCGCACCGATATCGTCACGCTGGCCAACGGGTTCGAGGAACGCAACACGCCCTGGGCACATTCGCGCCGGCGCTATGATGCGGGGCTGGGGATGCGCTCACTTGAGGACGTTGAAAAGCTGATCGCGTTTTTCGAGGCGCGCGCCGGGCAGATGTTCGGGTTTCGCTGGAAGGACTGGTCGGATTTCAAATCCGGGCGGGCCAGTGCGGATGTGGCGTTTGGCGATCAGGTGATTGCGGTGGGCGACGGGCATCAAACCGTTTTCAATCTGGCAAAAACCTACCGCTCGGGCAGTTTCAGATATGTCAGGCCAATCACCAAGCCGGTGGTGGGGTCTGTGCGGATCGGTCTGGAACAGGACGAAATGAAGGAAGGTGTGGATTATCAGGTGGATGACACCACCGGTCTGATCAGTTTCGTGCATCCGCCGAGTGAGGCCACCACCATCACCGCAGGGTTCGAATTCGACGTGCCGGTGCGTTTTGACACCGACCGCATTCAGACCAGTGTGGCCAGTTTTCAGGCCGGCACCGTGCCGAATGTGCCGGTGGTCGAGGTGCGGGTCTGATGGGCGGGATCAACGCCGCATTTCAGGCGCATGTGCAAAGCGGGCTGACCACTTTGTGCCGGTGCTGGGCCGTGACCCGCAGGGATGGGGAGACGTTTGGTTTTACCGATCACGACCTTACGTTGAATTTCGAGGGCGTGGCGTTCAGAGCGGATTCTGGCATGACCGCGCAGGCGTTGCAGCAAAGCACGGGGCTGTCGGTGGATAACACCGAGGCGATTGGCGCGCTGAGTGATGCGGCGATTTCCGAAGAGGACATTGAGGCCGGGCGTTTCGACGGGGCCGAGGTGCGGGCGTGGTTGGTCAACTGGGCCGATACGGATGTGCGCTGGTTGCAATTTCGCGGCACGATCGGCGAGTTGCGCCGTAGTGGCGGGGCGTTCTTTGCCGAATTGCGCGGCCTGACAGAGGCGTTGAACCGACCTTTGGGGCGGGTCTATCAAAAGCCATGCACCGCGGTTCTGGGGGATCAGAGTTGCGGGTTTGATCGCACCACGCCGGGCTACCGGGAGGATCGCGCGGTCGGGCAGGTGGTCGAGGCGCGGGAATTCCGCTGGCCGGATCTGAACGGGTTTGAACCGGGGTGGTTTGCGCGCGGGCGGCTGGAAATGCTGTCGGGGGCCGCCAAGGGGCTATGGGGCGCGATCAAGCAGGACCGGTTCGAGGCGGGTGTGCGGGTGATTGAGCTGTGGCAACCGCTGCGTGGCGGCATTGGTGCCGGCGACATGGTTCGTCTTGAGGCGGGGTGCGACAAGCGGATGGAGACCTGTCGGTTGAAGTTCAACAATCTGGTGAATTATCAGGGGTTTCCGGACATTCCGGGCGAAGACTGGGTGATGGCGGTTCCCAAGCAATCGGCATCCAACAGCGGCGGGAGCCTGCGGTGATGGTTGCGCGCGCGAAAATCGTCGCCTGCGCCCGGTCCTGGATCGGCACGCCCTACCGGCATCAGGCGGCAACGCGCGGGGCCGGGGCGGATTGCCTTGGGCTGGTGCGCGGCGTGTGGCGCGAGGTCTATGGGGGCGAACCCGAAGCAGTGCCGGCCTATTCGATGGATTGGTCCGAACCACAGGGCGAAGAGCGCCTGTGGGCGGCGGCCGCGCGGCATTTGTGGGCCAAATCCGGCCCCCCCGGTGCCGGGGACGTGATCCTGTTCCGGATGCGGCGGGGGTCGGTGGCCAAACATCTTGGTCTGGTGACAAAGGCCGGGGCGGACGCGCGGTTTGTGCATGCCTATGCCCGTCACGGTGTGGTTGAAAGCCCGCTGAGCGCGCCGTGGGCGCGGCGCATCGTGGCGGTATTTGAATTTCCATAGGGCGGCGCCCTGTCTTTTTGTTTTAACGCGCAATTTAGTCCGAAAACGGGACCCATTTTTCGGATTGCGCTCTTGGGAGGTGCTCTGATGGCGACGATACTTCTTTCGGCTGCTGGTGCGGCCATAGGTGGCTCGGTTGGTGGAACGCTGGCCGGGTTGTCCAGTGTGGTGATCGGGCGCGCCGTGGGCGCGACGCTGGGGCGGGTGATTGACAATCGCCTGCTGGGCACCGGATCAGAGCCGGTGGAAACCGGCAAGATCGACCGTTTCCGCCTGACGCAGGCCGGGGACGGCGCGCCGGTTGCGCAGCTATACGGGCGGATGCGGGTCGGGGGGCAGGTGATCTGGGCCTCGGATTTTCAGGAAAGCACCACCACCTCGGGCGGCGGCAAGGGATCGCCGGCCAAGCCTGAAACAACCACCTATAGCTATAGCGTGTCGCTGGCCGTGGCCCTGTGCGAGGGCGAAATCCTTTCGGTGCCGCGGATCTGGGCGGACGGCGAAGAAGTGCCGCGCGACGACCTGAACCTGAGCGTTTATCACGGCACGCCCGATCAGCTGCCCGACCCGGTTATGGAAGCGATCGAGGGGCCGGGCATCGTGCCGGCCTATCGCGGCACGGCCTATGTGGTGATGGAAAATTTGTCGCTGGAACCATACGGCAACCGGGTGCCGCAGTTCTCATTCGAGGTGGTGCGCGGCGAACAGCCCGACGCGCTGGGGTACGACACGGACCCGGCGCAGCTGGTCAACGGTGTGGCATTGATACCGGGGACCGGGGAATATGCGTTGGCGACAACGCCGGTTTATTACTCGGACGCGCCGGGCAGCAAATGGGTTGCCAACATTAATTCTCCGTCGGCCAAGACCGATTTTGCCACGTCGTTTCAGATGCTTGGCGAGGAATTGCCAAATTGCGATGCGGCCTCGCTGGTGGTGTCGTGGTTCGGTGATGACCTGCGTTGTGGGTCGTGTCAGGTCAGACCCAAGGTCGAGCGCGCCAATATTGAGGGCATCAACATGCCTTGGGCCGTTTCAGGGCAATCGCGCGCCATGGCCGGGGAAATCGCCCAGATTGATGGCCGTCCGATCTATGGCGGCACCCCTGCGGATGCGGCTGTGGTCGAGGCGATCCGGCACATGAACGCCGCCGGTCAGCGGGTGATGTTCTATCCGTTTATTCTGATGGATCAGCAGGATGGCAACGGCCTGCCCGACCCGTGGAGCGGCGCGGCGGATCAGCCGAAATTGCCGTGGCGCGGGCGCATAACGCTGTCGGTGGCCCCCGGTCAGGCGGGCTCGCCCGATGGCAGTGCGAGCGCCGACGCCGAGGTTGCTGCGTTTTTTGGTAGTGCCAGTGCGGCCGATTTTGTCGTTGGCGACGGCGTGGTCAGCTATAGCGGCCCGACGGAGTGGAGCTTGCGGCGGTTCATCCTGCATTACGCGGCATTATGCGCGTCCGCCGGCGGGGTCAGTTCGTTTTGCATCAGCTCGGAAATGCGCGGGTTGACGCAGATACGCGGGGGCAGCGGGTTCGCCGCCGTGGCCGCGCTGCGCGATCTGGCCGCTGAGGTGCGGGCGATTCTGGGGGGCGCGACCAAGATCGGCTATGCGGCGGACTGGTCAGAGTATTTCGGCTATCAGCCGCAGGATGGGAGCAATGATCGCTATTTCCATCTGGACCCGCTGTGGGCCGATGCCAACATCGACTTTATCGGCATCGACAATTACATGCCCCTGTCCGATTGGCGCGATGGCCCGGATCATCTGGACGCCACCGCTGGCTGGCCGGCGATCTATGACCGCGACTATCTGGCTGCGAATATCGAGGGCGGCGAGGGCTATGACTGGTATTACCAATCGCCCGAGGCCGAGGCCGCGCAGATACGCACGCCGATTGAGGATCAGGCGTATGGCGAGCCGTGGGTCTGGCGGTACAAGGACATGCGTGGCTGGTGGGAGAACGACCACTTTGAGCGCATCAACGGCGTGCGACAGGCCAGCGCCACCGCGTGGGAGCCGCAGTCGAAACCGATCTGGTTCACCGAACTGGGCTGTGCGGCGGTAGACAAGGCGACCAAYCAGCCGAACAAGTTTCTCGACGCAAAATCATCGGAATCGAGCCTGCCGAAATATTCCAACGGTCAGCGCGATGATCTGATTCAGCGGCGCTATTTGCAGGCGGTGCTGGGCTATTGGCGCGAGGCTGGTAAAAACCCGGTGTCGGTGCTGTACGGCGCGCCGATGATTGATCTGACCAACGCTTATGTGTGGTCGTGGGACACCCGGCCCTATCCGTTCTTTCCTAACAATCGCGACCTGTGGTCGGACGGCGAGAATTTCGCCCGTGGTCATTGGTTGAATGGCCGGATTGGCGCGCGCGGGCTGGCGTCTGTGGTGCAGGAGGTTTGCCAACGCGCGGGTTTGAGCGCGATTGATACGTCCGGGCTTTATGGCGTGGTGCGCGGGTTTCTGGTGGATCAGGTGGGGGATGCGCGCAGTGCGTTGCAACCGTTGATGCTGCGCCATGGGTTTGACGCGATTGAACGCGATGGGGTTTTGATTTTCCGGATGCGCAGCGGGGTTGATGCGGTGGCGCTGGATCGCGATTTGTTGGTGGAGACTACGGAAATCGACGGGCTGACCGATCAGACCCGCGGTGCCGAGGCGGAAATGACCGGGCGGGTGCGGGTGCGGTTCATCGAATCCGGTGGCGATCACGAGGTGATTGCCGAAGAGGCCATTTTGCCCGATGAGGCGACCCATGCGGTGGCCTCGTCTGATCTGGCGATGGCGCTGACCCGCGCCGAAGGACGGCAGGTGGCCGAACGCTGGCTGACCGASGCGCGGGTGTCGCGCGAGATGGTACGTTTTGCCCTGCCGCCGTCGAACATGGGGTTGGGGGCGGGGGATGTGGTCATTCTGCCGGCGGATGGTGGCGAAGGCGATGTGCGTTATCGCATTGATCGGGTGGAACAATCGGGGCTGCAACTGATCGAGGCGGTGCGCATTGAGCCCGAGGTTTATACGCCGTCGGAAATGGCCGATGACGCGCCGGGGGTTCGGGCGTTTGTGCCGCCGGTGCCGGTGTTGCCGTTGTTCATGGACCTGCCGTTGATGACTGGCGACGAGGTGCCGCACGCGCCGCATCTGGCGGTGACGGCCAAACCGTGGCCGGGGACTGTGGCGTTATATTCGTCGTCCACGGATGACAATTACGCATTGGGGGAAATCATTGCCAGGGCGTCGGTGATTGGCGTCACGCAATCGCCAATGAAGGCCGCAAAGGTCGGGTTGTGGGACGAGGGCGCACCGCTTGAGGTCAAGCTGAGCAGTGGGGTTTTGCAATCGCGGGACCGCGCGGGCGTGCTGAACGGGGCCAACCTGATGGCGATCGGCGACGGGTCGAGCGGGGGCTGGGAGCTGTTCCAGTATCGCGACGCCAACCTGATTGCGCCGGACACTTATTGGCTGTCGGGGCGGTTGCGCGGGCAGTTGGGCAGTGATGGGTTGATGCCGGATGTCTGGCCCTCGGGGTCATGGGTGGTACTGCTGGACGGGACGCCGGTGCAGACCGGTCTGACCAGCGCGCAACGCGGGATTGCGCGGCATTACCGGATCGGATCGGCCCGGCGCGGCTATGATGATCCTTCGTATGTGCATTTGGTTGAGGCGTTTGACGGCAACGGGTTGCGCCCTTATGCGCCCGCGCATCTGCGCGCCTTCGGTGTGGGTGGCGACATATCGGTAAGCTGGATCAGGCGCACCCGGATTGACGGCGACAGTTGGGATTTGCCGGAGGTGCCTTTGGGCGAGGAATCCGAGATCTACATGGTGCGGGTCATGCAAGGTACCACGGTGTTGCGCGAACAGATGGTCACCACGCCAACTTGGGTGTATTTGGTCGCGGCGCAGGTCGCGGACGGGTTCGATGTGCCGGCACGGATCGAAGTGGCGCAGGTTTCCGCCCGCTATGGACCGGGGTTGTTCGCCGGAATTGATCTGGCTGTGTGATCGCCATGCGGCCCTTGTTACACGGAGACATCTCAAACGCCGCGCGCGCGTTGCTGAACGTTCCGCGCGCGCGGCGGCGTGATCTGTGCGCGCGGATGATCCGTGAGGCCGAGGCGGCGGATAGCTATTGCCGCCGGGTTGGCACCTTGCATCCGTTCTGGGGCAACGGGTCGCTTATGTCGGCGGCGCGCAAGCGGGTTCTGGCGGATGAACCGGGGTTTGATGATGTGGAGTATTGTGCGTGTTTCGAGATGATCCTGCGCGCCCTGATCGACCGTCAGGTCACGCCCGCGCGCAGCTGATGCATTTGCTGGCTGCCGGGTCCAGTTCCAGCCGTTTCAACGCGATATCCTCGCCGCAATCTTCGCAATAGCCGTATTCGCCTTCTTCAAGGCGGATCAGCGCCGCGTTCAGGCGGCGGGTCTGGATGTCGCGTCGGTTTTGTTGCGCCACCGCCATGGCCTGATTTTGCAGGGCGTCCATGCGGCTAAGCCGGCCAACCGCCTGCTGGTCCAGTTCAACCACCGACTGGCCATCCTTGCCCAGCTTGTTTTCGGTTTCCAGATCGGCCAGTCGCTGGTGAATAAGGGCGGAAAATTTGGCGCTTTGAGCGTTATTCATGGCTGACATATATCCCATCACAGGTTTGCGTTTGTAATTTTTCGCCCTAAGTAGATAGTCTAAGTGCAGACAGAGAGGCATTGCCATGGCTGATACAAGCACAAACGTCACCGCCGTTGATCCGGTTTGGGACCAGATAACCGAAGAGGCGCAGATTGCCATTCGCCAGGAGCCGTTAATGGGCGGGTTGGTGCATGCCTGTATCCTGCATCACAAGACGCTGGAAAAGGCGTTGTCGTATCGGATTTCGGCCAAGCTGACGTCGAACGAGATGTCGATGGTGGTGCTGCGCGATATTGCCGATCAGGCGTATGGCGAGGCCCCTGAGTTGGTAGAGGCGGCGCGCGCCGATCTGATGGCGGTGTTTGAACGCGATCCCGCCAGTCACCGGTTGTTACAGCCGATCCTGTATTTCAAGGGCTATCAGGCGATGCAGGCGTACCGCGTCGGCCATTGGTTGTGGAACGAGGGTCGCCACGATCTGGCGTATTTCTTTCAGATGCGGGTGTCCGAGATTTTTGGCATCGACATTCACCCGGCGGCGCGGATTGGCAAGGGGATCATGATTGATCACGCCCATTCGATTGTTATCGGCGAGACGGCTGTTGTCGGTGACAATGTGTCGATGTTGCATTCGGTCACGCTGGGCGGGACTGGCAAGGAAGAAGAAGACCGCCATCCCAAGATTGCCGATGGGGTGTTGATCGGGGCCGGGGCCAAGGTTCTGGGCAATATCCATGTAGGTCATTGCAGCCGGATTGCCGCCGGGTCGGTGGTTCTGAGCGATGTGCCGGCCTGCAAGACCGTGGCCGGGGTTCCGGCGCGGATTGTTGGCGAGGCGGGCTGTGCGCATCCGTCGGTGGAGATGGATCAGATCGTTGGAGTTCGGTCCTGACGGCGTGAATTACGTCGGGAAGGATGGGGGCCAGCCCCCATACCCCCGGAGTATTTGCAACAAGAAGAAGATCAGGCGAGCATGACTATGGGGTTTTCCAGGTTGTCTTTGATAGCTTGCAGCAGTTGCGCGCCTAGTGCGCCGTCGATGACGCGGTGATCGACTGACAGGGTCACGGACATTACGGTGGCGACGGCGAGTTCTCCGTCTTTGCCGACGATTGGTTTCTTGACGCCGGCACCTACGGCCAGGATTGCGCCGTGTGGTGGATTGATCACGGCGTCGAAATTGTCGATGCCGAACATGCCGAGGTTGGAGATGGCAAAGCTGCCGCCCTGATATTCGTGTGGGGCGAGTTTTTTGTCACGCGCGCGCGCGGCGAGGTCTTTCATTTGCGCGCTGAGGGCCGAGAGGGATTTGGTTTCCGCGTCTTGCAGAACTGGCGTGAATAGGCCGCCTTCGACCGCCACCGCCACCGCCACGTCTGAGGGGGTGAGTTTCAGGATGCGGTCGCCGGCCCAGACGGCGTTGGCATCGGGCACGGTTTGCAGCGCCAGTGCGCAGGCTTTGATGATGAAGTCATTGACGCTGAGTTTGACGCCCCGCGCGGCGAGTTGGGCGTTGAGGTCGGCGCGGAAGGATAAAAGCGCGTCCAGTTGAATGTCGCGGCGCAGGTAGAAATGCGGGATTGACTGTTTGGCTTCGGTCAGGCGCGCGGCGATGATTTTGCGCATGCCGTTCAGGGCGATTTCTTCGTATTTTCGGCCTTCGTACATGCGGGCAACCTTGTCTGCCGAGGGGCCGGTGGCCAGAGTTGTTGGGGCAGTTGGGGTGGCTGTTGGAGTAGGGGCCGCGACCGGGGCCGGGGCGGTTGCGGTACTGCTGAGGACGTCCGCCTTGACGATGCGTCCATGCGGGCCGGAGCCTTCGATCTGCGTCAGGTCCAGCCCCTTGTCCGCCGCGATCCGTCGCGCGAGGGGCGAGGCAAAGATACGCTCTCCCTTCGCCGAATTCGGCGCGGCGGGGGCCTTGGTGGTAGACGTGGCGTTCCCGGTCGCCGTCTTTGCGTCGGGCTTCGCCGACGTGTCGCCGGCCTCGTCCGATGCATCGCTCGACGTGTCATCCGAAGCATCGTCCGACGCCTCACCGCCCCCCCCCGAACTCTCCCCAGACACCGACCCGATATCCTCCGCGCTCTCGCCCTCCTCCAGCAGGACGGCGATGGCGGTGTTCACCTTGACCCCTTGGGAGCCTTCGGAGACGAGCAGCTTGCCGATCACGCCCTCGTCCACGGCCTCGAATTCCATCGTCGCCTTGTCGGTCTCGATCTCGGCCAGCAAGTCGCCTGAGGACACGGTGTCCCCCTCCTTGACCAACCATTTCGCCAGCGTCCCCTCTTCCATCGTCGGGGATAGCGCGGGCATCAGGATTTCCGTTGGCATCGCGTATCCTCCTCAGCGGTAGGTGACTTTGTGAACGGCCTCGACGACCTCGTCGGCGTTCAGCAAGGCCAGCTTTTCCAGGTTCGCCGCATAGGGCATGGGGACGTCCTTGCCCGTGCAGTTCAGCACCGGCGCGTCGAGATAATCAAACGCCCGCGTCATGATCACCGCCGACAGATGGTTGCCGATGGACGCGACGGGGAAGCCTTCCTCGACCGTCACGCAACGGTTGGTCTTTTGCACACTGGCGAGCACCGTGTCGTAGTCGATCGGGCGCAGGGTGCGCAGGTCGATCACCTCGGCCTCGATGCCGTCCTCGGCCAGACGATCCGCCGCCTCCAGCGTGTAGGTCATGCCGATGCCCCAGCTGACGATGGTGACGTCGCTGCCCTCGCGCCAGATCTTCGCCTTGCCGAAGGGGACGGTAAAATCCTCCAGCACGGGCACGTCAAAGGATTTGCCGTACATGATCTCATTTTCGAGGAAGATCACCGGATTGGGGTCGCGAATGGCCGTCTTCAACAGACCCTTGGCATCCGCCGCCGAATAGGGCTGCACCACCTTGAGGCCCGGAATATGGGCATACCACGCGGCGTAATCCTGGCTATGCTGCGCACCGACACGCGCCGCCGCACCGTTGGGACCACGAAACACCATGGGCGCGCCCATCTGCCCGCCGGACATATAGAGCGTCTTGGCCGCAGAATTCACGATTTGGTCAATCGCCTGCATGGCAAAGTTGAAGGTCATGAACTCCACAATCGGGCGCAACCCCCCAAAGGCCGCCCCGACCGCGATCCCGGTAAAGCCATGCTCGGTGATCGGCGTGTCGATGACGCGCTTGCCGCCGAATTCGTCGAGCAACCCCTGGGAGATCTTGTAGGCCCCCTGATATTCCGCGACCTCTTCGCCCATCAGGTAGACGTTGGGGTCGCGCCGCATTTCCTCGGCCATTGCGTCGCGCAGGGCTTCGCGAACCGTCTGGGTGCGCATCTTGGTGCCATCGGGCCAATCCGGGGTCTGATCGGGTTTGGGAATATCATCCTCTTCCTTCGCATCGCCTTTGGATTTCGCCTTGGCCGGCGCCTTGTCGGAGGTCGTGCCGCTCTCCGCTGTCTTCTCCTCAGAGCCGCCCTTTGAGCCCGCGTCTTCCGCCTCTGCTGCCTCGTCAGAGCCGCTCTTCGCAATATCCTCCGCGCTCTCGCCCTCTTCCAGCATCACGGCGATCGGGGTGTTGACCTTGACCCCTTCGGTGCCCTCAACGATCAGCAGCTTGCCGATTGTGCCTTCGTCGACGGCTTCGAATTCCATCGTCGCCTTGTCGGTTTCGATCTCGGCCAGCAGGTCGCCAGAGGTGACGGTGTCGCCTTCTTTGACCAGCCATTTGGCCAGTGTGCCCTCTTCCATAGTGGGGGACAGGGCGGGCATCAGGATTTCTATGGGCATGTGCGTCGCTCCTTATCGGTAGGTCACTTGTTTCACGGCGGCGATCACTTCGTCAGTGGTCACCAGCGCGAGTTTTTCGAGGTTGGCCGCGTAGGGCATCGGTACGTCCTTGCCCGTGCAGTTGATCACCGGCGCGTCGAGGTAGTCGAACGCCTGTTGCATGATCACGGAACTGATATAGCTGCCGACCGAGCCTTGGGGCCAGCCTTCTTCCACCGTCACGCAGCGGTTGGTTTTCATTACTGATTTGAGGATCGTCGCGGTGTCCATGGGGCGCAGGGTGCGCAGGTCGATAACTTCGGCGGATATGCCGTCTTCGGCCAATTTGTCGGCGGCCTCTAACGCGTATTGCATGCCGATGCCAAAGCTGACGATGGTGACGTCATCGCCTTGCCGCCAGATGCGGGCCTTGCCAAACGGTACGGTGTAGTCGTCCACGTCAGGCACATCGAAGGTGCGCCCGTAAAGGATTTCGTTTTCGAGGAAAATCACCGGGTTGGGGTCGCGGATCGCGGTTTTCAGCAGTCCTTTGGCGTCTGAGGCGGAATAGGGCATCACCACCTTGAGGCCGGGCACCTGCATGAACCACGCGGCGTAGTCCTGAGAGTGCTGCGCGCCCACACGGGCGGCGGCACCGTTCGCGCCGCGAAACACCATCGGCGCACCCATCTGACCGCCGGACATATACAGCGTCTTGGCAGCAGAGTTGATGATTTGATCCATCGCCTGCATGGCAAAGTTGAAGGTCATGAATTCGACGATTGGTTTCAGCCCGGCATAGGCCGAGCCGACGGCGATGCCGGTGAACCCGTGTTCGGTGATTGGCGTGTCGATCACCCGTTTTGCGCCGAATTCGTCCAGCAACCCCTGAGAAATCTTGTAGGCACCTTGGTATTGCGCGACTTCCTCGCCCATCAGATAGACGGTTTCGTCGGCGCGCATTTCTTCGGCCATGGCGTCGCGCAGGGCCTCGCGCACGGTCTGAACCTTCATCGGTGTGCCTTCGGGCCAGTCCGGGGTCAGGTCGGTTTGTGGGGCGGCCGGGGCAGGGGTCGCGGCCACGGCGGGCGCGGCTTGCGGGGCCACCGCCTGAACCGGGGCGGCGGCGATGTCGTCAATGCTTTCGCCTTCTTCAATCAGGATGGCGATGGCAGTGTTGACCTTGACGCCTTCAGTGCCCTCGGCGATCAGAATCTTGCCGACGATGCCTTCGTCGACCGCCTCGAATTCCATCGTCGCCTTGTCGGTTTCGATCTCGGCGAGGATATCGCCAGAGGTCACGGTGTCGCCTTCTTTGACCAGCCATTTGGCCAGTGTTCCCTCTTCCATCGTCGGGGACAGGGCGGGCATTAGAATTTCGGTTGCCATGGTTCTATTTCCCCTCAGGCCGTTGCCGCATCGGCATAAATGTCTGTCCAAAGCTCTTCCAAAGCCGGCTCGGGGCTTTCTTTGGCGAATTCTGCGGCCTTGTTGACCACGTCCTTGATGTCCTTGTCGATCGCCTTGAGGTCTTCCTCGGTGGCGTGTTTGCCGACCAGTATCAGCTGACGCACATGTTCGATCGCATCGCGTTCCTCGCGCATTTTCTGCACTTCTTCGCGGGTGCGGTATTTGGCCGGATCGGACATGGAGTGGCCGCGATAGCGGTAGGTCTTGATCTCTAGAATATACGGCCCCTTGCCAGCGCGACAGTGGGCGACCGCCTTTTGTGCGGCGGCCTTGACGGCTAGGACATCCATGCCATCGACCGGCTCACCGGGGATGCCGAACGCCTTGCCACGGGTGTAGATGTCGGGGGTCGAGGTTGATCGTTTCTGCGCGGTGCCCATGGCGTATTGGTTGTTTTCAATGACAAAAACCACCGGCAAATCCCACAGGGCGGCCATGTTGAAGGCTTCGTACACCTGCCCCTGATTGGAGGCGCCATCGCCAAAGTATGCGAAACTGACCCGGCCATTGCCAAGGTATTTGTCGGCAAATGCCAGCCCGGTGCCCAGTGGCACTTGCGCGCCAACAATGCCGTGCCCGCCGTAAAAATTCTTTTCCTTTGAGAACATGTGCATCGAGCCGCCCTTGCCAGCGGAATAGCCGCCCGCGCGCCCGGTCAGTTCGGCCATCACCCCGGCAGGGTCCATGCCGCAGGCCAACATATGCCCGTGATCGCGGTAGGATGTGATGCGCTTGTCGCCTTCTTCGGCGGCGGCTTCGATGCCGACCACGACGGCCTCTTGACCGATGTAAAGGTGGCAGAACCCGCCGATCAATCCCATGCCATATAGCTGCCCGGCCTTTTCTTCGAATCGGCGGATCAACAGCATCTCGCGATAGAACTTTGTCAGCTCTTCGGCGGAAACATTTGATTTCTTGGTGCTTTTTCGCGCTGCCATGGCGTGGCGACCCCCCTGAAAAAGAAGTAGTTTAGTGTTAAACTACTTTATAAGCCATTTCCCGGCGGCTGGCGAGGGGGAATTTTTCGTGACGTTCGCGCAGACGAAAACCAGATCGTAAGCGTTAGCGAATGACAATCTCGTCAGAGCGTAGCAGCCCCAGAACCGAGCGCGCCTGTTGATCCAGCAGATCCAGATCAAGATAGGTGTCCGACAGGCGCTTTGTCAGGTTTTCCATAACAGCAATTTCGGCGTTCATCCGGTCCAGCTTGCGGCCAAGCGTCTGCGCCTCGGCGGTGATTTCCACCCGGCGAAACAGCCCGAAATCGCCTTGCACGGCGGCAAAGGTGAAATGGCTGCTAAGCGCAAATGCGGCCGCGAAATAAATCAGCGGACCAAATTTTGGTCGGTTGGAACGGGTCAAAATACTGCCTCTGCCGCGCCCGTTGATCGGGCGTCTTCGGGCAGTTTGCACAAGCCAATCGCGTTGGGAAAGCCCCTGTTGCACAATGGCGCGTCACGGGTGCCAAAGTGTCACCTAAAAGGCGCTACCCGGCAACCGAGGCCGCGTGAATCGCCGCAATCGAGCTGGCCAGTTTGGCGTCAAATGCCGCGTCCGACTGATCCGCCGACAGCCCTTCGCTAAGGGCGCGGGAAAACGATGCGATCACACCGGCGTTCTGCGCCAGTCGCGTGTTGGCCTCGTCGCGCGAATAGCCGCCCGACAGGGCAACCACCCGCATCACCCGGTCATGGTCGGCCAGTGATTTGTAAAGATTGGCCTTTTCCGGCAACGTCAGTTTCAGCATCACCTGTTGTCCGGCTGGTAGCGCGTCCAATGCCGCGGTCAGCTCGCCCAGCAGGATATCTTCTGCGGCGGCTTTGTCAGGGCTGGAAATGGTCACTTCGGGTTCGATGATCGGGGTCAGCCCATGCGCCAGAACCTGTGCGCCCACGTCGAATTGCTGTTGGACGATAGCGGCGATCCCCTGTGCGTTGGCCATGTCGATGACCGAACGCATCTTGGTGCCAAACACCCCGGCATTCACCGCGCGGGTCAGCAGATCGTCCAGACCGTCATTGGGCTTCATCAGTTTTACGCCGTCATGCGCCTCTGCCAGCCCCTTGTCGATCTTAAGGAACGGCACAACACGGCGGTTTTCCCACAGGAACTGCGCCGTCGGCACGCCGTCGATGTCCCGATCCATGGTCATTTCAAACAGGATCGCGCCAATCACCTTGTCACCGCTAAAGGCCGGAGATTTGATGATCCGCGCGCGCATGGCATGCACAAGGTCGTACATTTCCGCATCAGACCCATAGGCGTTTTCATCAATCCCATATAGCGCCAGCGCCTTGGGGGTAGAGCCGCCGGACTGATCCAATGCGGCAATAAACCCCGGGCCAGAGGTCATTTGGGCGGTCTGAATATCTTTGGACATGGCATCTTTCACTTGGCTGATACGCGCGTGGGTGCGGCAATAGGAATTGTTCAATCTCTGCACGCGGTTCTAGGGCACTCGACGTGCGGATTCAATGACGCTGAGGCGTGACACAGGGGGAATTTGGCGGTGTTAGCCTTAACGGTTGATGCCAAATGCCGCTGGCAGGTCGCGCGACAGCCAGATCTTCATCGCCAGCCCGCTTGAGGCGGCTTCGACCTTTGCCCAAGCCGCGTCACTGGCGGAATCACCACTGCGCACGCGGGCGTCGATTTCTTCCAGCATGTCGCTGGATTCCGCGTCGCCGGTTGCCGCCGCCAGCATCGCCCACATGGCGGCAATGCCGTAACTGCGGGTCTGTCCCTTGCCGGTCAGGCGCGCACGGGCCTGCTGTTTGATCGCGCCTATACTGGCCAATGCTTCGACCGGATGCACGGCGTTCTGTGACGCTTCGCCCTGAATTTGCAGGATCACCGTCATGTCCAGCACGGATTCCAGCCGGTCCAGCCGGGCGGTTGCGCCATCAACCCCGGCCGCCCCGGCGCGCAAGGCCCAGACATAGGCGGTTTCCGGCAGCCGGGTTTCCAGCGTCTCTGCCAGCGCCGCCGCCGCCGCGCTGTTGCCGCTGCGGGCCAGTTCCGCCAGAAGCGCGCTACCGGCGGGGATGTTGCGCGGCGCACCGATGCCGGACACCAGCGCGGTGCCGACCCGCAACCGGTCATCTGCGCTAAGATCGCCCGCTTTGTCGCCCAAAGCCGCGCGCACCAGATCAACCGGGATTGCCGCGCGGGCGCTGGCCGGGGCCAAGCTTAGCTGTGGGGCCAGATCGTCGAATAGCAGGCGCGGGTCTTCCTCGTAGGCCGGGAAATCCAGATAGGCGGTTTCGTCCGGGGCGTATCCGGTTTCCAACACCAGACGGCGGGGATCGGCCAGAAAGCTGCTCCACGATCGGGTGGCAGAGGCGATAAAGGCGGTTTGTGAGGCGTTAAGGCCGATGTCGGCCCCGTTCTGCGTCCCACCCTGCGCCCCGGATAATGCCTCGCGGTTCATGCCAAGCAGCGCGTCTTTCAGGATCGCGCCAATGGCGCGGGTCGCGGTGTCGGGGTTGGTGAATGATGGTGGCAGCATGGCCTTGGCCACCTCCCATCCGCCGTTGTTTTCCACACTTATGCTGGCCGAGGACAGTTCGAACACCGGGTCGGGGTTTTCCATGTCGTCGCGCCCATCAAACCAGAAATAGCTGAAATCGGCGTTCAGATCGACCGCGACCAGCTTTTCCACCACAAAGTTCGCCTGTATCTGCGCCCCCGCAGAGGCCACGTGGTAATCCAGATCAAAGCCGAAAAATGGCACCGAAATGCTTTGACTGCCGGTGGCCAACAGGGCCGGGCGCACGTCCGGCGGCAGGCAGATCGCCGGGGCGCTGATGCCAAACCCGCTGACCTTGAGCCGGATACGCCCGGACTGATCCAGCGGTGCCTGCGCCAGCACCAGCCGGTCAACGAGGATTTCGCAATCGCCGCTTTGGTCCCATTCGGGCAGGGGCCACAGTTTCACATCCGTGACGGTCGCGCGCCCTGCCAACATGTTCACCGTAAGGTCGGCGTAGGTCAGGTCGATCTGTGTGCGCAGTGCCAGCACGCCATACTGAAGGGCGTTTTCCACCAGCCGGTCAGGCGTGAATACATCCCACCAGGTAAAGCTTTGCGCAGGGGCGGAAACCGGGGTGATCAGCAGGGCGGCGCAGGCGGTAAACAGCGATTTGCGGGCAACGGGCATGGCAAAATTCCTTCATGAAACGGTAATTTCATGATCAAACCCTTTCCCAGCTGACAAATCAACCGATCTGAAGGGCGGCCACCCCGGGCAGGGTCTTGCCCTCCATCCATTCCAGAAACGCACCACCTGCGGTCGAGATATAGCTGAACGCCTCGGCCGCGCCGGCCT
>NVQY01000030.1 GCA_002400675.1 Paracoccaceae bacterium | reverse complement strand
ATGCGTTGAAAAAGTTTCGCGATATCATGCTGGAAACCAAAGATTACGGTTTTGCACGGCTAAGCGAGGCGCAATGGGAGCTTGGCGGCAAAGTGCGTGCGCATCTCGCGGCGCGCGGCATAAAATCTGTGGCGGCTGACGGTTTTGGCGCACCTGGTGTTGTTGTCAGCTATACCAGTGATCCCGGCGTTCAAAACGGCAGTAAATTCGCGGCAGAAGGTTTGCAAATCGCCGCTGGTGTGCCCTTGATGTGTGACGAACCCGAAGGCTATTCAACCTTCCGTCTTGGCTTGTTTGGCTTGGATAAATTGATGGATGTTGACGGCGCCGTGGCGCGGCTTGACGCAGCGCTCGACAAGGTTCTTTAGAGCAAATCCAATCCAATTGCATTCAGACTGGTTTTGCTCTAGGTCGCGCCAAGTCCGGCCTTCATCAGCAATTTGCGGATTGGCGCCACGCCGTGCAGGGTTTTCAAACCCAACCTTCGCAGATCCCGCATGGCGGGGTTTGTGGCCATGGACACGCGGTTGAGCATATCAATGCCGCTCACTCGCGCCTTAAGATCAGGCCAGCGGGTGCTGTGATATTTGCGGAGCATCGCCGCACTTCCCAGATCGGCGGGCGCATTTGTTGCCAGATCAAGCAGGCATGTCATATCGGCAAGGCTCATGTTCAGGCCCTGCGCGCCAATCGGGGGCACCACATGGGCGGCCTCGGCGATCAGCGCCACGCGCTGACCGTTTAAGCGATCCGCGAGCTGGCTGATGATCGGCCAGACTGATCTGCGCCCAATCAATTTCATCGGGCCGAACAGGTTTGCCGAACGCTCAAGAATTGCGGCTTCAAACGCGGTGACATCCAGATCAAGCAGGGCCTGAATATTTGGCCCCTTCTCCATCCAGACGATGGCGGAACGCGGTTGGCCATCAAGATCGGGCAGGGGCACCATGGTGAACGGGCCACCGGTGCGGTGAATTTCGGTTGAAACATTGTTGTGGGGTGTTGGATGCGTCACGGAAAACGCCAGCGCCTTTTGCCCGTAACGCCATGTTTTAACGCCAATATTACATTGTTTTCGAATGTTGGAGCCGCGCCCATCCGCCGCGATCAGCAATTTGGCCGTGACCAATGAGCCATCACTTAAGGCCACCCGCGCCTCGCTCTCGCGCGTGGTCAAATGGGTGGTGGCGGTGGCGGGCAGAAAGGTGACGTTGGCCAGCCCGTCAATCTGGGCCAGCATCTCGCGGCGCAACAGCCAATTGGGCAGGTTCCAGCCAAACGGTTTGTCAGAAATATCCGCCGCCCGAAAATCGCGGATCAGGCGCGGTTCAGGCAGGTCTCCGCCCGCGTCGACAATGCGCATGATCTGCAACGGGGCGGCGTGCGGGGCCAGCCTCTCCCACAACCCGCAACGTTCAAGCAGCTCTTGCGCCGGTTGTAAAAACGCGGTGGTGCGCAGGTCCGACCCGTCCACATCCCGCGCGGTAATCGGTGGCGCGGGGTCCACGCAGATCACATCGAACCCGGCGGCCCCAAACACCGCCGCCGCAGTCAGCCCGGCAATACCGCCGCCGGATATCAGAATGTCGCAATCTGTGGTCATGTCAGCCCTCGGTTTGATGGGGTGTTCTTAGACCGTTTCCCCGGCTTTGACCAAGCGACATCGTGTCAGGTCAAACTTCAGGTCAGACGGCCCAAAAACCCGGCCAGATCATCGGTGTGGTGGTGGATATGGTCGGCCTCATGCGCATCCGGGGCCACATGCACGGTGCGCATCCCCATGTCGTGCGGCGCAGCCAGATTGCGTTGATCGTCCTCAAACATGGCGGCGGTGGCCGGGTTGATGCCGTCCAGCGCAAACACCGCCTCGAACGCCGCGCGTTCCGGTTTGGGCAGGAACCCCGCATGTTCAACGCCGTAGATCCCGTCGAACAATCCATCAAGCCCGCGCGCGGCCAGTACCCGTTCGGCGTAAGGTGCTGTGCCATTGGTATAGACGATACAGCGCCCCGGCAGCGCCTTGATCTGCGCCGCCAGATCGGTGTCGACCTCAAGGTGATCCAGCGAAATGTCGTGCACATTCACAAGGTAGGGCGCGGGATCAACGCCGTGTTCGCGCATCAGCCCGGCCAGCGTGGTGCCGTATTGCGCCCAATAGAGACGGCGCAGGCGGTCGGCCTCGGGGCGGGTGACGCCTAGGGCCTCCATCACGTAGCGGGTCATGCGGATTTCGATCTGGTCGAACAGGCGCGCGTGGGGTGGGTATAGCGTGTTGTCGAGGTCGAAAACCCAACCGGTGACATGTGAAAACGCGCGTTTGACCATGTCGCCTGTCTAGGCCAGCCGCATCTTCATTTCAACACATGGGTTGATCGCCTTTGGTATGCACCTGTACACAGGGTGAAACGACCCGGGATACGAACCTCAAATGCGCCAACGCCGCCCCTCTCATACCGATGCCTACCAGTTGATCCTTGATGCCATCGACGTGGGCGTGTTCAAACCCGGTGACCGGCTGGTGGAAAGCGACCTTGCCGACCGGTTCGGCGTGTCGCGCACGCCAATTCGCGAGGCTTTGCAACGGCTTGAAACACAATCCCTGCTGGAACGCGACGGGCGATCCCTGATCGTCGCCGCCCTGAACCACAACCAGATGGCCGAGCTATACGTGGTGCGGCGCGAGCTAGAGGGGCTGGCCGCCAAGCTGGCCGCGCAACACGCCACCGACGAGGAAATCCGCGTGCTGGGCGAAATGGTGTCGGCGGATGACGCGTTGATTGATGATCCCAACGCACTGGCACGGGCCAACAAGCGGTTTCACCATCAACTGCATCTGGCCTCGCATAACCGCTATCTGGTGCAACAGCTTGATCTGGTACACCGCACCATGGCGCTGATGGCGACCACATCACTGGCCGTTGAAGGGCGCGGAGAGATCGCCCAGGCCGAACACCGCGCCATTGTTGACGCCATTCAGTCGCGCGATGTAGATGCGGCGGATGCGGCGTTGAAGGAACATATTTCGGTCGCCTTCATGACCCGTCTGAAACAGGACGCCGTCACCCGGGGACAGGGCGGTTGAGCGATATTTAGCGAGCCGCAGCTTAACCAAATAGTCGCTTGTTTTTATGACAATAACCCCGAAATTCCCCCACCTATGACCGGTTTTTGCCCCAGATCATAGCGCGGCTTATCGTTGCACGCGACAATGGGCCGAAAGGGGAACTATCATGAGATTGATTTTTGGAACCAACTCTGATGACATCATCATTGGGGACTTAGACACAGAAGCCATCTATGCGTATGACGGGAACGATCACATCACCGTCCCTCATATCGTCACGGACGGCATTTTCAGCACAACCGTCGAAGGTGGATTAGGCGAAGATACGCTGAAAATTGACTGGGGCAACCCGGCGCAGGCGATGAAAGTGGACACAGGTCGAATTCGGCTGATGTCGGCCACAGACCCTTTGGCCGCTGTGCAGTATGTGTTCCATCGCGGCATTGAACATCTGGATGTGGTCACCGGATCGGGAGACGACACGATCCGGGGCATTACCTATAATTGGGACAAGTTGGACGGTGGTGCGGGCGTCGACTCGTGGGAGGACTATTTCAACTTTACGACTGTAGCGATGGATGTGGATATGAAGAAGGTATCCTCCGCCACCGGCCAGAGTTTTGCCGACGGAACCGTGGTGAAAAACATCGAATATGCCAAAACCCTCGTACTGACGCCGGGTGATGACAGCTTTCGTGATTTCGGCAGCTACAATGATAACGTCTTTGGCCATGACGGCGACGATACCTTGCGCACGTCGGGCGGCAAAGACAGATTGGGCGGCGGCAACGGCGACGATACCCTTATTGTGGACTGGGCGGATGCCACTACCAAAGTCCAAGTTGAACATAATTCGCTCAGTCTGGGCTGGGTTGGGGATTCTGTCAATTTTGGCGACTCGGCGCGCTCGGTCGAATTCCACACGTTCGAGACCGTGAAAGTGTTTTCCGGCTCGGCGGCGGACACCCTTGCCGGCAATGCCAGTCTGGACGTCTTCCGCGCAGGCAAAGGCAACGACACCCTGTCCGGTGCAGCGGGCGATGACCGTCTTTACGGCGAAGGCGGCAATGACCGGATTGATGGCGGCGACGGCAACGACATCCTGAAAGGTGGACGTGGCAAGGACGTCCTGAACGGCGGCGCGGGGGCCGATGTCATCGACGGCCAGGCGGGCGTGGACACGGCCAGTTACGCCGGTTCTGCAAGTGGCGTCTTTGTTGATCTGATCACCGAAACAGGTACAGGTGGCGATGCCGAGGGCGACACCCTCACCGGGATCGAGAACCTCGTCGGGTCCGCCCTTGACGACACGCTGCTGGGCAACGCCGGAGCCAACAAACTTTCGGGCGGGGATGGCAGCGATCGACTGGACGGCAAAGGCGGTTCGGATGTGTTGCATGGCGGCGCGGGGCGTGATGTGTTGCTCGGCTCGCACGGCAGCGACCTGTTGTTTGGCGAGAAAGGCAACGACCGGCTCAAGGGTGGAACGCAGGGCGATACCCTGTTTGGCGGTGGTCAGGCCGACAAGTTGTTTGGTCAGGGCGGGGACGACCGCCTGGACGGAGGTGCCGGCAACGACGTGCTGACCGGCGGCACCGGCAGGGATGTGTTTGTGTTCGCAGCCGGGCAGGATCGGATCACCGATTTCACCAACAACCGCGACACGATCGAACTGGACGGTGCGGCCCTTGGCCTGTCGGGACAAACCGTGACGGATGTTCTGGCGATGGCCACCGTCGTCAATGGCAATACCGAGATCGGCTTTTCAACGGGCGATACACTGGTGATCGAAGGCTTCACCAACATCAACGCATTGGCCGACGACATGGCGATCATCTGACCCTTGGGATGCCGGCGACGCAAAAGCCGGCCTCTCACCCCTCTGCCTCGTGCAGTAGCGATTCCTCCTGTTCGTGGCCGTGTTGGGTCTTGTCCCAGTAAAACGGTTTAAGCAGCAGTTCCCCCAAGGCCTTGTAGGCGGCCAGCACCCCAAGCGGGAAATAGAAGATCATCGTTGGCACGAACAGCAACAAATGCCGCCGCCCGGGGCGTGACACGGCGGCCAGGCCGATGAACAGGCCCAACGCTTCGCTTGCTGCCAACAGGGTGGCCCCGCCATAGATCATCCAGGAGGGAAACATCGTGGCGACCGGATGCGAAAACCCCAGCAACACCAACCAGAACGACCACAGCACCGGGGCCAGCAGAAACTGCCCCAAGGTGCCAAGGAAAAACGCCTGAAAGCCAAAAAACCGCCATGCCCCAAGATCGGCCAGCAAGCGGCGTGGCGAGCGCATATGCACCAGATAGGTGACCATGAACCCCTTGAGCCAGCGCGACCGCTGCCGCACCCACGGCCACACCCGGCAATTCGCCTCTTCAAAGGTGGCGGTATCAATCAGTTCCGTGCGCCAGCCCGCCCGGCACAGGCGCACCCCAAGGTCGGCGTCCTCGGTCACATTGTGGGCATCCCAGCCGCCCAGTTCTTCAAGCTGTTTTCGGCGGAAAAACAGGGTGGTGCCCCCCAAAGGCACCACCAGCCCGATGCGCGCGATCCCTGGCAACACAATGCGAAACCAACTGGAATATTCGATGGTAAAACAGCGCGCCAGCCAGTTGGTGCGCGGGTTATAATAGTCAAGGATACCTTGCAGGCACACCACATCATCCGGGGCGGTGGCAAACCGCGCCACGACCTGTTCGATCTGATCGGGGGCCGGGGCATCTTCGGCGTCCCAAACACCGATAATGTCACCCTTGCAGAAATCCAACGCATAGTTCATCGCCCGTGGTTTGGTGGTCAGACCGTTATGGGCCGGCACTTCTAACACCCTGATCCACTGGGGCAGTTCAGTGTTTTCCAGCGTCTCGCGGGTCAGGGTATCGTGTTCTTCCAGCACCAGAACAACGTCCAGCAAGGCCTTGGGATAGCTCAGTTTCATCAGGCGTCGGATCAACGCACCGGCGATCTCTGTTTCGCGAAACAGCGGCACCATAACCGAAACCTTTGGCAACCGCACATCCTGCACCCGCAAGTGTGGCCGCGGTTCGGGGGACGTCAGGTGGTGGTTTGTCAGCAGATGGGCGACAAACCCGATCAGCTTAAGCGCAAAGAACAACAGCAGCGACCCAACCGCAGCCACGCTTAACAAACCAAAAGTCCCGTTTGGCGCGATCATCACCCCGGCCAGCAGAACCAGCCCTGCGGCCAACAGGATCAGCGGCCTGTGCGGTTGCCATGTGCGGCAACTGAATTCCGGGGCCACGCGGGTTTCGGCCCCCTGCGCCAATGGCACGCAAAAATGGCTGGCGATGGCCGCCATGATGTCGGACTCGGATGCCAGAACCGGCAGGATTTCCGGGCAATCATGTTCCAGTTCGCTGCGCACCTGCCAGAAAAGATCGGGGCGCGAAGTGGCAATCATCAGCGAATTTCCCTGCCTTTTCCATGGGATAACCCGGCGTTTCAGCCAGAACTCCATCGGCTTGAGACCGATTAGCCGCGCGCTGGGCGGCGATGCCGCCAGATTGATCAGCGAAAGCCCATGTTGCCGCGACAGGGCAGTCATCACTGCCGGGCCATCAACCCAGCCCTCTGCCATCAGGATTTCACCAATCGGCGCGCCGATCTGCGCCTGCATTTCCAGCGCGCGCACCAGTTGTTGCTGGTTGATTTCCCCAGCCGCGACCAGATAACGCCCCAACGGCAAATGCGCCTCCCAAGAGGCGGGGCTGGGGGATAACAGGCGCAGGCGCGGGTCGCTCATCCAAAAAAATCCGGTTGTGAAAAACACCGGATCAGGATTGGCGCGAGAAGGTTAACGCATGTTTAACATATGGTTAACAGGAGCGAATAAACCTGTTCAGGCGGTTTTGCGTGCGGCCATGGCGGCGGCAAAACGTTCGAACAGGTAGAAGCTGTCTTGCGGACCGGGGCTTGCCTCGGGGTGGTGCTGCACCGACCAGACCGGGCGGCCGGTGACGCGGATGCCGCAGTTGGACCCATCAAACAGCGACCGATGGGTTTCAACCACCCCTTCGGGCAGGGTTTGGGCGTCCACGGCAAACCCGTGGTTCATCGAGGTGATTTCGACCTTGCCGGTGTCCATGTCCTTGACCGGATGGTTGGCGCCGTGATGGCCGTGGTTCATCTTGACCGTGGTGCCGCCCAAAGCCAGCGCAAGCATCTGATGACCAAGGCAAATACCAAACACCGGCAGGGTTTCGTCGGTCAGAATATCGCGGATCATCGGCACCGCGTATTCCCCCGTCGCCGCCGGATCGCCCGGCCCGTTGGACAGGAACACGCCATCGGGTTCATGCGCCAGAATGTCAGCGGCCGTCGCACTTGCTGGCAAAACCGTCACATCGCACCCCGCCGAGGCCAGACAGCGCAGGATATTACGCTTGGCACCATAGTCCACCGCGACTACCTTGAACTTTGGGGCCTCTTGCGTCGGATAGCCATCCGGCCACGCCCAGCGCATTTCGTTCCAGCGATAAGACTGCGCACAGGTCACTTCGCGGGCCAGATCCATGCCCTCAAGCCCGGCGAACCCGCGTGCGGCGGCCACCAGCGCGGCCACATCAAACTTGCCTTCAGGGTCATGCGCCAGCGCCACATGCGGCGCGCCCTGCTGGCGGATTGCACGGGTCAGGCGCCGTGTGTCGATGCCACCGATGGCGATGCGTCCGCGCGCGGCCAGCCAGTCCTTTAGCGCCTGCGCGCTGCGCCAACTGCTGGGCGCGGTAGGGTCCCATTTGACCACCATGCCCGCCGCCACCGGATTGCCGGTCTCGTCATCATCGGGGTTCACGCCGACATTGCCGATATGCGGGAACGTAAAGGTGACAATCTGCCCGGCATAAGACGGGTCGGTCATGATTTCCTGATACCCGGTCATCGCGGTGTTAAAGCACAGTTCTGCCACCGTCTGTCCCGTGGCCCCGAACCCGACGCCGTAAAACACCGTGCCATCAGCCAGCGCCAGACAGGCGGTCGGGGTGTTCGGGACAATCGAAGCCATGGCGCGATTCTTTCATGCAGGAGACAAATTTATGGATACCTAAGGGCAAGGCGGCACCGGGTCAAGAGTGGCCATTTTTCGCCATATCGTTATTTTTCAGTGACTTACACGTTATCAACCCCGGTTGTGCCAGTGACAATCTTTCGGTAATGTCTGGCGTTCATACTCCATGGGGATGGATAGATACGATGGACTTGCGTACGACGATCAACGAAGCCTTGAAACAGGCGATGAAAGACAAGGCCGTGGCGCGGCTGGCGACATTGCGTCTGATCAATGCGGCAATCAAGGACAAGGAAATCGCCGCCCGTGGCAGCGAGCGCGAAGAAACCGTCACCGACGGCGACATTCTGGCGATCCTTGGCAAGATGACCAAGCAACGACAGGAAAGCGCGCGGGTCTACGAGGAAGGCAGCCGCCTTGACCTTGCCGAGCGCGAGCTAGAAGAAATCACCGTTATCAAAGAATTCCTGCCGCGTCAGCTGGATCAGGACGAGGTGGCCAAGGCGATCCGCAAAGCGGTAGAAAGCACCGGCGCGGGATCAATCCGCGACATGGGCAAGGTCATGGGCGAACTCAAGGGCAAGTACACCGGGCGGATGGATTTTGGCAAGGTCGGGCCGATGGTCAAGGACCAGCTCTGCGCGGCGTCTGGCGGCTGTTAGGCGGAAACCACGCCTTCAACCGCCACGACAACGCTGTCTACGGCCTGTGCCAACAAATCGGCATCTTCGCTTTCACCCATCACCCTGATCAACGGCTCGGTACCGGATTTACGGATCAGCAAACGACCGGTCGCGGCCAATGACGCCTCGGCCCCGGCAATCGCATCCTGTACCGGCTTTGCATCCAACGGGGTCTGCCCGTTGGCGAACCGCACATTCCTAAGCAACTGTGGGACCGCTTCGAACTGATGCACCAGCTTGCTGGCCGGCTGGCCAGAGCGCAGCATTTCCGCCAGGAAATGCAACCCCGCCATCAGCCCGTCACCGGTGGTCGCGTGGTCGGTCATCACGATATGGCCCGATTGCTCACCGCCAAGGTTAAAGCCCCCCGCGCGCATCCGTTCGACCACATAGCGATCGCCGACCGCAGTGCGCTCCAGCCGCAGACCCTTGCCTTGCAGGAACCTCTCCAGCCCGAGATTGGACATCACCGTGGCCACCAGCGCCCCGCCCTTCAGCGTGCCCTCGACCGCCCAGCGATCCGCCAACAACGCCATCAACTGGTCACCATCCCCGACCTTGCCGGTCTCGTCGATGATCACCACCCGGTCCGCGTCGCCATCAAGGCAGATGCCCACATCCGCCCCGTGCGCCACCACCATTTCAGCCGCAGTCCCCGGTTGGGTAGAGCCGCAGCCACGGTTGATGTTATGCCCATCCGGCGTGACGCCGACCGGGATCACATCGGCCCCCAGTTCCCACAAAACCTGTGGTGCGGTGCTCCAGGCGGCACCGTTGGCGCAGTCGATCACCACTTTCAGCCCATTCAGGTTGGTTTCACGCGACAAGGACGACTTGATCCGCTCGCCATAGCGGAACCGTGCGTCGTCGATCCGTTTGGCACTGCCGATATTGCTGGCCTTTGCCGGCTCTACTCCGGCCTCGACCAGCGCTTCGATCTCAGCCTCGGCCTGATCGGACAGTTTAAAGCCGTCGGGGCCAAAGAACTTGATGCCGTTGTCTTCGGCCGGGTTATGGCTGGCCGAAATCATCACCCCAAGGTCTGCGCGCATTGACCGCGTCATCAGCCCCACCGCCGGCGTCGGAACCGGCCCCAACAGCAATACGTTCATGCCAGTCGAGGTCAGCCCGGCAGTCAGCGCATGTTCAAACATATAGCCCGACAGGCGCGTGTCCTTGCCAATCACCACCCGGTGCACACCGCGCGCATCACGGCGGAAATAACGCCCCACCGCCGCGCCGATCCTCAGCGCGGTTTCCGCCGTCATCGGCGCGATATTGGCGGTGCCACGCACGCCATCGGTTCCAAAAAGCTTACGCATCGTTTCCCTCATCCCACACGGCCTGCCACAGCCGGATCGCCTGCGCTGTCTCGGCCACATCATGTACCCGCAGGATTTGCACGCCTTGCCCCAGCGCCGCAAGCCCCACCGCGATTGATCCCGGCGCGCGTGCATCTGCGGGCGGAGCATTGCCGACCTCACCGATAAACCGCTTGCGCGAAGCCCCCAGCAAAATGGCGCATCCCAGCCCGTGGAACAGGGAAATATTATGTAGCAAAACAAGGTTATGCACGGTGGTTTTACCAAACCCGATGCCGGGGTCCACCACCACCTGATCACGGGCAATCCCGGCCCGTTCCAGCGCCGTTACCTGTGTTTCAAGAAAGTCGTAAACATCCAGCAAAACGTTATCGTACTGCGGGGCCTGCTGCATCGTCGCCGGATCGCCTTGCGCATGCATCACACAAACCGGCAGCCCCGATTGCGCCGCCAACGGGGCCAGCGCAGGATCATAGGTGAACCCCGAGACATCATTGATCAACCCGGCCCCGGCCTCAATCGCCGCGCGCGCCACAGCGGCCTTGCGCGTGTCGATCGACAGCGGCACATCCGTTTGCCTGCGAAGCCCGGCAATAACCGGCACCGTGCGGGCAACTTCCTCGCTGTCCGGCACCAAAGCCGCCCCGGGACGGGTGGATTCCCCGCCGATATCAATCATCCCGGCCCCCTGCCCGATCATGCCAAGCGCGGCCTTGATCGCGGCCTCGGGGGCATTGTGACGACCGCCGTCGGAAAAACTGTCGGGGGTGACGTTGAGAATGCCCATGATCTGCGGCTGGCCCATATCCAGCCCCGCGATCGAGGCGCGGGCCGCACTCAGACGGTCAAGTGCTGCGGGCGGGATGTCACAGGCGGCAAGAACACGGGCGGGTTCTGTGCGACTCAGGGCCTCGACATGGGTAAACCACAGCGGGCCACCCGCCAGAACACAGGCCCCATCCGGGCGCACATGCCCCTGCTGAACCAGCGGCCGGTAATAGATCAAAGGGTGACCTGCGCCACCGGCACCGCACGCAACGGCACATCAGTACCTTCCGGTAAATCGGCCCCGATCACCATCATCTCACCTGCCTCGAAGGTGGCGGCAAACCACGCCGCCAGCGCCACCGCATCCGAGGGGCGCGCAGACGGTCCGTCCACCGCATCCAGCACGATCTTGGACGGGGCCCAGACCGAAATTTGGCCGTTCTTCATCGCCCAGTCGAGTTCGGTCCGCGTCGACACCACCACACAGCGCGGATCGCGCGCCGCCAGTTTCCAGGCGTTCTGTTCAATCGCCAACAGATCGACACGACGCTGAGTCATCGCGTGCCCGGTTTGCGGCGCACCCGCATCCGACGCCCCGACGCACAGGATCAAAGGCCGCGCGCGTTGTGCCATCTGGTCGATCCAGTGGCTCAGGTTGGCAGAGGAAATCGCCGCATTTGACAGGTACATCAGGCGCGGATGTGGCCGATCTTCGTCCACAGGATCATGCGCGACGTGATCGCTGACCCGCACGATCTCGACCCCAAGGGCACCGGGGCCACGATCCAGTTTTTCGATCCGCACAAAGGCGCGCACCGCCTGCGGTTCGGCCAGAATTCGATCCGCCACCCGTTCCGCCAGTGTTTCCAGCAGGTTCAGACGGTCCTCGGCCAGCGCAAAAGTGATCGCCTCGGTCACGCGGTCATAACTGAGGATCCGGTCAACATCGTCATCAACCGGGCCGGTCAAAGGCTGCACTTCAACCACGACATTGAAACAAATGCGCTGGGTGGTGCCGCGTTCGGCCTGAAACGCACCGATTTCCACTTCGACCACATGGTCGCGCAGGGAAATACGGTCCAGCGGACCAGCCAACTCGGTGGCAGCAGCACGTTCGGACGGATGCGCAAATGCGTGGCGGATTTCAGAACTCATGAGCGGGGCTTCTTTCTGGGTCGATTCGGGCAGAGTGGAGTCAGGGTGGTTTCGCACAAGGTCAGACGCAAGGTGGCGCACGCGTGCCTGTCTAACAGCCCCGCACGCGGCGTACCAGCAATACAAAACGACACAGGCATGGGAAACCTTGAGGTTTCTTGGCGGCACCCTCTATCCCGGGGCAAGAAAATTCGCGAATTTTCTCAAAATTTTTGCTTAAAAATTTTTGGCGCGCGCCTGCATTCAAAGTGGGTGCCCGGTGAACAAGCTTACTCGCTCTGCGCCGTTCTATAGTTCTTGCGATAGAACAAATGCACGCCGATCTGTGCCGTCTTCTTGAACTTCCGGGCCCACACCGGACGCACTGCGGTCGTATGATAATACGTCGCGCCATCCGTCAGACTGCCAACCCCTTCGGCCTCGTCCAGTGTTGCGCGGGCGACTTTTGCCACCCGTTCATAGGCCTGTTTCTCGGAAATCGCGTCGGTTCGCCCATCACAGGTATAGGTGAACTGGCATTGGAATTTCCGCCCAGTGCCCTGTTTGATCACCCCACACGGTGTTTCGGGAAACCGGGGGCTGTTGACCCGGTTCATGATCACTTCGGCCACCGCAAACTGTCCTTTGACCGTTTCGCCGCGCGCTTCGAAATACAAGGCTTCCGACAGACAGCTCCACTGTTCATCGCCGGTCGCCTGCGGCTGTTTCTCGATCCATTCGCGGCTGAAACTGACTTTGACCGGCTCGGGTTTGCGCAGCAATCCCACATTGGACAGGATGGTTTTCAGATACCGGCCTGCAACATTGTTGTCGGCCCCTTGACCGGCGTTTTTCCCACTATTCAGGTTGGCATTTTGCGTGCCCCGCAGCGCATCACCGTCAGATGGTTCAGCGACAAGCGGGACCGGACTCAAAGCAGTCAGCAGGACCGCGGCAACGACCAGAAAACGTTTCATTTCACCCCCAGATGGCACAGCTGTACCAACGCCTGACACGACAGGCCTCCACGGCGATTTAGCGCAAACCACGGCAAAGGTCCAGTTTAAGGTAAA
Organism: Paracoccaceae bacterium; assembly: GCA_002400675.1. Lineage (GTDB taxonomy): Bacteria > Pseudomonadota > Alphaproteobacteria > Rhodobacterales > Rhodobacteraceae > NVQY01. Next base: position 5,723 of record NVQY01000030.1, on the reverse strand, counting down.
TGGCAACTAGATTCCTGCCGTTATTTCAAGTCGTTGGCAATTTCCCGGCTTAGGATCAATGCCAGCCCAGCCACCACATATTGATTGTTTCCCGCGTTCAGGTGTCGATCTTGTGGGAAATCGCCAATTGCGCCGCCGCCAACCGGGCCACGGGAACGCGAAACGGCGAACACGATACATAGTCGAACCCGGCATCGCGGCAAAAGGCAATTGATTCGGGATTTCCCCCATGTTCGCCACAGATCGACAGGGTGATTCCCTTGTTCGCACGACGCCCCCGTTCCGCCCCCAGTTTCAGCAGCTCACCTACCCCTTCCGTGTCAAGCACATGAAACGGATCCTCGGGGAACACGCCCTGGCGCACGTAATCGGACATGAACCGCCCGGCGTCGTCGCGCGACAGCCCATAGGTCATCTGCGTGAGGTCATTGGTGCCAAAGCTGAGAAATGCGCAATGGGGCGCAATTTCATGCGCCCGCAGCGCCGCGCGCGGAGTTTCCACCATCACCCCAAGGCGAAACTCGAAATCCTGCCCGGATTCGGATTTCACCGCCGCGGCGACCGCATCAATGCGGGCCTTGACCAGTTCCACTTCGCGTTTCGCACTGACCAGCGGGATCATGATTTCCGGCACCACCGGGATTTCCGGTGTGCTGGCCTCAAGGGCGGCCTCAAAAATGGCGCGGGCCTGCATGTCGTAGATCTCGGGGACAGTCACACCAAGGCGCACGCCGCGCAGACCCAGCATCGGATTGTATTCACCCATCGCCTCGACCCGGCGGGTCACATCGCTGACCGGCAGGTTCAGGGCCTCAGCCAGTTCGCGCTGGCCCGACCGCGAGGTGGGCAGGAATTCATGCAGGGGCGGGTCGAACAGGCGGATGCAGACCGGTTTGCCCTGCATGATCGAAAACAACTGGGTGAAATCTTCGCGTTGCATCGGCAACAGCCGTTCCAGCACTGCCGCGCGGCCCTGACTTGTTTCGGCAAAGATCATTTCGCGCATCACGGTCAGACGACCGGGATCAAAGAACATATGTTCGGTGCGGCACAGCCCGATGCCCTGCGCGTCGAAATTGCGCGCCGTCAGCGCATCGGCGGGCGTGTCGGCATTGGCGCGGATGCCGATGTCGCGCGCGGCGTCGGCCCAGCTCATCAGGGTTTGGAATGCGTCGTCCAGCGCGGCCTCTTGCATCGCCGGTTGCCCGGCCAGAACCTGCCCCGATGTGCCGTCGATGGTGATAACGTCGCCCGCCTTCAGCACCCGGCCATCGGGCGCGATGATCTGACGTTTGCGGGTCTGGAACCGCATCGAGGACACGCCGACAATGCACGGCAAGCCCATGCCGCGCCCGATCACCGCCGCGTGGCTGGTCACGCCACCACGTTCGGTCAGAACGGCCACAGCCGCGTGCATGCCGCGAATATCCTCGGGTGAGGTTTCACGACGCACCAGCACGCAGGGTTCGCTGCGGGACGCACTGGCCTGAGCATCGGCGGCGGTGAACACGATCCGCCCGGTCGCGGCACCCGGGCTGGCACCGATGCCAGTAGCCAGGATGTCACGTTCCGCATCTGGCCCAATCTGACGGTGCAGCAGTTCATTCAGCGAATGCGGCTCGATCCGCATCACCGCCTCTTGTTCAGTGATGATGCCGTCCTCGGCCAGCCGCACGGCAATGCGTACCGCCGCGCGTGACCCGCGCGCCACGCGCACCCCGTCCAGAAGGTGCACCATGCCGCCTTCGATCACAAATTCGACCTGCATTTCCTCGCGCAGCTTTACGCGCATCTGCGCGGCGTGGGCCTTGAGCGCGGCAAACGCCTCTGGGGCCAGATCCTCTAACGCGCCGCCGCGTTCGTCACTTTCCAGAAACAGCGCGCGCGCCCCGGCCCCAAGGGCGTCACGCCCCTGACTTTGACTCAGGTATCGCCCGGTGATCTGCGGTAAACCAGTTGTGGTATCAACCAGTTGCAACACGCCCGAGCCACATTCGCCCGTGCCCAGCCCCAGARTCATCTCCTGCACGACAAGGCCCAGCCCAGCGTCCGCCGGCGCGCCCTTGGCCTGACGCAACAGGCGCGCGCTGGTGCCGGTCCAGGCCCGCGCCATCGACCTGAGAACCCCGGCCAGCTGTTGCGCCGGGTCCTGGGGAAACGGCTCGTCCGCTTCTTCCTCGTAGGCGTGCAGGGTCTGCGACAAGGTCTGCGCCCCATCCTCGCCCACGGGATCAAATTCGTCCGGATCCAGCCGGGCCACATGGGTAGCGTAAGATTGCACAAAGCGCAGGTACAAGGCACCGGCCGCCTCTGCCCCCATCTGATCGCTAAGCTCGACAAACCGCGCGTCGTTCATGCCGATATTCAGGATCGCCCCCGGCCCGCCCCAATCCGGGTCCTCGGACGACGGGCGCACGCAGAGCAGCGTATCTGGCTTGAACTGGCTGACGATGGCCTCGACGTCGGGCATGTCGCCATTTGCCAGCCGCTGAACGGCGTCAAACGAAAGCGCGACTGTGCGCGGCACCGGCAGGTCAAGCCGGACCAGACGTTGCAGGCATTTGGCCCGCCCGCCATGGGTGCCGGCATCGACCGGCGCGTCCGGTGTGATCAGGGTGGTGTGTGGGTTGTTCTGCACTGCGGCACCTGTGTCATTGCTGCAAGCGCAGCATAGGCAGGAAGCAGATCAACGCAAGAGGGCAGCACGCCTATTGGCAGTTCCCGCGCAAGGATCAAACGGCGCGCCGCGTGGGTTTCACCCACCCTACCCTTCAATTCGTGTCAAATCGGCCACCTGCCCGCAGGTCTTGCGGATCTGGCTAAGCAGGTTCAACCGGTTGCGGCGCAGGACTTCGCTGTCGGCGTTGACTTTCACATCCTCAAAGAATGCGTCGATGGCTGGCCGCAGAGCGGCCATTTCGGTGACGGCGGTGGTGAAATCCTCGGCCTTCAGGGCGGTTTGAATGCGCGGCTCAAGCAGCTCCAGCGCGGCAAACAGCGCCTTTTCGCTGTCGGTCTCGGCGTATTTCACATCGGCACCGTAGGAATATTCGACGCCGTCCTTTTCTTCGGCCTGCGTCAGGATGTTGTTTGCCCGTTTGAAGCCCTGCACCAGATTGGCTCCGTCTTCGGTGTCCAGTGCCGATGCCAGCGCGCGGGCGCGTTTGACCAGCAGGTTCAGGTCGTCGTTCCCATCCATGGCGATGCAGGCGTCGATGATGTCGTGGCGGATGCCCTCGTCGCGCAGGTACACCTTGAGGCGGTCATGAATGAAAGACAAAAGATCGCTCGACATGTCCGGAACAAGACTGCCCATCGAATGCAAAAGCCCCTCTTTGGGCGCATCGTCTTTGTGCAGCTTTTCCCAAACCACCTTGAACGCAGCCCCAAACACGCCGTGATCGGCGATTTCCTTCAACAGATCAGCCAAGGCCGCCAAATCGCCTTCGGAGGCGTCGCCGTTCAGGTGGATCTTGTGGCGCAACAACTGACTGTCCAGATGCTGATCCAACGGCAAACGCAGCTCATTGGTGACAATCAACCGGATCACCCCCAGCGCCGCACGCCGCAAAGCAAACGGATCCTTCGACCCTGTGGGCTTTTCATCAATCGCCCAAAACCCGGTCAGCGTGTCCAGCTTATCCGCCAAGGCCACCGTCACCGACAAAGGCGCGGTTGGCACATCATCCGACGGCCCAAGCGGCGAATAATGTTCCTGCGCAACGGCGGCAATCGCCGCATCCAAACCTGATGCTTTGATGTAGTAACGCCCCATAAGCCCTTGAAGTTCCGGGAATTCATAGACCATCTGCGACGACAGGTCGGCCTTGGCCAGCCCCGCCGCCACTTCTGCCTGATCCGCGTCCGCGCCGGTTACGACCGCCAGTTCCCGCGACAAAGAAGTGATGCGTCGGATACGATCCCCCTGCGAGCCTAGCTTGTTATGAAACGTCACATTCTCAAGCGCTTGCGCCCATATGCTCATGTCATCTTGCGCCACTTTCAGGTCATTGTCCCAAAAGAACCGCGCATCGGCCAGACGGGCCGACAGAACCTTTTCATTGCCCGCCAGAATGGTCGCGCCGCTATCGGCGGTTTCCCGGTTGGCGACTGTTACAAAACGGACAATCTGCCCACCCTTGTCACGTACAGAAAAGAACTTTTGATGTTCGCGCATGGAGGTTTGCAGCACTTCCGGCGGCAACCCCAGATAATCCGCGCCGATCCGCCCCATCAACACCACAGGCCATTCCACCAATCCGGCAACCTCGGCCAGCAAGCCCTTGTCCTCGACCAGTTCCAACCCGGCGGCAAAGGCCAGATTTGTGGCGTCTGCCCAGATATGATCGGCGCGTTCCTGCGCCGACAACACCACATTGGCACGCTTTAGCTTTGCCTCGTAATCCTCGAAAGACACAACAGAAAACCGCCCCGGAGACATGAACCTGTGGCCTTCGGTGCTGTCACCCGCGACAATCCCGTCGATGTCCAGCGGCACCACGGTGGCCCCGGCCTCGTCGCTTAAGATACACAAGATCGACTGCAAAGGACGCACCCAGCGCAAGGACCCGGCACCCCAGCGCATCGACTTGGGCCACGGGAAATTGCGGATCACTTTTTCCAGCACTTGCGCCACAATCTCGGCGGCGGGTTGGCCGGCCTTCTCGATGGTTGCGAAATGGAACAGACCCTTGGGAGTTTCGCGTTCCTCTAGCTGATCACGCGCGACACCCGCGCCACGCGCAAACCCTTCGACGGCCTTGTCGGGGGCACCGACCTTGGGGCCTTTGCGCTCTTCGCGCAGGGTGGGCGTTTCGGCCAACATGCCCTCAACGGCCAGCGTCAAACGACGCGGCGTGGACAGGCCAACGGCCCCGCTGTAGGTTAGCCCGGCCTCGACCAGACCGTCGGTCACGCGTTTCTTCAGGTCCTGCGCGGCGCGAGTCTGCATCCGCGCTGGGATTTCTTCGGAAAACAGTTCAATCAGCAGATCGGGCATGACGGGTCCTCAGAAATTTACAATCGTCTGAATGACGATGGCATTGGCGATATCGACAAAGAAAGCGGATACCAAGGGCAGCACGATAAAGGCAATAGGCGATGGGCCATAGCGTTTGGTCACGGCCGTCATATTGGCGACGGCGGTGGGGGTGGCCCCCAGGGCGAAGCCTCCGAAACCAGCGGCCAGAACGGCGGCACGGTATCCACGCCCCATGACCGGAAACAGCACGAAGATCACAAAAACCACGGTGAACAGGGTTTGCGCCGTCAGGATGGTGACAATGGCCGGGCCAAGATCGGCGATGGTCCATAATTGCAGGCTCATCAATGACATGGCCAGAAACGCGCCCAGCGAAAATTCCGAAATCAGCGCCAGAGCAGGCGTGCCAGTGACCGGTGGGGCCTTGGGAAAGATCAGCGTGCGCAAGTTGGCCAGCACGATCGCGGCAATCAGACTGGGCACGAACAGCGGCAGTTTCAGCCCCGCCGCCGCGATCACGTCGTTGACAAGGTATCCAGCAACGATCGCCAGATTGAGGTGCAACATCACCCGCATCACTGCCAGATGGTCAATGTCCTGCGCCGGTTTTGCCTTGTCCTCTGGCAGGCCAATGGTGTGGGCCTCATCCGGGCGCGATGGGGTCAGATTATGTTTTTCCACCAGATACTTGGCGACCGGCCCACCAACCAGCGCGGCCAGCACCAGACCAAGCGTCGCCACC
>NVQY01000029.1 GCA_002400675.1 Paracoccaceae bacterium | reverse complement strand
GGTCGCGGGGAACCCCGGCTGGCCCTGATCCAGGTTGCAGGCCAACAGCTCCACAGGCAAAAGCCCGCGCCATTGCCCAGATCAAATCCGGTGATCTGCAAGGTGCCGAACGGACCATCGCCGCCGTTGAGGCCGCCATATCCAAACAGCAACAACGCGCCGCCGCCGCGCCTGATCCTGCCCCAACCCCTGTGGCAGAGCCGCAAGAACAGGCCCCACCAGCCCAGTTGGACGCGGTCAGCGCCCTTCAGGAAAAGGTCAAAGGCATTGCCGGACCTGCGGGCAAAAAGCTGTCGGATGCCTTGGCCCGGGTGACTGCTCTGTTGGACGCAAACAACCTGAAAGCGGCTGATGTTCTGATTGCGCGCATCACGCAAGCGGTCGAAAAACGGACGGGCACGGCAAACCCCGCCAACCAACCGCAGAAGGCCGCGAGTTGGGCAGGGGCAGAGACCAAGTTGCAAGAGGCCATCGCCAAATTGATGCAAGCCGGGACAGGCGATCTTGGTTCCATCAAACAGGCTTTTGACTTTGCCCGGAAACAAGCCGCTGCCGGAAACTATGACAAGGCGATGTCCGCCGTCGCCCTTACCGCCGGATTGGTCAAAGAGGCGCGGACCAAAGCATCGAAACCGGCGACATCAGATCCCTTTGCCAAATCACGTCAGGCATGGATCAACACCCGCGCAGGAATGCTCCGCGACCTTGAGGGGTTGAAATCTGCCATCGACAAAGCGACCAGCGACGAACAGGGGCTGGAAGAGGTTCAGGCAAAATCCTCTGTTCTGCTCGACTATCTCGACGGGTTGGATTCGACGCTGGAAACCGCCTTGGGGCGCTTGTCCGAGGCTTCTGATTCGAACCAAAGCGACGGTCTGAAATCCGCAGCACAAAAGATAGTTGAACAGTATCGCGGCGTATTAGACACTGATTTCTTCATGGCGGTCGACAAGAACGGGTTTGTCGACACCAACATCCGCGCAACCGCCCTGAACGCGTTGCAAGAAGTTAGCGCGGTGCTGAACGCCTAATGCCCAATCCGCGGCAATTCCCGCCGCATTCCATCCGGAGGAACGAATGACTCTGCTAAAATCCCTGATAGGTGGCGTTGCCATTGCTGCCGTAACGGCCATGCCGCTGATGGCCGAACCCGGTCGTCTTCTGGTCGAGCTGAACAAGTTCGAGGAAATCGACGGCGGCGGGTGTCGCGCGTTCTTTTTGTTTCGAAACCAAACCGACCAAAGCTTTGCCGGGTTTGAAATGTCACTGGCGATATTAGACACTAACGGCGTGATTGATCGGCTTTTGGCGATAGATGCCGCACCTTTGCCGGTTTCGCGCACCACGTTGAAACTGTTTGAGATACCGGAAACCTCTTGCGCGGGGATTTCGGAGATCCTGCTGCATGAACTGACCTCTTGCAGACCGCAGAATGCTGACGAGATGGATTGTTTTCCGATCCTTGATCTGAACAGCAAGACCTCTGCCGCGTTGGTGAAATAGGCCATGCCGTCGTCTTGGCAAGCCTTGGGCACCGGGGGGCCGATCATTGCCGTTCTGGCGGTCCTATCGCTGATTTCCTGGGCGCTGATCGTCGCCAAAGCCTTGCAGTTGTGGAATTGCCGGTCCGGTGTGGCCTTGCGCGCCGGCGCGTTCGAGCAATGGAAATCCGGCGACAAACATGGTGCCAAAGCCGCTGTGGAGGCCGGAAAGTCCCCGGCTGACCGGATAATTTCTTATGCGATGAATGCGCTTGCCAAGGGTTTTCGCGGACCACGGTTGGAGGCCGAGCTGACCCGACGCGGCAACGAGGAACTTGCCTCGATGAACAATCTGATCCGGGTGTTGGAGTTGATTGCGATGATTTCCCCGCTTTTGGGCTTGTTAGGCACGGTTTTGGGCATGATCCAATCGTTTCAGGAACTTGAGATGGCCGAAGGGGCCGCCAACGCGTCCGTGTTGGCCGGGGGCATCTGGCAGGCATTGCTGACCACTGCCGTTGGTTTGTTGGTGGCGATCCCCGCCGCCGTTGGTGCCAGCCTGTTGGCGGGGCGCATCGAGAGTTCGGCGCAGATGATCGAAAGCGCGGTGGGTGAATTGCTGTTGATTGATGAGAATCCACCGATTTAGAGCGGAAAGGACAGGCCAATGGCCAGCCTGACACTGACAAGACCGCCTCGCGCCCGTGCCTTGATTTCGCTGGTGCCGATGATTGATGTCATGTTGATCCTGTTGGTGTTTTTCATGGTCACGTCTACCTACCTGAACCTTGACATGATCCCGGCGGTGCGCCAGCAGGATCAGGCACAGGCCCCGGCAACTGAGTCCCCGTCGGCAGCTACGATCATGATCCGTCTGGGGGCGGACGGCGTGCCGGTCATTCGCGGACAGGTGATCTCTGACGGCGATCTTGAAACTTTGTTGCGCCAACGTCTGGAACAGGAACCGCTGACGCAAGTGATGGTTTTGCCATCGGGGGCGGCGAAAACCCAAGGGTTGATCACCGTGCTGGATGTGGCAACGCGGGCTGGGGTTGTGCGCCTGCGGGTCATCCGGTTGCAGGCACGCCCATGAAACTTACCCGGCGTCGTCAGGACCCCCCGTCGGAAACCATCATCGCGTTGATCGACGTGGTGTTTTTCCTGTTGGTGTTCTTCATGTTGATTGGCCGAATGGATGCCACAGCCCCGTTTGACGTCGCCCCGCCGATCGCCCAATCCGGTCGCGACATGCCTGCGGGCGGGGCCACTGTGGCGGTGTCTCAGGACGGTGCATTGGCGCTGGACGGGATCGCGATGACGCGCAGCGCGTTGGAAACGGCACTGGCGGCGATGCTGGCAAGTGATGACGGGTTGCGGGTGCGGATCAATGCCCATCGGGACGCGGAGTTGCGCCATGTTCTGCCACTGGTGGGCTGGGCCGAGGGCATCGGTGTGCGGGATGTGGTTCTGGTCGTCACCCCCACGCCTGAGCCATGAAGCCGCGCGCCGCCACATGGATTTTTGGTCTTTTAGGGTCGATTATCGCGCATTTTGCCATTCTGGCCGTCCTGTTGATCGCTATTCAACCTGACCCGATTACCAAGCAGCCCATGCCCACCAGCGAGTTGGAAGTGCAAGCCTATCAACTAGACCGGACAAAGGCCGTGGAGCAAGCGCCCCGGAGCCAGCAGGCAAAGGCCGACACGCCGGAAGGGGCCGCGTTGGATGCGGGCGCGATTCCGGAATCAAAGGCGAAGGTGACACAGGCCGTTGGGGAACCTGTGCGCCCGGATGTTGCCAAACCAACCACAGCCGCCGAAATACGGCAGGGGGCCACGCCGCTTGCGCAGGTTGAAACCACACCCGCCGCCCTTCGCCAATCTGAACCCACAACGGCGCACATCGCCCCTGCTGCTGCCGTCGCTTCTCGCGTCACTACTGCCGCTCCGGCATCTGAAAAGTTGGCACTGTCACAACAAACGGGCCAACAGATCGAGTCGGCGCAGGTTAGTGCAAAGACACTAATAGGGGTCAAAGTGCCAAAACCTACCCCTCTGGCCGCTGTGATGCGGTCACAATCTGCGCGCCCTGCTGCCTTACCGGTTGCCACGGTAACAGCCGCTGCTGTGCCTTTGTCGGCAATCCTGTCAACCGCTCAGCCTGCGGTGGCCATTATTCAGACCGCTGTGCCGATGGGGGCCGCGCTGGCGCAGTCTCAGGCACCACGCGATGATGTTCCGGCGGCGACGCCCCGACCTTTGGATGCCCCCGCACAACAGGTGGACGCCGCGCAGGTTCGGCCCGCCACGCCTGACGCGCAAAAGCTAAAGGCGGCGCTGGCGTTTTCTGGGGCGGAAGGGGACGTTGATCCGGTGTCTATCGCCGCGTTTCAAAGCTTTATGCAACCGGGCGATATTGCCGCGACGGGGGATCAGTTGCGCGATGGGGTTACCGGGTTGTTGGCGCAGGTGCCGTGTTCGCGGATGCAGGTGATGTTCGACCCTGAGACAGCCACTTTGCAGGTCAACGGCCACATTCCGGATAATGATTTGCGCGCGCCGGTTCTGGCCGCCCTGCGGACGCAAATGGGGGCGAATATAACGGTGTCGGACAATATCCTGATCCTGCCCCGCCCCCAATGCGGCGCGTTGTCGGGGATCGCCGGGGTTGGGTTGCCGCAATCCACCGATCAGATCACCAATCCGCTGGTGATCGGCGAAGATGCGCAGGCGCGCGTGTTCACATTCGCCAAGGGAGACCTGTTGTCGCTGGATATGACTGCACCGGATTATGCCGCCTATATTTATCTTGATTACTTTGATGCCGCTGGCAATGTGCTGCACCTAGAGCCAAACGAATATGCGCCTTTGCGACAGGCCGAAGCGCAGGCCGTGCAGAAGATCGGGGCGAGGACAATGGAGGAGTCCGGTATCAAGTTGGTGATTGGGCCGCCCTATGGTCAGGAAATTGCCGTGGCTTTTGCAACATCAGAGCAGCTTTATGACGGGTTGCGCCCGATTCAGGAACCCGCAGCGCCCTATCTGGAATGGCTGAAAGAACAGGTTGCCAAGGCGCGCGAACTTAACCCGGATTTCAAAGGCGAATGGGTTTATTTCTTTGTTTCAACTGCTGAGCGCTGACCTATTTCGGACACCCGGCCGCCGCCCAGTTTTTCAGGTTCCGTTTTAACGCGCCGCCAAAGGGGTGCTGTTTGGTCAGGGATCGCTGCATGTTCAGGCTAAGATAGGTGTTGGCTTGGGTGCAGATCCGGTCCTGGGTCCATTGATGACAGTTGCTGCACTTTTGGTCTTTCCAATAGGATTCGGGCAATCCCTGTATGGGCGGGTAGATTGGCGAAGATTTGATCAACTCGGCAATCGAGCGGCCTGAAACCCCTGGTACGTCCGAGATCAGCGCCTGCGTAAAGGTGATGACATCGCCCCCGGATGGCGGGTTTGCAGGCGCGGTATCTGCGACCTCAGCCGGCTTTTTCTCGGGGATGCCGGTACCGATGGGGTCGGTTGAGGTGTTCTTTTCCAGCGCGACCAATTCCTGCGCCGCGAATTCTGCAAATGTACCTGAGGGGAACATTTGCAAGTAGGCCTGATAGCTGGCGATGCTTGGGTCGGCCTGCGCGGCCTCGAACATTTTTTGTTCAGTCTCGGACGGGCCTTGGGGGGCTGGTTTTGGGGTGGCGGGCGCGTTGCCGGCCAATTCCTGTTCCATCACCTCGGCCAGTAATTTATGTGCTTCGTCCGCCAGTGCGCTATCGGGATAGCCACGCAGGAACAACATGATCTGCACCGGATCACGCGAGGCTTGTACGGAATTCCACAACTGGCGCGCTTCGAGTTCTTCGGCACTAAGGATCGTTGCCTGCGCAAACCGGAAATCACCCGTTAGCGACGACGAATCCCAAGGGGTTTGCTGGCCGTCGGTCTTTTCCAGCACCTCGACACGGACCTGTTTGAACATCTGTTCGATCAGCTGGCCCGGCTGGCTCATCTGGCGAGCGACGGCCTGGGTAAAGGGACTGTTGCCGTCCAGCCCATCCAACGCAACGCCACCGGGGGCGGTGGCATAGCTTAGAAAGGTTCCGGTTGGGGCCTGCATTTCCGCCAGACCGGTATCGTTGAAATCCGGGACGTTAGAGAACGGGTTGTTGCGGCAGGCATCAAGAATAAAGACATTGGTCTTGTTGCGGGCCGAATACATCTGGCGCAGCACCGATTGCGCATCCACGGCCACCAGATCAAGATCGGCAGCATCGTCCAGCGCGACGTCAGTCGGCAACAGATAGTTGCTGCCAAAGTACTGAACGCCATGGCCCGCGTAGTAAAACAGCCCCGTCGCATCGTTCCCGGCCTTGCGCAGGTTACGCCCGAACTGGGCAATGCCCCGTTTCATTTCAACCTGATTGCTGTCGATCAGCAGCGTCACATCGAATCCTTGTGATTCCAACGTGGTCGCCATCAGCCGTGCGTCATTTGCCGGATTGTCCAGCGACGGCACCGTGCCATAGACCGAATTGCCGACAACCAGCGCCAGCCGTTCCTCGGCGGTGACAGCCGTGGCCGCAAACGCGGCGATGATGGCTAAAACTTTGATAATGTGCGACAAAAATTCATCCTGCTTGTTGGTCAACAGATCCGGGGGGAGTCCGGCTTCGGGCCCATCGGGTTTGCGAAAAGTTGTTTTGTTTGATGGCAAATGTCTGCGCTATTAACGGAAACTATCGCTTTTCTCGTTCCGCGACGCAAGTTTGCTGTTAGGGTCAGGTGAAAGATACAACGAATTTATAGCTAAACTACCATATTAAGGAGATATCATGATACGCATTTCAAACCGTCATTATTGTGTTCTTGCGCTGCTCTTTCTGTTTGTCGGTCTGATGTCTGCGCCCGCCTCGGCGCAGAGTGCTGATCCGTTCGAAAATGGCTGGACCCTGAACACCGACGCGTCTGCGCTGCGGTTTATGTCGGTCAAAAAGGGCAACAAGGCGGAAATCAGTTCGTTTGCCACGATAAGTGGGCTGATTACCGAAGATGGAAAGGCGCAGATCAGGGTGTTGATGGATTCGGTTGATACCAAGGTTGATCTGCGCAATGTGCGCATGCGGTTCCTGTTCTTTGAAACCTTCCTTTATCCAGAGGCAACCATCACCGTTCAACTTGACCCGAACGTGTTGATGGACCTGCACAAGACCCGACGCAAATTGGTCAATCTGGAATATACGCTGTCGTTGCATGGCATTACCCTTACCAAGACTGCCGAAGTGGCGATAACCCTGATCAACAATGATCAGGTCACTGTATCGACCATAACGCCCATCGCCCTGACGCTGACCGATTGGAATCTGGATGGCGGACAAGAGAAACTGCAAGAGGCGGCGAATGTGACGATTGTGCCGTTGGGCATCGTTAATTTCGATTTTGTGTTTGATCGCTCCAGCCCCGGAACGCCGCCGGTTCTGGCCACAACAGCGCAAACCGTTGCCCCCGGGACTGGCGCGCTTGAAACCAAAGGGAACCTTGATCGGGCCGCCTGCGTTGGTCGGTTTGAAATCCTGTCGCAGACCGGAAACATTTACTTTTCCGCCGGAAGCGCGCGTTTGGCGCATAAAAGCCGCCCGTTGCTGGATAACCTGTACGATATCGTCAATCGCTGCCCTGATCTTCAGATCGAAATCGCCGGGCATACCGATTCGGATGGGTCCGCCAATTTCAACCAACGGCTTAGCGAAAAGCGCGCGGCGTCGGTGGGTCGGTACCTTAAGAACAAGGGAATCGCCGCTGAACGGATGAAGATCGTCGGCTATGGCGAGGCACAACCGTTGCAACCCAACACCTCTTCGGCCAACAAGGCCAAGAACCGCCGGATTGCGTTTTCGGTTCTGAACTAACGCCGGCCCGCAACTGACAACGGTGCCGGACCTCTGGGGGGATTGGTCCGGCACCGCCTACTGGCAGGTCTACCCGGCCACCCCATCAGGGACGACCTTGGGGGCAGAGTTCTGCCAGTTCTGCCCCGTCGCGATGACGCAGGAAATGCCGTCAGCGCGCGAGACAAACACGGTAAAGCTACCGGTTTTGTCAGAACTCCAGATCTCGACAACCTGCGTGGTGCTTCTTAGCCCACCACCGGTCAGGCGTTCGCCGTGCCGGTCCGCAAGGCTTTGCACCAGCGATGTGCGCGGCATGCAGGCGAGGGATTGTGCCATTGCCGGCGGGGCCATCGCGGCCGTGCCAAAGATCAATGCCGTGGAAATGAGACGTTTGAACATGATACTCTCCTTGGGTTTGGAGGGTGTCCGATCCAGTCGGATGCAGGCACCCGGGTTTGATAGTCATATTTCAAATATAGGTATCATGGCGCGTCTGTGCGAGTGACAATAGGGCACAAAGCCGTGCGCGATTGTTTGTGAAACAGGGTTTGTCACGATGGATTCCAACGCGCATTCTGCGGCTAACACCCTTACTAGAGCCATATATCTACGCTGAAACATTCTAAACATTCCTGCGAGAAGGCCCGCATCAGAACATTTTCGCACCATTGGGTTTTTAGTCGGAATCGGGCGGCCTGACATGGCATTCCACTATCCCCAATCGCAGCAATAAGTCAGAGGAGAGCGCGCAGGGAGGAGAGACGCGCCCCCCTCGACCTAAGTTCCCAACCACGCCAGCGCAATTCGTCCAAAGGTGCCGGTTGGCAGACCTGAATGACCGGTTTGGCAGCAGTGGTTCGGAGTGGTTTCAGCTTGCGACAGGAATGTGGCAGAATAAAGGCAGGGCAGTTTGGACTGCTGTGCGATTACAACAGGTCGGTGTCGCCAAACTAGGGTTCTGACCCTAGATAAATCCGTCTGGCTTTGGCAAACAGGGGAAACAGGAAACACCAGAGGCCGGACATTGATATGAAACACCCCCGCGCATGGCAAAGGATGCTTTCAGGTCGCCGGCTGGACCTGTTGGACCCGACGCCGATGGACATCGAGATCGAGGATATCGCGCATGGGTTGGCCTTTGTCGCCCGCTGGAATGGCCAGACGTTAGGGGATTTTGCCTATTCCGTGGCCGAGCATTCCCTTTTGGTAGAGTCTCTTTTTACCCGCATCGCCCCAGCAACGGCGATCAGGTGGCGCATGGCCGCATTGCTGCATGATGCCCCGGAATATGTGATCGGTGACATGATTTCGCCGGTCAAATCGGCTGTGGGTCCGGGCTATGGCGCATTGGATGATCGTTTGACGGCGGCGATCCATCTGCGGTTTGGGCTGCCTGCGGTGATACCGGCAACGATCAAGAAGCAAATCAAAAAGGCCGACACGATCAGCGCCTGGATGGAAGCCACCCAAATCGCCGGGTTTTCAAAAGCCGAGGCTGACAAGCTGTTTGGCAAGCCGGATGTTGGGATTCTGCGCGATCTGACCATAACGCTGCGCCCCCCGGTCGAGGTGCGAACCGCCTTTACCGCCCGTCATGCCGACCTGATGGCGCAGATGGGGTAACCGGCTCTTCAAGCCCTGACGGGCTTTCATCGCAATTCGGGTCTAGCGCGGGCTGCGTTTGGCAAGGATGCGTTGCAGCGTTCTGCGGTGCATGTTCAGGCGCCGCGCGGTTTCGCTGACATTGCGGTCGCAAAGTTCATAGACCCGTTGAATATGCTCCCAACGCACACGATCCGCGCTCATCGGGTTTTCTGGGGGTGGGGGCAGCTCATCGGGCTTGGCCAGCAACGCGTTGGTAATGTCGGTGGCGTCCGCAGGTTTCGACAAATAGTCGGTCGCGCCGATCTTGACCGCCGCCACAGCCGTAGCAATCGCGCCATATCCGGTCAGCACCACAACCCGACTGTCGGGCCGTTTGTCACGCAGCACTTCGACCACGTCCAACCCATTGCCGTCCTCAAGCCGCAGATCAACCACCGCATAGGCCGGGGGTCGGGCCGTGGCAATCGCCCGTCCGGCGGCGACTGATCCGGCAGTTTCAACTGAAAAGCCGCGTTTTTCCATGGCTTTGGCCAACCGTCGCAGAAACGGCTCGTCGTCATCGACCAGTAAAAGCGAGTTGTCCGGTCCGATCTCTTGCAGGGCGGTACTGGCCATGCTCTCTCCTCTTTGGCGGGTTAACCTATTCGCCATTGTCGCAGTATTATCAGCGCCGTCAAAAAGGTCAAACAACCCGTGGCCGGGTGTCGCGGCGGAATGTATGGTCAAATCAACCAATCGACAGGCCGGGGGCCTCATGAACGATCTGAACTTTGCCTACATGTTGGGACGCGAACGCAGCAGTTGGATTCGGCTTCGCACGTTGATCCTGTTGCGCTGGGTGGCCATCGTCGGTCAGGCCACCGCCCTTACCGTGGCTGTGTGGATGTATCATCTACAGCTGGAAATCGCCTTGTGTGTTCTGGCTGTGGGCGCGTCGGCGGTGGCGAACCTGATTGCCATCTTTGCATTTCCGGAAAACAAACGTCTGTCAGAGCACGAAAATTTCCTGATGGTAATGTTCGATCTGCTACAGCTTGGGTTCCTGTTGTTTCTGACCGGCGGGCTTCATAATCCGTTTTCATTGTTGCTGTTGGGGCCGGTTATCATTTCGGCCAATGTGATGGGGTTGCGGTCGACCCTGATCATTGGTGGCACCGCGATTGTTCTGGTGTCGCTATTGGCGGAATTTTTTCTGCCGCTCAGGATGGAACAGGGGTTTATCCTGCGCGTTCCGGATGTTTTCCTGTTCGGCAACTGGGCTGCCATGGTTATCGCCACGGTGTTCATCGGGGCCTATTCCCTGCGGATTAGTGCCGAAATTCAATCGATGTCGGACGCTGTTGCCGCCACCAACATGGCCCTGTCGCGCGAACAAAAGCTGACGGATCTGGGCGGAGTCGTTGCCGCCGCCGCGCATGAACTGGGCACGCCGCTGGCTACCATCAAACTGACCAGCGCCGAGTTGATGGACGAACTCGATGACCGTCCCGAACTGCGCGAAGATGCCGAGTTGATCCGCCAACAGGCAAACCGATGCCGCGATATCCTGCGTGACATGGGGCGGGCCGGAAAAGACGATCTGCATCTGCGTCAGGCCCCGATCAGTTCGGTGGTTCAGGAATCCGCCGAGCCGCATATGCATCGCGGCAAAATCATTCAGTTCTCTGAAAAGCCGGGGCCGGATGGCAGCCTGCAACAGCCCTCGATCCTGCGCAAACCAGAAGTGATCCACGGGCTGCGCAACCTGATCCAGAACGCGGTGGATTTTGCCGAGGCCAATGTCTGGATCGAAACCATATGGGCCGACGACCGGATCGCGATTCGCATCCTTGACGACGGCCCCGGTTTCCCGCCGCATTTCATTGGCCGCATTGGTGACCCTTTTATGCGCCGTCGCCGCGCCGAATCCGCGCGTCCCGGGTACGAAGGCATGGGGCTGGGTCTGTTCATCGCCAAGACTTTGCTGGAACGATCCGGGGCCGAGTTGAAATTTGCCAACGGCTCCGACCCGCGACAGATGAAATATACACAACCCAATCAACGTGGTGCCCTGGTCGAAGTGATCTGGCCACGCAGCAAAATTGACGCGCAGATGAACCCCGCCGAGGCGCCAATTGGGCGCAATCAACCGATAAAAATCTAATGTTGGCCGTTAGTTAAGCTAACGTTAACCATTTCCAACCCAAGATGCGGCCAAACGGAACCCGAGCGCGCGAAAGGAAACTGCACGACATGTTGGAATTGGGTCTGGCGGACTGGGGACTTATCGCGGGTGTTGCTATTCTTACGGCGGGGTTGGGTGTGTATTGGCTGGCTCCGCGACATTTCCGGCCTGTTGCCTCACCGCTTTGCGGGATTGGTGCGCGGGATCGGGTCTTCCTGTTTGACGGCCCGGACCTTATCGACGTTTCATCCGGTGGGCAGGCGTTCCTGAACACTGACCTTGCTGATTTTGACTGGTCCCGGTTGCGCGACGCGCTGATGGGCACCTTTCCCGACTTTCCCAAATCGCCCAAAGATGTGCAATCACACGGCAATCTGACGATTCCGGCAAAGGACCGCAAGGTTCAGGGTGATCTGGTTTGCGAATGGATTGACGGCATTATCCGCGTTCACCTTCCTGCGCCCGCGCGCCCTGAAACGCAGCCGCAGGCCGTGTCAAAGGAACTTGAGACATTGCGAATGGCGATGGGTCAGGCACCCTATCCGGTGTGGCACATTGGTCAGGACTGCAAGCTGGACTGGGGCAACGGGGCTTATGACGATCTGCGACGGAAAGTGGGAACAAACAAGCCTGACGACTATGGCCCGATGTTTCCTTCGATATCCGCCAAAGATGCGATCGGGCAGAAAACCCGGGCCAGCGCCCTGATGGAAAATGGCGGAAAGAAGCTGTGGTTCGACGTGACGGTTGTACCGCAGGAAACCGGGTATCTGTGTTACGCGGTTGATATCAACGCGGTGGTTGATGCGGAAATTGCCCAACGCAACTTTGTACAGACCTTGGCCAAGACCTTTGCTCAACTGTCAATTGGGCTGGCTATATTTGACCGAAACCGGCAGCTGGCACTGTTTAATCCTGCGCTGATCGACCTGACCGCTTTGCCTGCGGATTTTCTAAGTGCGCGCCCCAACCTATTGTCCTTTTTCGACCGGCTGCGCGATCACCGGATGATGCCAGAGCCCAAGAATTACGGCAGTTGGCGCCACCAGATGGCCGATCTTGTCGCGGCGGCGGCGGATGGGCGCTATCAGGAAACCTGGACCCTGCCATCCGGCGCGGTCTATTCCGTTAGCGGTCGCCCGCACCCCGACGGGGCCGTTGCATTTTTGTTCGAAGATATAACCGCCGAAATCACCCTTACCCGCCGTTTTCGCACGGATCTTGAGATCAGCCAGTCGATGCTGGATCAAATGGAAGACGCGATTGTGGTTTTTGCCGAAAATGGCGCGCTATGTTCGTCCAATCATGCCTATCGCAAATTGTGGAACGTCGACCCCGAGGCCAGTTTTGTTCAAATGGCCATTCTGGATGCCACCCGGACCTGGCAAGGCCAATGTCAGGCGTCACCGGTCTTGGGCGAGGTGCGGGATTTTGTCGAAACACAAGAAAACCGGGCCGAATGGTGGGGAAAGATACAACTGAAAACCGGGTTGGACCTGTGCTGTGGCGTGTATCCGGTCAGCCACGGTGCGACCATGGTGGTTTTCAGCCGAAATATTCCGGTTGATCCGCCCAATGGTGCCCCTTTTCCAGTGCCGCAGATTGTGGATGCCACAGACGCCTGAACCTGCTTGCAGCCCGGCCTCGGCAAAGCCATTGTGGGGCCATGCAAGTCACTCTCTCTATGAAATCCGCAGAACAAACCGCCCGGCTTGCCGAACAGATCGGCGCGACGCTGACCCCCGGTGATTGCCTGTTGCTTTCCGGGCCGGTCGGGGCCGGGAAAACCCATTTTGCCCGTCATCTTATCTGGTCGCTTTTGCACGAACCCGAAGACGTACCGTCGCCAACCTTCACCCTCGTACAAACCTATGACACAACCCGTGGCGAGGTTTGGCACGCCGACCTTTACCGCCTAAGTGCGCTGGATGAGGTCGAAGAACTGGGATTGGCCGATGCAATGGAAACCGCCATTTGCCTGATCGAATGGCCCGAGGTTCTGGGGCCGTTGACTCCACCCGATGCATTGTCACTGGCGTTTCAGACGAACAAAAGCGACACTGAAGCCCGCCACATAACAGTGAGCGGACCTGCGACGCGGTGGCAAGCTTTGTTGGGGCAATTTGACCATGACACCTGAGCGCGCAAAACTGGCCTCCGATTTTCTGGGCAACGCGGGGTGGGGCGATGCCGGGCGAAGGACGCTGGCGGGGGACGCCTCTTCTCGTCGGTATGAGAGGTTGACCAAGCCATCCGGCGAAACTGCGATTCTGATGGACGCGCCGCTGGGCAGCAACAATAGCATCACGCCTTTTGTCACCATCGCCCGGCATCTGAACGGCATCGGACTAGGCGCGCCGCATAGTTATTCTGACGATCCCAGCACCGGATTTTTGTTGCAGGAAGATCTGGGCGATGCCCTGTTTGCCCGGGTGATCCCAAAGGCACCCCACCTTGAATCCACGCTATATACCGCCGCCACGGATGTTTTGATTTGCCTGCACGGCGCACCGCCGCCCGACCTGACGGTCTTTGGTCCCGACCTCATGGCCGAACAGGCAAGCCTTGTGTTTGATACTTGGGTTCAAACCATTTCCGGCCCGTGCGCATCAGGTACTACCGACGAATTTCGCTCCAGGCTGGCCGAATTACTGCACAATACAACGCAGGGTGCTCCGGTGATGATCCTGCGCGATTACCACGCCGAAAACCTATTGTGGCTACCGGAAAGGTCTGGCGTGGCGCGAGTCGGATTGATTGACTTTCAGGACGCGATGCTAGCGCATCCCGGGTATGATCTGGTATCGCTGCTGCAAGATGTGAGGCGTGATGTCCCCGCCAATGTCGAGGCCGCGATGATCGCCCATTTCATCCACCACTCGGGCGCGCAGGATGCGCAGTTTCGCACGGCATATGCGGTGCTTGGGCTTCAGAGGAACCTGCGAATTCTTGCGGTTTTTGCCCGTTTGGTGACTGGTATGGGCAAGCCGCAGTATGCCAAATTGATACCGCGAACATGGGGACATGTGATGCGTGGTCTGTCGCATCCGGCGTTGTCATCAATCGCCCCTTTGCTAATTGAAACACTGCCCGAACCAACCCCCGCCAATTTACGAAAGCTGGCCCCGGCATGAGCAATCCTCCCATATCCCTGATGTTGTTTGCCGCCGGTTTCGGCACCCGGATGGGTGCGCTAACCAAAGACATGCCAAAGCCGATGATTCCCGTGGCCGGCGTGCCGATGATCGACCACGCGCTGAGGCTGGCAGGGGCCGTGCATCCAACCCGGATTGTCGCCAATCTGCATTACCATGCGGATCAGCTTGCCAATCATCTGACCCCGCGGGGCGTGATCCTGTCGCACGAAACAGATATCCTTGAAACCGGTGGCGGGTTGCGCAAGGCGTTGCCGTTATTGGGACCGGGTGCCGTCTATACGATGAACCCGGATGTGATCTGGCACGGTCCGAATCCGCTGGAAATGCTGCGCGGGGCGTGGAATCCGGATGTCATGGATGCCCTATTGATGTGCGTTCCGCTGGCAAGCGCGCTGGGGCATTCCGGGGGCGGAGACTTCACTGTGGACACGGATGGGCGTATCCGTCGCGGGCCGGGGGTGATCTATGGCGGGGTGCAGATTGTGAAAACCGATGGGCTGAACAGCATTCGCGAGGCCGCCTTTTCGCTGAACGTGTTGTGGGATCTGATGCTGGCGGACGGACGGCTATTTGGCGTGACATATACGGGGCGATGGTGCGATGTCGGGCGCCCCAGCGGTATCGCGCTGGCCGAAAAAATGCTGGCAGGTGGTGATGTTTGACTCCGGTCCCGCCCCTCGTGTTTTTGCCTTGCCGCCGGGCGTTGATTTCCCCCGCGCCCTGATCGACGGGTTGCAGACCCGCCTGACAGGGTCACCGCCCGAAGCCTGGGCCAAAGTGCATCTTGTCGTTAACACGCGCCGCATGACCAGACGCCTGCACGACCTGTTCGACGCCGGCCCCGCGCGGTTGTTGCCACGCCTGTCGTTAGTGACCGGCCTTGGGGAAAACCGTGAAATTGCGCCGCCGGTCCCGCCGCTTCGCCGGCGGTTGGAACTGGTGCAACTGATCGGTCGATTGCTGGATCAGCAACCGGATTTGGCCGCGCGGGCCTCGCAATATGATCTGGCTGACAGTCTGGCCACCCTGATGGAGGAAATGCAGGGCGAGGGCGTCAGCGCGCGCGCAATCCGCGATCTGGACGTCGAAGATATGTCCGGCCACTGGGCGAGGGCGCAGGCATTTATAGCTATCGCCGACCAATTTACCGGCGATGCCAAGGGGTTGGACGCGCAGGCACATCACCGGTTGGCGATTGAGACCCTGATTGCCCGGTGGGAGACGACGCCCCCGCAGCACCCGGTTATCCTTGCCGGATCGACCGGGTCGCGCGGAACCACGCTTTTGTTGATGAAGGCCGTGGCCAATCTGCCGCAGGGCGCTGTTGTCCTTCCGGGGTATGATTTTGATCAGCCGGATGCGGTCTGGTCGCACCTGTCAGGCCCGTCCGGGTCAGAGGATCACCCACAATTCCGGTTCTCTAACATCATGCAGACGCTGGATATTGCGCCCTCGGGCATTCGCCGTTGGACCGACACACCGGCCCCATCACCTGCGCGTAACAGGTTGATTTCCCTGTCTTTACGCCCTGCCCCCGTCACCGATGCATGGATGGCCGAAGGCCCCGGCCTGAACGATCTGGCGCAAGCCACGGCGGGCGTGACCCTACTTGAGGCCGCCTCGCCCCGGTCAGAGGCGCTGGCCATCGCCCTGCGCCTGCGCCAATCGGCAGAGGATGGACAAACCGCCGCGCTGATCACCCCGGACCGGATGCTTACGCGGCAGGTCGGTGCCGCGTTGGAACGATGGGATATCCTGCCTGATGACAGTGCGGGAACGCCGCTGCACCTGTCACCGCCGGGTCGGTTGCTGCGCCATGTGGCCGGGCTTTTCCAGCGCCGGTTAAGTGGCGATATGTTGTTGACGCTATTGAAACATCCCCTGTGCCATGACGGGGCGGGGCGGGGTGATCACCTGTTGCACACCCGCGATCTGGAACTTGATCTGCGGCGCAACGTGCCGCCTTACCCGGACAGCGCCAGCCTTGCGCGTCACGGCGACAACAAGAAGGTGCCGCGCGCGTGGATCGACTGGGTAAGTGACAGTTTTTGCGGCCAACACATCATCGGCAAACGGCCGCTTGGTGACTGGGTTGCCCATTTGCGCCAACTAGCCGAACGGATATCGGCGGGCGATGATCCGACGGCTTGCGGCACGCTTTGGGATCGCAACGCCGGGCAAAAAGCCCTGTCTGTGATCGAGAATATAGAAGCCGAATCCAGCCATGGCGGCGACATGACTGCGCGCGAATTCGGTGATCTGCTGGGCGCGTTGCTGGCGGGTGAAGAGGTGCGCGACCGCGATGCCCCCCATTCTGGCATCATGATCTGGGGCACTTTGGAGGCGCGGGTGCAGGGCACCGACCTGTTGATCCTTGGCGGCCTGAACGAAGGCAGTTGGCCCGAGGCGGCGCGTCCCGATCCGTGGCTGAACAGGCCGATGCGCAAACTGGCTGGCTTGCTGTTGCCGGAACGACGGATCGGGCTGTCGGCGCATGATTTCCAACAGGCTGCGGCGGCGGGCGAGGTCTGGCTTAGCCGGTCAAAACGTTCGGACGATGCGGAAACGGTTGCGTCGCGCTGGATCAACCGGCTGACCGGGTTGCTGGGCGGGTTGCCGGGGCAAGAGGGGCCAAAAGTTCTGGCCGATATGCACGAGCGGGGGCAAAAATGGCTGGATTGGGCCGATTCGATTGACGCGGGTGCCTACGCCGATGCTGCGCCGCGCCCATCGCCGCGCCCGCCGGTCACTGCCCGCCCGAGGAAACTGTCGGTCACGGAAATCAAGCGGTTGATCCGCGATCCTTATGCGATCTATGCCAAACATGTGCTGCGCCTGCGCCCCCTTGATCCGCTGGTGCGCGAACCGGACGCGTTGTTGCGCGGCATTGCCGTGCACGAAATCCTTGAAGATCTGATCAAGACCAGCCTTGACGACCCGACCGCCCTGACCCGAACCGGTTTCCTTGATCTGTCCCGGCTCATTCTGGCGCAAAAAGTGCCGTGGCCCACCGCCCGGCGGCTTTGGCTGGCACGACTCGACCGGATTGCAACCGATTTCCTGAACGCCGAGATTGCCCGACGCACTGCCTTCACCCCGTTTGCGTTCGAGGCTACAGGCGAATCCCGCCTTGGCACGATAGACTTTACCCTGACCGCTCGCGCTGACCGGATTGACCGGGACGAAGACGGCAATCTGGTGCTGATCGACTATAAAACC
The DNA here is from genome assembly GCA_002400675.1 of Paracoccaceae bacterium. Taxonomy (GTDB): domain Bacteria; phylum Pseudomonadota; class Alphaproteobacteria; order Rhodobacterales; family Rhodobacteraceae; genus NVQY01. Next base: position 1,872 of record NVQY01000029.1, on the reverse strand, counting down.
GGGGTGCCGCCGACGAAAAAACAACAAGCCAGCTTTGACAAACAGTTGTTGTTGATGGCGGCAATGGCCGAACAGGGCGGGTTCAAGGGGATTGACCCGGCCACCGTTGATGCGGCGCTTTTCCTTGGTCTGGGGAGTTCGTTCAAAGAAGTTGCGGCCCCATTGGCGGACGAACCCCCGACAAAGGTATGGGCCGAACTTGGGATTTTGATTGCTGCATATCTTGATCCGGCACAGGGGTTTACCGCCCGAAGGATGCTTCATAAAGACGCTGATGCCGGAGATTTTGATCATTTGGCGCGATTTGGCGAATGGGATCGCACAATCGATCCAACACCGGAGGATCTGACATGACCCCCCGAAATGAGGCCACCGAACGCCAGGTTCAATCGGCGCGCCCGGATGCGTCCACCTGGCTGGCGGCGAATGCCGGGTCGGGCAAAACCCGGGTGCTGACCGACCGTGTGGCGCGGCTGTTGCTGAACGGGGTAGAGCCGCAACATATCCTGTGTCTGACCTATACCAAGGCCGCCGCGAGCGAGATGCAAAACCGGCTTTTCAAACGGTTAGGGGCGTGGGCGATGCTGCCGGACGGCCAGTTGGCCGACGAACTGCGCGAATTGGGGGCGGACCGGACGGATGATGCCGACCATCTGGCACAAGCCCGCACTCTGTTTGCCCGCGCTTTGGAAACGCCGGGTGGGTTAAAAATTCAGACCATTCATTCATTCTGCGCCTCGCTTTTGCGCCGTTTTCCGCTTGAGGCGCGTGTCAGCCCCTTGTTTGCCGAGATGGAAGACCGCGCCGCCGCCCTACTTAGAGCCGAAATTGTCGAGGATTTTGCCGACGGGCCGCAGTCAGACGTGATCGACACCATTGCCCGCCACATCACCGACAGCGATTTCGACAGCCTCACCGGCGCGATTGTCGGCAATCGCCATGCGTTTGACGATCCATTGAACCGGGACGAAATTCTGGACGTCTTCGGATTGCCAGCCGGTTTCGATCAATCACAGTTGTTAGGCTCTGTTTTCCTAGGGGGCGAGCGGGACTTGCTGTCCCAACTATGCGCCGTTCTGGCCACCGGCGGCACGATGGATCAGCGGGCGGCGGATAATCTTGGCGGGATTGAATGCTGTGAGGTGTCTGATCTTTCACGTCTGGAGAAAGTGTTTCTGACCGGAGCAAGTGCAAAACAACCATATTCCGCCAAGATAGGGTCTTTTCCGACCAAGGCATTAAGGCTTTCCATCCCTGAGCTTATGGACCGGATTGAGCCCTTGATGCTGCGGGTCGAAGCAGCACGACAACAACGATTGGGGCTTGCCGCAACTGAGAAATCCGAGGCGCTGCACCAGTTCGCCGCGATTTTTTTGCCAGAGTATGAGCACCGAAAACAGCAACGCGGCTGGCTTGATTTTGACGACCTGATCCACAAGGCCCGTCTATTGCTGAACGATCCGGCGGTGGCGGCCTGGGTGTTGTACCGGCTGGACGGCGGGATCGACCACATTCTGGTGGACGAGGCACAGGATACCAGCCCGGCGCAGTGGGATGTGATCGAAAAGCTGGCGCAGGAATTCACCAGCGGGCAGGGCGCACGCGGCGATGCCCAGCGCACGATTTTTGTGGTTGGGGACAAGAAACAGTCGATTTATTCGTTTCAGGGTGCCGACCCACAGGCATTTGACCAGATGCAGGTCGAATTCGCCGGGCGGTTAAAAGGGATCGGGGCCGGGCTTCAGAACATGACGCTTGAGCATTCGTTTCGATCCTCGGAGATCATGTGGTAATGGGTTTAAGTTTATCTAAGGGGTAGCCACTGCTTAGGGTGTTGGAGACGATAATGCCGGTCACTTCGCGCTTGCCAAA
>NVQY01000028.1 GCA_002400675.1 Paracoccaceae bacterium | reverse complement strand
ACACCCGCCCCGACCTAGCGCATCACGGTGCAGATGCCACCATATCGCGCCACATGGGGCGGGTTGGTGGTTCAGGCGGTGCTGGGCGGCATGATCGACTGGGGCGTGGTGTGGTTGTTGATGGGATAGTTCTGCGTTGGCAGAAGCTTTGGCAGAATGTCTGCCCGTTCCGTCTAATTAGTCAATGAAGAAAATGACTTAGACGCACCAATGGTAGCCCGTAGGGGAATCGAACCCCTCTTTCCAGGTTGAAAACCTGGCGTCCTAACCGATAGACGAACGGGCCACTCTTGGTGTGCGGTTCATTAGGCAATCACAGCACAGGGCGCAAGACTAAAATCGCAATGCGCGGTAATATTTGTCAGCCCTTACGCCGGGGCCGCGTCGTCCAGCCTTAGCTGCACTTGCTGGCGGCCTCTCCAACTGTTGATCTCAAGCCGCCCGGCAAGATGAAAACGCGCGCCACCGTGTTCGCTCAGGGCGGCCCCCAAGGGGCCGTCAAAGGCCCCAAAGGCGATCGCATCAATGTTGGCCCCCATGCCATCGCCCAGACTTAGCTTGAGGTGCGACTCCCCCACGCGGCGGGCGTGGCGCACCACCATATCGGGAAGGGCAAACCGTGGGGCAGGGGCACCGGCACCAAAGGGACCGGCCTGTTCGATCTGCTCTATCATTTCGACACTGGCGGCCCCGGGCATCAATGCGCCGTCCAGCCGCAGATCGGCAGGGCCTGCCTGACCGGCCCCCTGCTTTTCCAGCAATTCCGCCAACCGTGCCATCGCCGGTTCGATTTGCGATTTCTCGACCGTTAAACCCGCCGCCATCTTGTGCCCGCCACCTTTCACCAACAGCCCCTCAGAGGCCAACCGTTGAATCGCCGCGCCCAGATCAATACCGGGCACAGAGCGCCCCGATCCCTTGCCGACCCCGTCCTGAACCCCGATCACCACCGCTGGCCGGTTTGCCGCCTCTTTCAGCCGGGCAGCAACAATGCCCACCACCCCGGGATGCCACCCGCCCCCGGCGGCCCACACCAACGGGGCGTCAAACCCGCGCTCTTCGGCCTGATCCATGGCAGCGGCGCGCACTGCCGCTTCGATCTCGCGCCGCTCGCCGTTCAGCTGGTCCAGCCGCTCGGCCATGGCGGCGGCTTCATGCGGCGACGCAGTGGACAACAACCGCGCCCCAAGGTCAGCCTGACCAATGCGTCCACCCGCATTCACCCGTGGCCCCAGAACAAAGCCCAGATGATAGCTGGACGGCGCCGTATCCATCTTTGCCACATCCGCCAGCGCCACCAGACCGGGGCGCCCGCGCTTGGCCATCACCTTTAGCCCCTGGCGTACCAGCGCCCGGTTGGCCCCGATCAACGGGGCCACATCCGCCACCGTGGCCAGCGCCACCAGATCCAGCATTGCCATCAGATCTGGGCCGGGTGCCGCCCCGGCATCGCGCATTTGCCGACGCACCTCGACCAGCATCAAAAACACCACACCAGCGGCGCAGAGATAGCCCAGATCGCCGCTCTCGTCCTGCCGGTTGGGGTTCACCACGGCCAAGGCCTCGGGCAGGGTCTCTGCGCCCAAATGGTGATCCAGTACAATGACATCCGTGCCCTTGGCGGCGGCAATCGGCTCAAAACTCAACGTGCCGCAATCGACACAGACGATCAGATCATGCGCGTGGGCCAGCATCTCCATCGCTGGCACATTGGGACCATAGCCCTCTTCGATCCGGTCCGGCACATACAGCGTCACGTCACGCCCCACCTGACGCACCCAATCAATCAGCAACGCGGCGGACGTCCCCCCATCCACATCGTAATCGGCAAACACGGCAATCCGCTCGCCCTTTTGCACAGCCTGCAAAAACCGCGCCGCCGCGACCTGCATATCCTTCAACATATGTGGATCCGGCAACAGATCGCGCAACTGCGGCGTCAAAAACGCCTGCGCCTCACCGGCAACAATACCGCGCCGCGCCAAGACCTGACACAAGGCCCCGGCCAGCCCGGTTTCCTGCGCCAACGCTTCCGAGGCCCGCTCCACCTCAATCGTTGGCCCAACCCAGCGCCGCCCGGTTAAAGACGCCTCAACCCCCAAAAATGCCATCGCGCCCCCAGCCATTTCTTCTTGTTCAAAATACTCCCGCCGGAGGCATCAACACCTGCGGCAAATGCCCCGGGTCAGAAACAATCGCCCAAAATCAAGCAACATCCGGCGACTTGTAAATCACCCGCCTTACCGACCCGGTTTTTGAGCGCATCAACAAGGTCTCGGTGGTGCGCCAACCTGGGGTGCGTTTAATGCCGGGCAGCAACGTGCCACCGGTAACACCCGTAGCGGCAAAGATCACATCCTGCGTGACCATCTCTTCACCGGTATAAATACGATCAAGATCGGTGATTCCCGCCTTGGCGGCCCGGCCCCGCTCGTCATCATTGCGAAACATCAGGCGGCCAAAAATCTGCCCGCCCATGCATTTCAGCGCGGCGGCGGCCAAAACCCCCTCGGGGGCACCGCCCGATCCCATATACATGTCGATGCCGGTGATCTCGGACTCGGCGCAATGCATGACCCCGGCCACATCGCCATCGGTGATCAACCGGATTGCAGCTCCAGTCTCGCGCACCTCTAAAATCATCGCCTCGTGACGTGGTCGTTCCAGAATGCATACGGTCAGGTCACTGGCCCGACACCCCTTGGCCTTGGCCAGTGCGGTCACCCGTTCGGTCGGCGACATATCCAGCGTCACAACCCCACCGGCAAACCCCGGCCCAATCGCCAACTTGTCCATATAAACATCCGGCGCGTGCAGCATCGACCCACGCGGCCCCATGGCGATCACCGTCAGCGCGTTGGGCATGTCCTTGGCGGTCAGCGTGGTGCCCTCCAGCGGGTCCAGCGCGATATCCACGCCCGGACCATTGCCAGTGCCCACCTCTTCGCCGATGAACAGCATCGGTGCCTCGTCACGCTCGCCTTCGCCGATCACCACCACACCGGCAATGTCCAGCAGGTTCAACTGTTCGCGCATGGCGTTCACCGCCGCCTGATCGGCGGCCTTTTCGTCGCCGCGCCCGATCAGCGCGGCAGATGCCAGCGCTGCCTGCTCGGCCACACGGGCCAGACCGAGGGACAACATCCGGTCATTGAAATCGGCCTGAGAAGAAGAAGTGGTCATGATGAAATTCCTGTGGTCACAAATTGGGATGACTTCGACATACCCCGCGTGACGTCATGCCCGCAAGGGTCGATAGGCGCAGGCTGGCTCAGAGGTTTTCGATCCTAAGGGCAACGGGATCACCGGCCAGAACTCCGGTTTCCTGCATCGCGCTCAACGCCATATCCAGTGCCGCGCGGGTGGTCTTGTGCGTCACGATCAAAACTGGCGCCGTGGGTTCCGAATGGCCATACTGGCGCATCCGGTTAATGGAAATGCCGGCCTCGCCCAAGGCAGTGGCGATCTTGGCCAGCGCGCCGGGTTTGTCCATCAGCGCCATGCGCAGATAATACGGCGCAGGCAGGCCGGATTGTGCGGGCCGTGCGGCCTCTAGCGTTGTTGCGGGTTGGCCAAACACCGGCACCCGCATGCCACGCGCCAGATCGCAGATATCACCGACCACGGCGCTGGCGGTGGGGCCTTCACCGGCACCGGGACCGCGCAGCACAACCTGCTCCACCGCGTCACCTTCGATCACCACCATGTTGGTGCCGCCCTCAAGCTGACCCAGCGGCGAATTCGCCGGCACCAGACAGGGCTGCATGCGCTGTTCCAGCCCACGCGCCGTGCGTTGCGCCAGCCCCAGCAGCTTGATGCGATAGCCCATGTCAGCGGCCTGACGGATGTCTTCCAGCTCGATCCGCTGGATGCCTTCCAGCTCCACCGCGTCGAAATTGACCCTGGTGCCAAAAGCGATGGACGACAGGATCGCCAGCTTGTGACCGGCATCAATGCCGCCCACGTCCAGAGTCGGGTCCGCTTCGAGATAGCCCAGTTTGCCAGCCTCTTCGAACAGGGCTTCATAGCCCAGCCCGTCGGCTTCCATCCGGGTCAGGATATAGTTGCAGGTGCCGTTCATCACCCCCATTACGCGGGTGATTTCGTTCCCGGCCAACCCCTCCAACAGCGCCTTGATCACCGGAATACCCCCGGCCACCGCAGCCTCGTAGCGGATCATCAGCCCCGCAGCCTCGGCCTGTTCGGCAAGGGCCTGACCGTGAATGGCCAGCAACGCCTTGTTGGCGGTGACCACATGTTTGCCAGCGGCCAGTGCGGCCTCTGTCGCGTCCCTGGCAGCACCTTCGGATCCGCCCATCAGTTCGACAAACACATCCACATCGTCGCGGGTGGCCAGCGCAACCGGGTCATCCTCCCACGCATAAGAACTCAGATTGACACCACGGTCCTTGGTCGCGTCCCGCGCCGAAACGGCGGAAATAGAGATGTCGCGCCCGGTGCGCGCGCTTAGCAGTGCCGCGCGTTTTCGCAGGATGCGGACAACGCCCACACCAACCGTGCCCAATCCGGCGATTCCCAGGCGCAAAGGTGCAGTCATTCGTATAGCTCTTTTCTGTGTGAGTGTTGGTTTTGCGCAGGCTTAGCCGGTTCGCCCAAGCGGTGCAACGCGCCAGATGCGTGTCCCTACTGGGTGACGCCGGTTTCCATCCGCTCGCGGGTGGTCGGGTCGATCACCGTCGCGTTCAACGCACGGGCGCGTGATTGCAATCGCGCCGCACGCGCCGACAGGGATTTTTCGATCTCTGCCGATTGCGCCTGCGGCAGGGGCACATCAAACAACGCGTCGTCAAGCGGTTGAAGTTCCGGGTAGGGGGCGTTGCGCAGATGATCGGGGATGGTCGCGTCAAGTTCGGGCACCTGCGTACAGGCGGCCCCGGCCAGCAAAGCCGCCAAAGCCAGCCATTTGCGATATCCGCGAGGTGATGCGCGATGCCGGATCATGGTAAATCCCTTAGGTCAGGCCCCAAAACCGGGTCGCCCCGTTGATGCCTGTTTGCACCGCCCGGTGCAAGGGGCAGGAATATGTCGCGGGGCGGGGTTTTTTCTGAACGAATGTTCAGATAACCTGACCGCATGGCACGCACCACAGGTTCCCATTCCGGCATTACCGGCCCGCGCATTCAGGACGCGGCGCTGCGGCTGTTCGCGCGCCAAGGCTACGCCGCTGTCTCTATGCGCCAGATCGCGGCTGACGTTGGCGTGCAGGCGGGCGCGCTGTATAATTACACCCCCGACAAGCAAAGTCTGCTGTTCGGGCTGTTACAGCGCCACATGCAGGACCTGCTGGAGGCCCGCGCGGCACGTGGCCAAAGCGGCGATGCAATGGCGCAGCTACAGGAGTTTACCCGCTTTCATATCCGGTTCAATCTGGACCGGGCGGATGCGGTGTTCATCTCTTACATGGAGTTGCGCAACCTCACGCCTGAAAATTTTGCCGCCATTGAACACCTGCGCCGCNCASYMKSANNGGMCSKGYTGGAAACCATCCTGCGTCAGGGCGTGGCAAGTGGGTTGTTCGACGTGCCGGACCCCAAGATCGCCACCATGGCGGTGATTTCCATGCTGAACGGCGTGGGCACATGGTATCGCCCCGGCGGGCGGCTGTCGCTGGCCGGGGTCGAAAAGGTCTATTGGGACATGGTGCGCAAATCGGTGGCCGTCGCCGGCGTTTGATCACAACGGCCCACGTTTGGGATGGTCACCCGGCCAGCGCCCGCACCGCGCCCAGCAGATATTTCGGCATATGGATTGAATCGTAGACCGGCATGACCTTGCGATCGGTTTCAAACAGCCCGAACACTGCCATCTGCGCGGTTCGCACCGAGTATTCGACGGTAAAGACGCAATCCTTGGGGGCCTCGGCGAATTGCCCGAGAAAGGCAAAGTTTGTCGCCCCTTTGGGCAGAACCCGCGGCCTGTCGCCTTTGGTGCGCGGCATGAACAGGCTGTCGACAAACGGCATGGCCACGGGAATGCAGTTGACCTTGCCCGCCTGCATGACCGGCGTCATCAGGTCCTGAATTTTCAGATGATACCACAGTTCTTGCAGCATTTCCTGCCCGGTGCAATCGGCCATCTTTTTCTTGATGAAGTTCCCCTTGCGATCCGGGTAAAGCCCATAGCCCCACATGACTTTCACGTCCTTGGGCTGATTGGGGAAATGCGGCTGGCGGGCGATGACGATCGACATCAACCAGTTGGAATCGGTCATCGTCACCAACCCGCCGGTGCCATCGGTGTTGCCGCTGAAATTCTCCATATAGTCATGGAACGTGTCGTCCTTGAAGGTCCCGGTAAAGGAATACCATTTCTGCAAATCAATCTGGTCGCTGAACACGCCGGGCTTGCCAAATGCCTTGTCCCTGGCGGCGATTTTCTCCCACAGCGTCCATGACCCGGACGAGGATTTATCCCCAAGGACCGCCGCCCGGTCCCATGCGCCATTGTCCGTGCTTTCGGTGATCGACCCGTTGGTGATGAACACATAATCGTTGTCGCCAAGGACGATTTCATCCGCCGCCCCGGTCTTGTCGATAATATGCAGAACCGTGGCGGTGCGCGCATCCGCTGACAGGTCGAAATCTATGTCGGTGACCTGAACCTTCATGTCAAAGTTCAGCCCGCGCTGGCCGAGGTAGTTTTTCAGCGGCAGGATGACCGAGTGGTACTGGTTGTACTTGGTACGCATGACGCCGCCCAGCCGTGGCAGGCCTTCGACCAGATGGATGAACCGCTTCATATAGCGGCGCATCTCGGCCAGACTGCTCCATTTTTGAAAGGCGAACATCGAGGTCCAGATGTACCAGAAATTGGTCTCGAAAAAATCCGCGCTGAACCAGTCTTCGATGCGCTTGTTGCCCAGCGAGCGTTCGGACACAAAGGTCAGTTTCATCAGATCGGTCTGATCGCCCAGCGATAGCCCAAACGACGACACATCCATTTTCTTGCCGTCCCGCAACAACCGGGCCTGCGCGTTGGACACAAACCGCGCGTTGAATTCAAACGATTCATCGCGCACGGAAACATCCGGGTCCTCGAACGATGGAATGTCCGACAGCAGATCCCAATAACAGGTGTAATGCGCCTCGTGCATACGCCCGCCGCGCACCACAAAACCACCGTCTGGGTCGCCCGCGCCATCCATCGCGCCGCCCAGAATATTATCCTGTTCCAGAATATGGATGTTCTCGCCGGGAACCCCGGCGTCATCAATCAGGTACTTGGCAGCGGCCAATGAGGCGATACCACCGCCGACAAGATAGACTCTGGTGTCTTTTGATGCGCTTTTGCGTGGGACCTTGGACATGTTGCTTGTCTCCGATAAACCGATGCCCCGCCCATGGCGGAGCCTGCTGGCAAAGCTAGGTATTCGGCCATGTTTTGACAATGGTTCAGACGGTCACGGGCCGGATCAAGGCGGTTTTACGCCTTGGGTTTTGCCGGAGGTGCCGCCAGCCGCACCAGATGGTTAAATCCGCGCCGTCAATGCGCCGGTCTGACAAACGTGCCATTGCGCAGGTCCGCGAATGCCTGTTGCAACTCGGCGCGGGTGTTCATCACGATTGGCCCGTGCCACGCCACGGGTTCATCTATCGGTGCGCCCGAGATCAGCAGGAACCGCACCCCGTCCGGTCCGGCCTGAACGGTGATTTCGTCACCGCTGCCGAATCGCACAAGCGTGCGGTCGCCGGACAGGTCGCGGATATGCGCCTCTTGCCCGGCGATGTCCTTTTCGATCAGCACGCCCTGCGGGGTCGCGGCATCGGCAAACGCCGCCGCCCCGTCGAACACATAGGCAAACGCACGTCGGTACGTGTCCACCGGCAAGGTCTTTTTTACCCCCGCCGGGATATACACATCAAGGTATTGCGGATCGGCGGCAATGCCGTCAATCGGGCCGCTTTGTCCCCAGAACGACCCGGCGATCACCTTGACCGTGGTGCCGTCATCGTCCGTTACCTGCGGAATGTCCGAGGCCACGACATCCTGATAGCGCGGCGCGGTCATCTTCTGATCGGCGGGCAGGTTGCCCCACAGCTGAAACCCGTGCATCTGCCCGGTCGCGGTGCCGCTGGGCATTTCCTGATGCATGATGCCAGCCCCTGCGGTCATCCACTGCACCCCGCCCGCGTTCAGCACGCCGGCGTTGCCGATGCTGTCGCGGTGTTCGACCGACCCGGACAACACATATGTGATGGTCTCGATCCCGCGATGGGGGTGCCAGGGGAAACCCTTGGCGTAATCCTCGGGGTTTTCGTTGCGGAAATCATCGAACAACAGGAACGGGTCAAGTTCGGAAGGGTCCTGAAAGCCGAATGCCCGGTGCAGTTTCACCCCCGCGCCCTCAACGGTTGGCGTGGCAGGGCGGGCTTCGATCACGGGTCTAAGGGACATGGGTCATCTCCTGATGGCGCTGGTTGGCCAAGTGATTTCATGCCCCCAAGATAACACTGATCCGCCCTGTTGTAATTTGCACAACTCAACCGCCTATGTGCGCCAATGCACAGCCAGCCTAGCCCTCGCCGCGCTGCCACCACGTCGCCGGTTTGACCCGCCCACCACGCTTGCGATCAAGCCACAGCGCAATCTTGCGCCAGCGCGACAGCGCGAGTTTCAGCCAAAGGCGGTGGCCAAGGTCTGAAAAATCCCGGTTGAACGGGCAAACCCGCATACAGATCGCACAATCGGTCGAGGTTTTTGCCCAAAAGCCAAAGCATTTTTCCGCGTCCGACGTCCATTTGCGCACGCCCGAGATAGCCGATGAATTTGCGCCACCGACGGTTGGCGGGCCAAACGGCAGGGCCTTGGGCGGGCAGGCGTCGGCGCATTTGCTGCATATGTCGCAAAACGCCCGCACGCCGCGCGGACGCGGGGGGTCGTGCGACAGGGGCATGTTGGTGAACACCTTGGAGAACCGCAGACGCGGGCCGAATTCCGGGGTGATGACCAGTTGGTTGCGGGCATATTCGCCCAGGCCCGCCTTGATGGCAAAGGGGATGACCAACCCGGTGTCATTCATCGAGGCCACGGCCTCGTACCCCAGATTGCGGATGTAGGCGGCCACCTGCATCACCACCGCCGCCTCGTGGCTGTATTCGCGCCCGGTGGCGGCCCCGGCCAGCGCGGACGGGTAGGTGGCGACCAATTCACGGTCCATCTCGTGGCCCATGACGATCACATTGTTCAGGCCTTCTGGCAGGCCGGGATCGGCGGCGGACATGTCTCTGGTGTCAACGCGGGTGGCGTATAGCCAGCGGTGGTCATTGTCGGTGATGCCGCATATGTCCGCCCCAAAGAACGCGGCCACCCGTTTGATTTCACGCGACATTTCGCGTGGGTCGCCAATCTCGACCTGTTCGGGCGCGACCGGGGTGTCGGCGCTGATCGGGGCTTGAAACCCTTCGCGCCGGCCCTGATCGGCATATCGGTTGGTCATGATGTCGGAAATCAGCCAAGACGCATTGCGCAGGGCAAAATCGCGCAGACCAAAGCCGGCCCCGCGGCGTGGTGCTGCCTCCATCCGGTAGGAATCAAAGAACTTGTCGGTATGTTTGGAGCGCACCTTATCGTCCCACATAGCCCGGGAAAACACATCATTTCTCTGGGTGAAGCGTTCAAAATCTTCGGTCACGTCAATGCCGGCCTCGGCGTCTGCGGGCCGGCGATGATCGGGGGTGTTGGACGGGTAACTCATGCAAAGACGCTATCGGTAGGTATCGGGCGTCGCAATCACAAACGCGGGCAAGGTTATGGCAAAACGTCGACCTGCCCCGGTGCCACATGTCCCGACAGTGCGTTAGGGAAGAAAATTCAGCGAATTTTCTTGTGTCGCGCGGCGCGGGGGCGCGCGCAATGCCGCCACCCGCATCAATTGGCTGTTCGCGCGGCCCTTTTCACGCTAAGCACCCGATCGGCGCGACTGTGCGCGACAGGCAGGTGGAGTATCAGATGCAGGACAACGTGCTGACCGTGGTCGAGGCCTCTTCCGTTCGGCGCTGGATGGGCGTGATCATGCTGGGCGGCCTTGGCGGTCTGGTGATCTATGTGGCGCTTGTCGCCCCGCCCAAGCTGGGTTGGCAGGTGTTTCTGATCATCGTCGGCGCGCTGTCCTTGTGGATGGCCGAAAAGATGCGGCGCGCCACGGAATATCGCATTGAGCTGACGGAAACCGAATTGCGATCCAGTGACGGGCAGATCCTCGCGCTGGTTTCAGAGATTCAGAGCGTCGATCGCGGGGTCTTTGCCTTCAAGCCATCGAACGGGTTCATCGTCAGGACGAATGCGCCGCAATCCCGCGTCTGGCGGCCCGGCCTGTGGTGGCGCATGGGGCGGCGGATTGGCGTTGGCGGGGTCACGTCGGCGGGTCAGACCAAAGCCATGTCCGAAGTCCTGTCCGCGCTGCTGGCGCAACGCGATCAGGTCGCCGAGTAAAGCACCTGAGGCGCAAACCGTGGCCGGGTGAAGACAAAGTTCGACAGCTGCTTGTTATCCATACCAACATTGAACAGGGGTACAAACGTGTTGATGGTTTCTACCAGTATGACCCGTTCATTGTCCGGCATCACCGGCAGTTTTGCTTCGATGTCGCCTATCGAGGCATTTGTCAGGTTTGTCGGGAACCCACGATTGGTGGACCAGTCCACGTAATATCTGTTATCTGCCTGGTCCCAGCGGATTACCGTGACGCGCAGGCTGACCGCCGAGTTAGAGCGCGTCAGCAGTTTCATCAGGCTGTACATGCTGTCGATGTAGGCGGGGTTGATGGTTTCCGTCTCGCGCGAGATCATATCGCTGATGGTGTAGGCCGCCTTGAGGTTCACCGCACTTTGGCGATAGCCGTCGAAGAACACATAGGCCGCCATGAAGGACCAGAACAGGATCGGCATGACCAGAACGAATTCCACCGAAATACTACCGCGGGTGTCTGCGGCAAAGGATTTCAGTCGGGTGATCAGAGATTTGATCGACATGGGTTACCTCGGTTCCTGAACAAATGCTGACGTTGAAACCAGCGAGTACTGACCGGCCGCGTCCTTGTTGATGTTCTTGCCCAGCCCGGAGGTCGGGAAAACCGGGGTAAATTTGGCGCAGGCCCGCAGGAACATCAGTTCGTTCTCCAGCCCGTTCACAAAACTGCGCACCGGAGTCACTTCGACGGACTGATCGGTGCAATCGGCGTCCATGGGAATGTCCACCCAGGCGCGGGGATCGACCTGAATCATTTCCAGTCGCAGACTGGTGTCGCAATTTGCGATGAACCCGGCCCGGGCACAGATCATCGCCTTGATCTGGTCGTGCTGTGGGGCTGTGCCCGTTCCAAGGCGAATTTCACGCACCGTCATATCCAATGCCCGTTCCAGCATCGAATGCTGCAACGTGATCATCCCCAGTTCCACCCCGGACAGCATCAGGAACAGCATCGCCGGAAAGGTGATGGCAAATTCAATCGTCGCGCTGCCGTTTTCCGAGCGGGAAAAGCGCCCGAGAAACGACCGCAGGGGGCCAGTGATTGCGCGTATCATTGGGTCAACCTCAGCTTGCGGATCGAAGACGCGATCGAAGAGAACGCATCGTGGATCGCCAGGCCGTTCACATCAAAAAAGTGACTGTCGGAGCTGGCACAGTCTTTCAGTACGGCCTTGCCGCTTGAGGGGGCCTCAAAGCCGATGGTGAACACGATGACCTGGTTGTTCTTGGCGGCGTCACAGATGCTTTTGGTGCGCGCGTTCTTGGTCGAAGAGGGGACATAGTTGCGCACATCATAGTACCAGTCGCCATAGGCCGCGTTCGTCCCCATCCAGCCAGCGTAGTTGTAATAGGCGTTCCATTGCAGCGACGTATAGGCCCACAGGTCAGGATAACTAACCACCACCGCAGAACCGGGTTCATTGACTGTTACGGTGGTTTTCACCGTCTTGTACTTTTTACAGGACCCGTTCTTTTTGTAGGACCGGCAAACCCGCTCTTTTACGGTCGTGTCGTATGTTCCCTCGCCGTAAGCATGGTCGTTCCACGAACGCTCAGTGGGCCACCAGAAAAGCGGTTCTTGGGTGATGCCATCGTTGTCTTCGTCGTAGTCATCCAGACCGACATAAACCGAGTACCGATTTTCGACGTCATTCCACCACACGTTAGATTCACCGTCGCGGTAGCCGTTATTGATGTAATATTGCGGGGTGTTCTGTCCGTCGGTCATCAGCACGATCACCTTAAGCGTGTTACCGGAGTCAAAGGTTTGCGGCAGGGCGTCAAAGACCGGATCGACATCGCCGCTGACGATCAGGCTATCGACCACCGGCTGCAAGGACGGATCAAGCAGGGCGGTGCCCCATTTCATGCCCACGTCAATCGACGTGTTGCCCGCAGCCGTCAAATTGGTGATGAACCCCTTGAGAGCAACGCGATCCTTTTGCAGGATCATCATTTCCCGGCTGGCCTTGGATTCGCACACCGGCAGCGTGACCTCCCTTATCGGGTTTTTGTTACGACCATCCGCCGCGTACCAAGGGTCAAAGTGCATCGTCCGTTGCATCGGATCAACCAGCGAGACCGCCGTGGTGTTAAAGTCAGCACTTTGGAAGTTTATGCAGTTCGAATAGGTGTGTTCCTGCGAGATATTGAATTCATTGATGAAATTGGCAGGCATTGATACCTGCGTGGCATAAGGGATGATCGAGATCGACAGTTTGCCATCCTGAGTGTTGTCAACCATCTGGTCAATGAAATCACGCGCCGCCGTTTTCAGGTTGGTAAGCTTGCTGTTCGAGTTCATCGACCCGGACACGTCCAGAACAAGCGAAATCTCGATCCCGTCAATACGTTCTTCGGCAGTGCTTGCGGCATTGGCCGTCAAGGTATCCAGACCGGACATTCGCATGAACTGGGTTTGAATGTCGGCGGTGGCTGTACCGGACACGACCCGATAGCCCAGGCCCTGATCGACCGTCACGTTGGTCAGGTATTGCGACAGGCCCGCCTTGTCGAAATAATCCGCAACCACCGCATTGGGCGACAGTGTCTGGTCAAGGTCCGCCGCCGCCAGAACCGCGCGGTCCAGAGTATACTGAAGCTCGGCCNGGTCGCGTTCATAGCGCATCAGGTCGATGCCGATCCCGCCAACCATCAGAATGATCACCAGGACATAGACTCCGAAAATGATAAGTGAACCATCTTCGTCACGACTAAAGCGCGACAGGTGATTTCTAGCCTGGGCCGATCGTTGGATCAGGATCATTTTTGAACGCGTCAGCATGAGTGACCTCTTTCGCCTGTGGTGGCAGCWTTTCAATTGGGGGTTTCGCCCGCTGTTGTTGTGYCGGGGGAACGTGACGGAAATGCGGCGCAAAAGGATCAAAACCGAGAGGATTATGGGCGATATGAGCAACTATTGCGGGCCGGGCCGGATTTCGTTTCGCGCTGGGCAACAATGCGCCCCGAATCGGATGCGACGCGGCAATCCCCAAGGTCTCTGGTGTCGAATTTGTCTGTGAGGCGAAGAATTTTTCGGCTTTATTAATCGACTTGTCTTAAGCGTCCTGTCAGAAACACTCATGTGGCGAGTCGCCGCAGGCAAACAGTTGGAGCACACCCCATGGCCGTAAAACCAGAGCCAAGTTTTCGAGAAAGCGTGGATTTGATGTTTAACAGGGCGGTTGCCCTGATGGATTTRCCGCCGGGGCTGGAGGAAAAGATCAGGGTTTGCAACGCCACCTATACSGTGCGYTTTGGYGTGCGYCTRCGCGGKCAGATWSAAACCTTYACCGGYTATCGYTCSGTKCATTCRGAACATATGGARCCKGTCAAGGGCGGCATYCGYTTTGCCCCCAAYGTGCATCAGGACGAGGTWGAGGCGCTGGCSGCKCTGATGACCTATAAATGCGCCTTGGTAGAGGCACCGTTTGGTGGCTCTAAGGGTGGATTGCGGATTGATCCGCGAAAATACGAAGAACACGAACTGGAACTGATCACCCGGCGGTTCGCCTATGAACTGGCGAAACGTGACCTGATTCATCCCAGTCAGAACGTGCCGGCCCCCGACATGGGCACGGGCGAGCGTGAAATGGCGTGGATCGCCGACCAATATGCGCGGATGAACACGACCGACATCAACGCACGGGCCTGTGTTACCGGCAAGCCGCTGAATGCCGGTGGTATCGCCGGTCGGGTCGAGGCCACGGGGCGCGGGGTGCAATATGCGCTGCGCGAATTCTTTCGCGATCCCCTGGATATTGAAAAGGCCAATCTGACCGGGTCGCTGGATGGCAAACGGGTGATTGTGCAGGGTCTGGGCAATGTGGGCTACCACGCCGCCAAGTTCCTGTCCGAAGAAGACGGCGCGATCATCACCGGGATCATCGAACGCGATGGGGCGCTGTTCAACCCTGCGGGCCTTGACGTAGAGGCGGTGCACAACTGGATCGTCAAGCATGGTGGCGTTACCGGGTTCCCGGATGCGACCCACACCGCCGAAGGCGCGGCCGTTCTGGAAGAAGACTGCGACATCCTGATTCCGGCGGCCCTTGAGGCGGTGATCAATCTGTCAAACGCGGCGCGGATCAAGGCGCCGCTGATCATCGAGGCGGCCAACGGGCCGATTACCGCCGGGGGGGATGACATTCTGCGCCAAAAGGGCACGGTGATCATTCCCGACATGTATGCCAACGCCGGCGGTGTGACTGTGTCCTATTTCGAGTGGGTCAAGAACCTCAGCCATATCCGCTTTGGCCGGATGCAGCGGCGTCAGGAAGAGGGGCGCCATCAGTTGGTGATCGACGAATTGTCACGGCTTGATGAGGCCATGGGCGATGCGTGGTCCATGACGCCAGAGTTCAAGGGCAAGTACCTGCGCGGTGCGGGCGAACTGGAATTGGTGCGCTCGGGGTTGGATGACACCATGCGCATTGCCTATCAGTCAATGCGCGACGTGTGGCACAGCCGGGGCGATGTGGACGATCTGCGCACCGCCGCCTATCTGGTGTCGATCACCAAAGTCGCCGCAAGTTACCGCGCCAAGGGGCTTTGAGCGGCCCGCGCGTTTAAAACCAGTCGGGGCGGGCGGTCATAGCTGGCCTGCCTCGACCAGCATTTCCCACGCTTGGCGCAGGTATTCCGTGCGAAAGGAATGCCCGCCGGAAAATTCGCAATAGGTCAGGATGTCATCGGTGTCGTTGCGGCGTGTCTCGCAGCGCAGTTTGCCGTTTTGTGTGGATTTTGACGGACCGAACCCGCCAAGCCTTGCGTACATCTCCAGCGCCTTGGGCACTTCGCCCTGACGGGTCGCGCCAATCGCCCGCCCAAGCAGCGGCACGGTTTTGTCGGCGTCGCCGTGGATATGGATAAGGCTGGCCGCAGGGCCGGGGCAGGTTGCCGGCACTGGTGCCCAAAAGGTGCCGGACATGGCGACAAAGCCCGCGAAGCTGTTGGCGCGCTCGCACGCCAGCGTCCAGACCAGCATGCCCCCGGCGGAAAACCCCGAGGCCATGATCCGGTCAGGGTCGATGGCAAATTGTTGCGTCGCATCGGCAAGGACGTTGTCCACATACGCCAGCACGTCGCGCCCGCCCATGGGGTGGGGCGCATTGGCCAACGCCCAGTCTTCGCCCCCCGCATCAAGCGCGATCAGTGCCACGCCCAGCCGGTCGGCCATACGGGCAAGGGATTTGTTGCGCATCACACCCGCCGCACTACCGCGATAGCCATGCGCAAAAACGATTGCGCCAACTTTTTCATTTGTCGCGTTGGCTGGCATTCGGATGCGATAGATCCGCCCGTTGTCGATTACGCAATCGCTGTCCGCGCCACAGGCACTGGCCGATTGCGCCGTAAACAGGGCTGTGAACAGGGTGACCGTCAGGGCAATCACAAGGGAAAAGCGCAGCATGTGTAAATCCTTAGCTGTTTGAAATCGCGTAAGATGACAGTGCGCCCATCTAACTCAGGTGAATGTGACCCCATGGGGGTGTCGCCTCAAGTTGGCGGCACACACTATTGATCACGGTTGCGGGATGAGGGGGCTTTTGCCGCGGTCCTTTTGGTGGCCTTGTCGCGGACAAGGCAATCCGTGTCGAAAAGAGCGGGGACGCGTCGGTTAGGCATTGATACCAAGGCATAGACTTGGTTGTATCGCACAAAACCGGGTGGGGAGATATTTATGCGGTTTTCTGCATTACGGGTTCTGAAAGAGGGATTGACCGGCAATAAGGGCTGGGCCCCCCATTGGCGCGACCCCGAGCCACAGCCGCAATACGATATCATCATCATCGGCGGCGGGGGGCACGGCCTTTCGACGGCGTATTATCTGGCGGCGGAACATGGGCTAAAGAATATTGCCGTGCTGGAAAAGGGCTATATTGGCGGCGGCAATGTGGGGCGCAATACCACCATCGTTCGGGCCAATTATTTTCTTCAGGGCAATTCTGAATTCTATTCGCATTCGATGAAGCTGTGGGAGGGCTTGGAGTCGGAACTGAACTACAACGTCATGCATTCCCAGCGCGGGTTGATCAATCTGTTCCATTCCGACGGTCAGCGCGACGCCTTTGCGCGGCGGGGCAATGCGATGATCAATCAGGGTGATGATGCGGTTTTGCTGGACCGAGAGGGGGTGCGCAAATTTGTGCCATACCTTGATTTCGACAACGTACGATTTCCGATTTATGGCGGTTTGTATCATCCGCGCGGCGGCACGGCGCGCCACGATGCGGTGGCGTGGGGCTATGCACGCGGGGCGGATCAGCGCGGTGTGCATCTGATCCAGAACTGCGAAGTGACCGGCATTGATGTTGAGGGCGGCGTTGTGCGTGGGGTACAGACCACACGCGGGGCGATCCGTGCGGGCAAGGTGGCGATGGTGGCTGCGGGTCGTTCGGGACAGGTGGCGGCGCTGGCCGGGATGCGCTTGCCGGTGGAAAGCCATGTGTTGCAGGCGTTTGTGACTGAGGGGTTAAAGCCGGTGATCGACCACGTTCTGAGCTTTGGCATGGGGCATTTCTATATCAGCCAGTCGGACAAGGGTGGGTTGGTGTTCGGCGGTGATATTGACATGTACGCGTCCTACGCCGCGCGGGGAAATCTGCCCATTGTCGAGCATGTGATGGAGGCCGGCATGACGTTGATGCCGATGATCGGCAAGGCCAAGGTTTTGCGTTCATGGGGCGGTGTCATGGATATGACGCCGGACGGGTCGCCCTATATCGACAAGACCGATATCGACGGGTTGTACGTCAACTGTGGCTGGAACTACGGCGGGTTCAAGGCCGTGCCGGCGTCGGGGCATTGTTTTGCGCATCTTATTGCCACGGATCGCCCGCACGGGGCGGCGACCAAATTCCGGCTGGACCGGATGCGCACCGGGATTGGGATACTGGACGAAGAAGGCACCGGGGCGCAGCATAATCTGCATTAGGCACGCCCGGGGGAGAGGTGAGAATTTGAGTATTTATAACAAGAAGAAGCTGGGGCTAAGCGCATGAGGATAGTTTGTCCTATTTGCGGAGAGCGGGACCGGCGCGAGTTTTACTATAAGGGCGCGGCGGTGGCGTTGGGGCGGCCTGAGGTCGGGGCCGGGCCTGAGGTTTGGGATGAATATTTGCATTTGCGCGAGAATCCGGCGGGGCCGGTGCGAGAGCTTTGGTATCACGAGGCCGGGTGTTCGGCGTGGTTGGTGGTGACGCGCGATACGGTTTCGCATGAGGTATTGGCGGCGAGTTTGGCTTCCGATTTTAAAGAGGCGGGCGCATGAGGGTGCAGGGTAAGGGGGTGCTTGATCGTGCCCGCACGGTGACGTTCAGTTTTGACGGGGTTCATTACACCGGGCTTGAGGGGGACACGCTGGCGTCGGCTTTGTTGGCCAATGATGTGCGGCTGGTGGGGCGGTCGTTCAAGTATCATCGCCCGCGCGGGATATTGAGTGCGGGCAGCGAAGAGCCGAATGCGCTGGTGACGGTCGGGTCGGGGGCAGAGCAGGATCCGAATGTGCGCGCAACCGTGCAGGAGATTTATCCGGGGTTGAGGGCGGCAAGTCAGAACCGCTGGCCGTCGCTGGGGTTTGATCTGTTGTCGGTGAATGATCTGGCGGCACCGTTTTTGAGCGCCGGATTTTATTACAAGACGTTCATGTGGCCGAGGGCGTTTTGGGAAAAGCTGTATGAGCCGGTGATTCGGCGCGCGGCGGGGCTTGGGGCGTTGTCGGGTGAGCATAACCGCGACAAATACGAGGCCGCCTGGGCGCATTGCGATCTGTTGGTGATCGGGGGTGGGCCTGCGGGGTTGATGGCCGCGTTGGTGGCAGCGCGGGCCGGGGCGGATGTGATTTTGGCAGATGAAGACTCGCGCATGGGGGGGCGGTTGCTGGCCGAGACCTATGAGGTGGACGGGATGCCGGGGCTGGACTGGGCCGAGGGGGTATTGGACGAGTTGCGCGGCATGGGCAATGTGCGTCTGATGACCCGTACCACTGTGACCGGGGCCTATGATCAGGGCACGTATGGCGCGCTTGAGCGGGTTGGGCATCATCATGCACGTCGTCGTGATGGCGCACCGCTGGAGACGTTCTGGAGGATTGTTGCCAGGCAGGCGGTATTGGCGGCAGGCGCGTTGGAGCGTCCGGTGGCTTTTGCCAACAATGACCGCCCTGGCATCATGACGGCGGGGGCGGTGCGCGCCTATCTTAATCGCTGGGGCGTCAGTCCGGGCAAGTCGGTGGCGGTGTTTGGCAACAATGATGACGCCCATCGTACCGCGCATGATCTGGTTGATGCCGGCGTGCATGTGGCCGCGATGATTGATTCCCGCCATGACGCGCCGTTGTCGGACAAGTTCGAGGTGCGGCGCGGGGCGCAGGTTTGCGACAGTTCAGGGCGCAAGGGGCTGGACAGTATCACTATCCGCTCGGTCAGCGGGTTGGAGAGGTTGCAGGTTGATTGTCTGGCCATGTCGGGGGGCTGGAACCCGTCGGTGCATCTGACCTGTCACATGAATGGCCGCCCGAAATGGCGCGCTGATATTGCCAGTTTTGTGCCAGTTGATGGCATGGTTCCGGGGATGCATGTTGCCGGGGCCTGCAATGGCGCGTTTTCCACCGCTGCCTGTTTGCAGGAGGGGGCGGAGGCCGCGATCAGGGCGCTTGAGGTGCTGGGCCTTAAAGGGGTGGTGCCCGAGATGCCAAGGGCCGAGGATACGCCCTATGTGTTGACGCCGCTTTGGACTGTTCCGGGAAAAGGGCGCGCGTGGCTGGATTTTCAGAACGACATCACGGTCAAGGATATCAAGCAGGCCGCGGTCGAGAATTTCCGTTCGGTCGAGCATATGAAGCGTTATACCACCCAAGGCATGGCCACCGATCAGGGCAAGAACTCTAACGTCAACGCGCTGGCGGTTCTGGCTGATGCCACCGGGCGGGGCATTCCCGAGACCGGC
>NVQY01000027.1 GCA_002400675.1 Paracoccaceae bacterium | reverse complement strand
TGCGATACCAGTCAGCGATGTTCCACATTTCGCTGTCCCAGACGTTCATGTTGTATCCGCCCAGCGAATTTGCTGTGGCCGATACCCGTCCGCGGTGAACCAGAGGAACAATGGTGTAGCTTTCTTTGGTCAGCATGTTGTTCATCTTTTTGGCAAGCTCGCCGCGCTTGGCGATGTCACCGGTGCGGCCCAACTCGTCGATCAGCGCGTCATAGGCCGGATCACAGTAACGGTTGATGTTCTCACCCTGCCACTGGCTGTCTGGCTTGGGCTCTCCGCCGCAACGATAGGCGGCCAGATACTGCTGAGGATCGGTGCCGTTAAAGGTGTTGGCGTACATTTCCACGTCTGTATAGAACTTTTGGAACGTGTCGGGCGAGCCCGGATCACCACCAAAGAACACTGACGCGTTGATGTTGCGCAATTCGGTCTCAACACCGATCTCGCTCCACCACTGTTTGATCAGGGCCTGAAAGTCCTGACGCACGGCGTTGGCCGAGGTTGCATAGGTCATCGACAGGCGAACACCGTCCTTGGCACGCACCCCGTCCGAACCTTTGGCCCAGCCGGCTTCGTCCAACAGCGCGTTGGCGCCAGCGATGTCCTGCACTTTGCAGAAATCGTTGCCAGCCGCATAGTTCAGCGGCACAGGCACCAGATCACAGGCGACCTTGCCGGCCTTGCCGTAGCCGATTTCAACCAGCAATTCGCGGTCGATGGCCATGGACAGGGCCTTGCGCACGTTGATGTCGGACAGGAACGGATGTGGAACCGCCACGGTCGAACGTGTGCCTTCGGGCTGTGATGGGGACGGGTCGGTCAGGTTCATTTCGATCCGCTCTACCAGCGGGCCGAAACCAACGATCGCGGTGCCTTTGCCGGCGGCTTCCATCTTGGCGATCACGTCGGGTGCCAGCTGAAGGTTCCAGGCAAAGTCAAATTCACCGGTCTCAAGAACCGAACGGCCCGCAGCGGTTGCGTCGCCGCCACCTTTGAAGGTTACCGACTGAAAGGCAGGCTTGCTGGGGTCGCGGTAGTTCGGGTTGGCTTCGAACTGAATCACGTCATTGGGACGGAATTCCTTGACCGTGAAGGGGCCGGTGCCAATGGGACCAAAGTTCGCTTCGGTACATTCGGGGGCCTTGGCACCCATGCAATTGGCAAACTGAGCGGCCTGAATGATTGGCGACTGACCGCCAACAAATGGGCCGTATGGGTTGGGCTTGGCTTCCTTGAAGGACACTTTGACGGTCAGATCGTCCAGTGTTTCAACTTTTTCAACGCCTTCAAAGAACGAAAGCTGCGCACAGCCGCCTTCGGGGTCCATGCAGTAATCGGCGGTGAATTTCACGTCTGCCGAGGTTACCGGAGTCCCATCGGACCACAACAGGCCCGGCTGAAGTTCCCAGGTGATCGACTTTAGATCCTCGGACACGCCGCCATTGGCAACGGTCGGGATTTCCTGCGCCAGATAGGGAACCATGTCGCCATTGGCGTCATAACGCGCCAGCGGCTCGATGACGATCGCCGAGGCGTCGATATCTTTAGTGCCGCCGGACAGATATGGGTTCAGGATCGATGGGGCCTGCCAGTAGATAATGCTGACTTTTCCGTCCGATCCGCGTTCGGCCATGGCCATGGGGGCCATTGCCGTGGTGGCGATCGCACCAAGCAAAAGGGCTCGTAATTTCATGTTACACTCCTTGTCGGACACATATGTGCCTCGTTGTTGGGCACATAAGCGCCGCGTTGTTACCGCCGATACAGCGGAGGTGGGTCGTGCCTTCCCGGGAAAAGCCTGTTGAAAGCAAACAACAAACACAGATTGGCAGGCCAATCTGCGTTCTTCCCCCCGGAACGGATACCGCGCTATCGAAACAGAGTTTGAGAAAAATGCAAGCCTTGCCAAAAAGAAAACCTTCCTGACTTTACGGAATTCCGGTCAGGGGGTTTGACACTGCCCTTACGCTCGCCGTAGCGTCGAGCCGCAGGCAGGGGGAACATGCGCGTGCTGGATCAACAACCGATTGCCCAAATCAAGGGCCTAAGGGTCGAATTTCAGACCAAAGACGGCCCGGTTTTGGGGGTCGAGGATGTGTCGTTTGATATATACCCCGGCGAAACCGTGTGTGTGGTGGGCGAATCGGGGTCGGGGAAATCGGTTTCCTCGTTGTCGCTGATGCGGCTGGTGGAATTCGGCGGCGGCAAGATTGCCAGCGGCCAGCTGTTGTTCGACCGCCTGAACGGCGAGGAAATTGATCTGGCCAAGGCCGATCAGGCCCTGATGCGCCATATTCGCGGCAATGAAATCGGCATGATCTTTCAGGAGCCGATGACGGCGCTGAACCCGGTGTTCACGGTTGGTCGCCAGCTGACCGAAGGCTTGCGGGTGCACAAGAACATGTCGCGTTCTCAGGCCGAGGCCCGCGCAATTGAACTGCTGCGCGAGGTGCGCATTCCTGAACCAGAGCGCCGGTTACACCAGTTTCCCCACGAATTGTCCGGCGGTATGCGCCAGCGGGTGGTGATCGCCATGGCCATGGCCTGCGAGCCTCGGCTGCTGATCGCGGACGAGCCGACCACCGCCCTTGACGTGACCATTCAGGCCGAGATTCTGGCGCTGATGGACCGCTTGAAACGCGAAACCGGTACCGCCGTGATGTTCATCACCCACGACATGGCCGTGGTGGCGCAGATGGCTGACCGGGTGGTGGTGATGTATCGCGGTCTCAAGGTCGAAGAAGGCACCGTCGAGGAAATATTCGAAAACCCCCAGCATGATTACACCAAGGCGCTGCTGGCCGCCGTGCCCAAGCTGGGCGAAATGCGCGGCAAAGCGGTGCCCGAACCGATGAAACTGATGGGCGTCGTCGGTCAAAAGATCGAACCAATTCTGGGCACTGACGAGGTGCTGTTAGAGGTCAAGGGACTGACCACGCGATTCCCGGTCACGGGTGGGCTTTTTCGCCGCACTGTGGCCAATGTGCACGCGGTCGAAGATCTGTCGTTCACGGTCAACAAGGGCCAGACCCTTAGCCTTGTGGGCGAATCTGGCTGTGGCAAATCCAGCGCCGGGCGATCAATCCTGCGGCTGGTTGAGCCATATGCGGGCGAAATCGACATTGCCGGCGTGGATATCATGAAGCTGGACCCAAACGGGCTGCGCGAGGCGCGGCGCGACATGCAGATGATCTTTCAGGACCCGTTTGCCTCGCTGAACCCGCAGATGATGTTGGCCGATCAGGTGGCCGAGCCGATGCGCAATTTCAACACCGCCTCGGGGTCCGAGTTGGACGACCGCGTGGCGATGCTGTTTGACCGGGTGGAACTGCCGCGCGGCTTTATGCGCCGTTACCCGCACGAGATGTCCGGCGGTCAGCGCCAACGAATCGCTATCGCGCGCGCCCTTGCCCTGAACCCCAAGCTGATCATCGCCGACGAGGCGGTTTCGGCGCTGGATGTGTCGGTGCAGGCGCAGGTTCTGAACCTGATGATGGAGCTTCAGGCCGACCTTGGCCTGTCCTATCTGTTCATATCGCATGATATGGCCGTGGTCGAACGGGTCAGCCACAATGTCGGCGTGATGTATCTGGGCCGGATTGTTGAGCTGGGGCCGCGCGCGCGGGTGTTCGAGAACCCGCAACACGCCTATACCCAAGCCCTGATGAAGGCCGTCCCCATTGCCGACCCACGCAAGCGCAAGTCGGAAAAAGACCTGAACTTTAAACCGATCCCATCACCGATTCACCCGGTCAGCTATGAACCCGAACCCTCGGTCTATTCCGAGGTGGAACCGGGCCATTTCGTCCTGACCTCAGAAAGCGGATACTGAAGCCAAAATGACCGAAAGACTGTCGCCGCTGGCGATCATGAAAAAGCTGGTGTCGTTCCCGACCGTCAGCCGCGACACCAATCTGCCGCTGGTGGACTGGGTCGAAGACTACCTGTCGTCGCACGGCATCACCGCGCATCGGTATTACCATGAGAGCGGTGAAAAGGCCGCGTTATTTGCCCATGTCGGCCCGCTGCAAGAGGGGGCCGTGGTCCTGTCGGGGCATACTGACGTGGTGCCGATAGATGGCCAGCCATGGGACAGCGACCCGTTCGAAGTGGTTGAAAAGGATGGCAAATACTATGGTCGCGGCACCTGCGACATGAAAGGCTATGACGCGCTGGCGATCTGGGCATTGGTCGAGGCACAGACCCACGGCGTCAAACGCCCGCTGCAACTGGCACTAAGTTTCGACGAGGAAATCGGCTGTACCGGCGCGCCGCCAATGATCGAGGCGATGCAACCGATCCTGCCCAAAGGATCGGCGGTGATCGTCGGCGAACCTTCAAGCATGCAGGCGGTGACGGCGCATAAGGGCGGCACCGGGTACACTATGAACGTCACCGGTTTCGAGGTGCATTCGTCGCTGTTGCCTTACGGGGTCAGCGCGATCATGGAAGCGGCCCGGATTATCGACTGGGTGAATGATACCAACGCCGAACTTCAGGCCGCCAAGCCGAGCGATCTGGCGGCGATGTTCAACCCTCCGTTTTCGACCCTGCATGTGGGCAAGATCCACGGCGGCACCGCGCGCAACATTACGGCCAAGAACTGCACGTTTGATCTGGAAATGCGCATCGTTCCGGGTGAAGAACCGGCGGCGATGCAACAGCGCATTCTTGACAAGGTGCGCGAGGTCGAAAAAGCCATGCAAAAGGTACACCCGGACACCGGAATCGAAGTGGTCTCGCTGTTCAAAGGCGTGCCCGGTCTGCGCCCGGAACAGGACGGTGCCGCCGAGGCACTGGTGCGCAAGATCACCGGCGACAACGCGGAACATGTGGTCAGCTACGGCACCGAAGCCGGGCAATTCCAAGAGGCCGGCTACTCGGCCATTGTCTGTGGTCCCGGCAGCATTGATCAGGCGCACCAGCCGAACGAGTTCATCGAAATTGCCCAATTCAATGCCGGCCACGACTTTATGAAACGGCTGGTGACAATCCTGCAACAGGAGTAACCCCATGCCGATCAAGAACCGTCTGGCCGAAATGCACGCCGAAATCACCGGCTGGCGGCGGCACCTGCATGAAAACCCCGAACTGATGTTCGATGTGCATGAAACGGCTGCCTTTGTGGTGGATCGGCTCAAGGAATTCGGCATCACCGACATCACCACCGGCATTGGCCAGACCGGCATTGTGGCGACGATCAAGGGCAAAACCGACACCTCTGGCAAGGTGATCGGGTTGCGCGCCGACATGGACGCGCTGCCGATAGAAGAGGCAACGGGGTTGGAGTATGCCTCTAAAGTGCCCGGCAAAATGCACGCTTGCGGGCACGATGGCCACACCGCGATGTTACTGGGCGCGGCCAAGTATCTGGCCGAAACCCGCAATTTCGATGGCACCGTGGCGCTGATCTTTCAACCTGCCGAAGAGGGCGGCGGTGGCGGGCGCGAAATGTGCCGTGACGGCATGATGGAGCGTTGGAATATTCAGGAGGTCTATGGCATGCACAATATGCCCGGCTTTCCGGTGGGTGAATTTGCGATCCGCCCCGGCGCGCTGTTGGCGGCGGCGGATATGTTCGACATCACCATCACCGGGCAGGGCGGCCACGCGGCGGCCCCGCACGAGGCGATTGACACCAATCTGGCGGCGGCGCATGTGGTGGTGGCGCTGCAATCCATCGCCTCGCGCAACGTTGATCCGCTGGCACAGGTGGTGGTTTCGGTCTGCACCATGCGGTCAGACAGCGAGGCGCACAACGTGATCCCGCAAACCGTGCTGTTGCGCGGCACGGTGCGCTCGCTTGACCCAGCGGTGCGCGATCTGGCCGAAAGCCGCCTGAAAAAGATCGTGACTGCGACTGCCGACGCCTATGATTGTACGGTGGAAATCGACTATGAGCGCGGCTATCCAATCACCCAAAACGCTGAAGCCAACACCGAGATCGCCGCTGACATTGCCGAAATTGTCGCCGGAAAGGTGGACCGCAACACACCGCCGGTCATGGCGGGTGAGGATTTTTCCTTTATGCTGGAAGAACGCCCGGGGGCTTACATGTTCCTTGGCAACGGCGAAGGCGCAATGGTGCACCACCCGCAATACAATTTCAACGACGAGGCGATCCCGGCCGGCTGTAGCTGGTTCGCGGAACTGATTGAACGACGAATGCCGGCTGCGTAGGGTGGGTGTAACCCACGTTCCCTAACATTTCGGCCTTGCACCACGCGTGGGTTTCACCCACCCTACTGCCATCTCCACAGGCGATTGACCACTTTTGGTGACGTCAGTATTGCCACGAACCTCAAGGATTCAAACTATGCCCGTCAAGAATCGCTTTGCCGAATTGCTGCCCGAAATCACCGAATGGCGCCGGGACATGCATGAAAATCCGGAAATCCTGTTTGAGACCCACCGCACCAGCGCGTTGGTGGCGGAAAAACTAAAGGACTTCGGCTGTGATGAGGTGGTGACCGGCATTGGCCGCACCGGTGTTGTGGCCGTGATCAAGGGCAAGACCAACACATCCGGCAAGGTGATTGGCCTACGCGCCGACATGGATGCGCTGCCGATCCTTGAGGCGACAGGGCTGGACTATGCCAGCAAGACACCCGGCGCGATGCATGCTTGTGGCCATGATGGGCACACGGCGATGCTGCTGGGGGCGGCCAAGTACCTGTCCGAAACCCGCAATTTCGATGGCACGGCGGTAGTGATTTTTCAGCCCGCCGAAGAAGGCGGCGGTGGCGGAAAAGAGATGTGCGATGACGGCATGATGGACCGTTGGGGCATTCAGGAAGTGTATGGCATGCACAACTGGCCGGGCAAACCGGTTGGCACCTTTGGCATCCGGGCCGGTGCGTTTTTTGCCGCCACGGATCAGTTCGACATCACCTTTGAGGGGCTGGGCGGCCACGCGGCGATGCCGCAGAACACGGTTGATACGACGGTGATGGCAGCGCAGGCCGTGCTGGCGCTTCAGACCATTGCCAGCCGCAACGCCGATCCGGTGGATCAGATGGTGGTGTCGGTGACCTCGTTCGAAACTTCGTCCAAGGCGTTCAACGTGATCCCGCAATCGGTACAGCTTAAGGGGACCGTCCGCACCATGAGCAAGGACATGCGCGATCTGGCCGAGAAACGCATAAATGAAATCTGCAACGGCATCGCCGCCACCTTTGGTGGCACGGCGGCGGTCACTTATATTCGCGGCTATCCGGCGATGGTGAACTCTGAGGAACAGACCGAATTTGCCGCCAGTGTGGCGACCTCGGTATCGGGGGCGTGTGACCACGCCGATCTGGTCATGGGCGGCGAAGATTTTGCCTTTATGCTGGAAGAGCGCCCCGGTGCCTACATCCTTGTGGGCAATGGCGAAGGGGCGATGGTGCATCACCCGGAGTACAATTTCAACGACGAGGCGATTCCGGCAGGATGCAGCTGGTGGGCTGAAATCATTGAACAGCGTATGCCGGCTGCGTAGGGTGGGTGCCAACCCACGCGTGGGTTGGCACCCACCCTACGCCCATAACTGGCGATAGACTTCGGAAATTCC
The DNA here is from genome assembly GCA_002400675.1 of Paracoccaceae bacterium. Lineage (GTDB taxonomy): Bacteria > Pseudomonadota > Alphaproteobacteria > Rhodobacterales > Rhodobacteraceae > NVQY01. Next base: position 11,974 of record NVQY01000027.1, on the reverse strand, counting down.
CGCAGCCTCCGAAGCGGCGCTGAAGGAATGCACCGCAAGATCGCGGGCTTGTCGCATCATCGCGGCAAAGCGGTCCACATCCGTTAGCAGGCTGAGGGCGGCAATCGCTGCCTCTGGCGCGGCTTCCTGCGGGACGATCAAACCGCTGGTGCCTTGTGCCGAGAACGCGCGATAATACCCGGCCTCGCTGCCGATAAAGGGCACGCCGCTGGCCATGCCTTCCAGTGGGATCATGCCGTAGCCTTCGTATCTGGGTAGTTGCATGACCAGTGACAGCGCGCGGATAAGCGCGGGAAGGTCGCCGGGGGGGATTTCGCCGACAAAAAGGATTCGATCCGCTAGCCCGGCGGCGGCCACTTTGCTTTGTAGACCTTGCAGGAACCCCTGATGTTCACGCGCCGCGCGTCCGATTACCAGCGCCACCGTATCGGGTTGCTCCGGCAACAGGCGCAGCATCGCCTCGACAAACAGATCGGTGCCTTTTTCCGGCCTTATGCGCCCGATGGTGGCAATACCGCGCGCGCCACCATGGCCCAGTGCGCGCCATGCCGCTGTGCGATCCGGCGCGGGGGTGAACAGGTCCGTGTCCACCCCGTGCGGCACAACCGCGCGCACGTGCGGCACGTATCCGGCGGCGGCCTTGGTCGTGGCAATCACCGCGTCCATGCGCGAGATCAGCCAGCGGGGCAACGCCGAATGACGCCGTTGCGCCGCCGAAGTGAACACAATGCGGATCGGCAGGCGCAGCACATCACGCGCCCAGATCGCCGCGCGCATTTCCGGGTTGCGGCGCACGTGCCAGATGGCGAACCCTTTGCCGGCGGGCGGTGTGCGGGACAGTTGCCGCGCCTGTTTCAGAGCAATCGGAGCGGGGCAGCCCGGCAGAGGATGGCCCACCAGCTTCAGATCATATTCTTTCACCTGTTTGCGGATCACATTGGCGGCGGTGGCCGACACGCCGGTAAAGTTGCGGTTGAAATTGGTGACATAGACCTCAGCCATGCGCCGCATCCAGATCAAGTGCTGCGCACAAGATTTCCACCACCTGATCCAGAACCGCCTGTTGCGAGAACACGAAGTTTTGCGCCGCCGCCCGTGCGGTATTCAATGCGTCGGCGTCCGTTAGCCAGCGCCCCACCGTCTGTGCCAGTTGCGCACCGTCCGCCACCTCGACCGCGCCGCCACAGGCAATCAGCGGGGCGTAGGTTTCGGCAAAATTGGCCACATGCGGCCCGGTGATGATGGCGGCCCCGCTCTGGGCGGGCTCAAACGGGTTGTGCCCGCCGATTGGTTCAAACGAGGCCCCCATGAAAACGACCGGCGACAGCGCGTACCAAGTGCCGGTCTCGCCCAGCGTGTCGGCCAGATAGACCTGCGTGTCAGCGACTAAATCCTCGCCCGTGCTGCGCCGGGCCTGCGTAAACCCGGCCTCTTTGATCATCTCCGCCACCTCGTCGCCGCGTTCCGGGTGGCGTGGCACCAGCAGCAGGACCAGATCGGGGAAGGTCTCCAACAACGCACGATGGGCCGCCAAAATAACGGCCTCTTCGCCGGGATGAGTCGAACTGGCCACCCACAGGGGCCGACCCGCCAATGCGGCGCGCATGTCCGACAATGTGGCCTGCTCCACTGGCAAGGGGGCGGAGGTCGCCTTGAGATTGCTGCCCACCTGTACCCGGCCCCGATCTGCCCCCATCGCCAACAGATTATCGGCCATGGGTTGATTCTGGGTCAGCATCAGATTGAACCGATCCAGCAGAAACGCGGCGGTCTTGGGCCGTTTTTGCCAGCTTGCCACCGATCTTGCCGACAGTCGGGCATTCAATAGCGCCAGTCGCGCCCCTGAAGCGCACCCATCCGTCAACATCAGCGGCCAGATCTCGCTTTCCACAAACACCCCGGCGACGGGGCGCCAATAGTCGAGAAACCGCCGCACCGGGCCGGTTGCATCCAGCGGCGCAAACTGATGACGGGTGCGGGGCGGCAGCCGTTTGGCGATCAGATCGGCAGAGGTGGCGGTGCCCGAGGTGATCAGAAATTCATGGCGTGGCAAGCGTTCGCCCATGCGGGTGATCAGCGTCAGCACCGACAGGCTTTCGCCCACACTGGCCGCGTGAAACCACACCAGCGGGCCGGGCGCGCGCGGGGCGCTGGCGTTGCCAAGGCGTTCGTGGATGCGCAGGGCCGGCACGCCATGACGTTTCAACTTGCGCGAAACGGAACGGTAGACAAACGGCACAATCAGCGAGGTGAGAACGCGGTAAAGGTGCAGCAGCAACGTCGGCGCGTCGCCGGTCCCGGACCCGTCGCCAGACCGGGGCATCAGCCGCCCGTGTGGCTCATGTGGCGCGACATCTGTCCGTCCTGCTTTTGCCGCGAATAGTCGAAATCATGGCCCTTGGGCTTGTGTTCAATCGCCGCGCGGATCGCCTGTCGCAGCGGCTCTTCTGTGTCTTGATGTTCGCGCAACGCATCGCGCAGGCTGGCGTTGTCTTCCTGCCCCAGACACATGAACAATTCACCCGTGCAGGTTAGCCGCACGCGGTTGCAGCTTTCGCAGAAATTATGGCTAAGCGGGGTGATAAAGCCGATCTTTTGCCCGGTTTCCTCTAGCCTGACATAGCGCGCGGGGCCGCCGGTGTTGTCGGGCAATTCGGTCACCGTATAGCTTTCGCCGTATGTGGCCATCACGTCCTTCAGTGACCAGTACTGGCCCAGACGACTATCGGTTTCAATGTCACCGCCCATGGGCATGACTTCGATCCAGGTCAGATCCATGTCGCGCGCCGCACACCATTCGGTGATGCCCGGCAATTCGTCCTCGTTGAACCCTTTGACGGCAACCGCGTTGATCTTGACCCGCAATCCAGCCTTTTGCGCCGCGTCAATCCCGTTCAGCACCTGCTTCAGGCGCCCCCAGCGGGTGATATCGGCAAATTTCGCCTCGTCCAGCGTATCAAGCGACACATTCACCCGGCGCACGCCCGCTGCATAAAGATCATCGGCGAATTTATGCAGCTGCGACCCGTTGGTGGTCAGCGTCAGTTCCTTGAGCGCGCCACTGTCCAGATGCCGGGTCATTGAGCGGAAAAACCCCATAATGCCGCGCCGCACCAGTGGCTCACCGCCGGTGATGCGCAGTTTTTGCACCCCCAGACCGATAAAGGTCGAACACATGCGGTCCAGTTCCTCGAGTGTCAAAAGCTCTTTCTTGGGCAGAAAGGTCATGTTCTCGGACATGCAATAGACACAGCGGAAATCGCACCTGTCGGTGACGGAAACGCGCAGGTAGGTGATTGCGCGTGCGAACGGATCAATAAGCGGAGCAGTCATACCAATATAGCTAATGCGCCCCCGCAAGGGCGGCAAGGGGATAGTTCGCGTCGCGGCCAAAATAGGTGACTAAAACGCTATGATTGCAAAAGGCGGGCGGCTTCCTTGCGGGCAAACGGCTTCATCGCGTCGCCGTGTTGGGCCAAAAAATCGCGCACCCGGTCCGGGTCATGCTTGCTGAGGTCGCGCAACCACCAGGCGATGGCCTTTTGAATGAACCAGTCCCGGTCCGGCACATAGCCCGCGGCCCAGCCAAGGATTCGATCCCGCGCGGCCAGTTCATCTGGCTTGGGGTGGTTCTGTTTGGTCCAGGGCAGGGTGGCCACAAGGGCCGCGCGCCGGGTCCACATGTGATCTGAGGTGGTCCAGACCTCGACCTGATCCAGCCGCGTGGGATCGGCCACCAGCCGTTTCTGCGCGGCCATGCAGGCGTGATCGGCAAGCGCCCAGGAATCGAAATCACCCAGCCAGCTTTGGATCAAGGCCCAAACCCCGTCATCGGGACGGATGCGCGCCTGTATGAACAGCTTGGTAGCGGCCAGCCGGGCCTCGAATATATCGGTGTCCCAAAGGCTTGCGGCCAGTTCCACCCGTGCGGGCACATCCAGTTCGCGCCGCCAGTCGCGGGCCAGATCGTTGATCACCGGGTTGGCGACGCCCAGATATTGCCGCGCAACCTTGTGATAGGCCGCCATGCCTTTGGCCCGCTCGGGGTCAGCTAATTGTCGGATTTGATCCAGATAGGGGTCGTGCATGGGCCGCTCCTTTTCAGGCGCACAATAGGGCAGGCAAATTGGGGATCAAGGGGCTTTCAAATGTGCGCCTATGTCCGTAAAATGCCGGCTGCGGTGTTCCGGTTGAAAGGAACACGAACCGGCGTAACAGATCGGGCGTTTGAAATATTGAGGAGGCTGGTTTGAGCAGCTATTATCTGACAAAAATCGTGCCGGGGCTAAAGGAATACGTGGCCGCCGAAGGGCTGCGATCTGACAGCGACAATGGCAGCTATCTGCGCGCCGTGCGCGACGCGGTTGCCTCCTACCGGCATTTTGAGAATTTCAAGCGCGACAAGGCCTATAACAAGATCCTTGAACATGTGTCGCAACAGGACGGGGCCGCCTATCTGGAAATCCTGAAGGCCCGCGACGATGGTATTTTGCAGGGCGCGATGGATACGCTTTTGCAAAGCGACGCGGTGGGGAACCCAAGGAAATATACCTATGAGGGGCGGGAATTGTCACCGACCACGCTGCGCTATCTCAAAGTTGCGTCTGACCTGAAAATTCTGTTCGGCGGCGACATTGGCCAGAAAATTGCCGAAATCGGTGGCGGATACGGCGGGCAGGCGCTGGTTTGTGACACTATTTTCGAGACCGGTGAATACCATGTTTTCGATCTGCCAGACGTTAATCAACTGGTGTCCAAGTATCTGGAATCATTTGTCCTTTCTGGGGCGTATGTTACCCACACCCTGAACGCGGCATTGAAAGACAGTTATGATCTTGTCATCAGCAACTATGCCTTTTCGGAAGTGCCCAAACCCGTGCAACTCGCCTATATCCGCAAGGTTTTAAGCCAATCGAAACGCGGCTATCTGACGATGAATTCCGGGCGGACCGATCACGCGGGCAAGGAAGAGACCAAACTCGACCTTGAAGCGCTGCAATCCCTGCTTCCGCCGTTTGAAATCTACGAGGAAGAACCGGTGACTGCGCATCACAATTACATCATCGTCTGGGGGCATCAGGTGGGCGCAACTCTTTGATCTAAGGCGATTATCTGGTGGGTTTTCCGTCCAGGGTGGTTGAATTTCGCTCTGCCCAGTAGGTGCGGATGTCGTCATCGGATTTGCCGTCGACCCATTTCTGCATGGTCTCACGCTCGCCCTTGTATTCCATGAACGGCACGGCGTACCCGCACGAGGTCTGCACCATATCGACCTTCAGATCATAGATCTGCCGGGCACTGCGATGGGGCGGGAAAAGCGCCGCCAGTTCCGGCCAGTCGTAATTATCAGGCAGAATGGTGCGCGCGGTGCCATAGGTGCGCAGGATGATCGGGCGGGTGGTGAACGAACACCACATCAACGTCATGCGCGGGTTTTCCAGCAAATGCCCGGCGGTTTCATTGCCGCTGCCGGTCAGGTTCATCCAGCAAATCCGGTTGGGGCCCATCACTCGCAGCGACTCCATTCCCTTTGGGGAAATATTGACCAGACCGTCTGGCGCGGCAGAGCCGGAAAAGAACATGTGCTGGGCTTCGATAAAGGCGCGATGCGCGTCTTCGATCTTGTCGAACTGCTTACCCATGGGTCATTCCACCGTGACTGATTTTGCAAGATTGCGGGGCTGGTCCACGTCCGTTCCCTTGGCTACCGCCGTGTGATAGGCCAAAAGCTGGGCCGGGACCGCGTATAGGATCGGGGCCAGAATATCGGCCACCGAGGGCATGCGAATGGTGCGCCAAACCCCGTCGCCGGCCTGTTCTATGCCATCCGCATCCGAGATCAAAACCACCTTGCCCTTGCGCGCCATGACTTCCTGCATGTTCGATATGGTCTTGTCGAACAACGCGTCGCGCGGGGCCATCACAACCACCGGCATATGTTTGTCGATCAGGGCGATGGGCCCGTGTTTAAGTTCACCTGATGCATAAGCTTCGGCGTGTATATAGCTGATTTCTTTCAGTTTCAATGCGCCCTCATGGGCAAGTGGATACATCTGCCCGCGCCCCAAAAACAGGACATCACGCGCCTCGCTTAACGCCTGTCCCGTGCGTTGGATCGCCTTGTTCAGATCAAGTGCGGCATTCACCACCGACGGCAGTCCGCGCAAGGTCGCCACGTGATCCTGCATCTGATCGGCGCTGATATGCCCCCGGTCAAACCCGGCCTTCAGCGCCAGCACCAATAGCACGCTGAGCTGGCAGGTGAACGCCTTGGTCGAGGCAACGCCGACTTCGATACCGGCCAGAATGGGCAGGGCAAGGTCACTTTCACGGGCGATCGAACTTTCGGGGACATTGACCACCGAAACGATTTTGTCAGCCTTGCCTTTGCAATAACGCAAAGCGGCCAATGTGTCGGCGGTCTCGCCCGACTGGCTGACAAACAGCGCCACGGTGCCCGGGGTGATGGGCGGTTCGCGGTATCTGTATTCGGAGGCGACATCAATTTCGACCGGCAGCCGGGCGAGGTTTTCGAACCAGTATTTCGCCGTCATGCAGGCGTAATAGGCAGTGCCGCAGGCGACCAGCGTCAGGCGCTCGATCTGGGCGAAATTAAGCCCCTCTCCCGGCAGGTTAACGGTGGTTTCCCCGGCTGGCAGGTAATGGTCGATGGCGCGGGCCAGCACGTTGGGCTGTTCGGCGATCTCCTTGGCCATGAAATGCTTGTGCCCGGATTTGTCGACGCTGGTGGTGTCCACTTCTATCCGGCGCATGTTGCGATTGACCAGCGCGCCGTTAATATCGCGTATTTCCAGAGTGTTGCGGGTCACGACCGCGCGGTCGCCTTCTTCCAGATAGGTGATCTGGTCGGTCAGCGGGGCCAGCGCGATAGCATCGCTGCCCACAAACATCTCGCCTGTGCCGTGACCGATGGCCAACGGTGACCCTTTGCGGGCGGCAACGATCAGGTCTTCTTCGCCGTCAAACAGGAACGCCAGCGCAAAGGCCCCGGTCAACTGGTCCAGCGTCTTGTTGGCGGCCTCGATGGGGCTGGAGCCGTCACGCATATGCCGTTCGGTCATCAGAGCGATGGTTTCGGTATCTGTTTCGGTCTGAAACGCGATGCCCAGATCGGCCAGTTCGGCGCGCAGGTCGCGGTAGTTCTCAACGATGCCGTTGTGCACCACCGCCACCGATCCGGCGCGATGGGGGTGGGCATTGTCGACCGTGGGTGCCCCATGCGTGGCCCAGCGGGTGTGGCCGATGCCGGACTTGCCGGGCAACGGGTCATGCACCAGCAAATCCGACAGGTTGACCAACTTGCCCACCGCACGCCGGCGATCCAGAACGCCATTGTTCACGGTGGCAATTCCGGCGCTGTCATAGCCGCGATATTCCAGCCGTTTCAGCGCCTCAACCAGCAAGGGGGCGGCTTCGTGGTTGCCCAGCACCCCGACAATTCCGCACATTATACGGCCCCTTGTTCACGGCGTTTCTTGCGTGCCTTTAACATATCGAACAATTTGCGGGCATATCCCGGTTTTATCACCTGCGGTGCGCGCGCCATGGAAAGCGCGTCATCGCCGACGTCTTTGGTGATCACCGACCCGGACGCGGTCAGCGCGCCGGTGCCAATTTTCACCGGGGCGATCAGCATGGTGTTCGAGCCGATAAAGGCATCTGCGCCAATCTCGGTTCTGTGCTTCATCACACCGTCATAATTGCAGGTTATTGTCCCGGCACCCAGGTTGGCCCGCGCTCCGACCGAGGCATCGCCCACATAGCTGAGGTGGTTGATCTTGGCCCCTTGCGAAACAATGGCATTCTTGATTTCAACAAAATTGCCGACCCGCACGTCTTCGGACAATTCCGTGCCCGGGCGCAGGCGCGCATAGGGGCCGACGATTGCGCCGCGACTGACATGGCAGCCTTCGAGGTGGGAAAACGCGCGGATATGAGCGCCGCTTTCGACCGTGACTCCGGGGCCGAACACCACGTTCTGCTCGATCAGCGCGTCGCGGCCAATCACCGTGTCAAAGGCCAGGAATACCGTTTCGGGGGCCATCATCGACACGCCGGTTTCCAGCAATTCCGCCCGCGCACGGGTCTGGAAAACCGCCTGTGCATTGACCAGATCGGCGCGCGAATTGACACCTAGTGTCTCGGTCTCGTCGCAGGCAACCGCGCCGACCCGCAAGCCGCGCKCGCGCGCCAGCTCCACCACGTCCGTCAGGTAGTATTCGCCCGAGGCGTTGTCGTTGCCGACCTCAGCCACCAGATCGAACAGGGTGGCCGCGTCACAGGCCATCAACCCACTGTTGCAAAAGTCGATTTCGCGTTGCGCTGGCGTTGCGTCCTTGAATTCGACGATCCGCTCGACCGCGCCCCCGGTYATTTCGATGCGTCCGTAGCGCGCCGGGTCGGCGGCGTGAAAGCCAAGGATCACAAGGTCGAAAGCCCCGCGTKCCGCCTGCATTTTCTTAAGCGTTTCGGGCTGAAGAAACGGCGTGTCGCCAAACAACACAAACAGATCCCCCGCGAACCCGTCCAGCGCATCGCGCGCTTGCGCAACCGCGTGCCCGGTGCCGTTCTGATCAGTTTGCAACACGATTTCTGCGGTTTCATCAACATCTAGCGCGGCGGCGGTGACCGCATCGGCCCCGACGCCGGCGACAATGACCACCCGTTCGGGGTCAAGGGCGGCGCCTGTGCGCATGGCATGCGCCAACATCGGCGCGTGGGCGATTGGGTGCAGAACCTTGGGCAGGTCCGACTGCATCCGTGTGCCTTTCCCGGCGGCCAGAATGACAAGGGCGTTGCTCATGCGATAATACTCTTTGTGTTTTTGCTGGCCTCGTTTTATCCGCTGGGGGCGCTGGCGCAAGCGTTAGCGCGATCAAACATGGTTGCGGGTTGCAACATCTGGCGCGGATATGCGCCGACAGGGGAATTCCCGGGGGAATTTATGCGGACGGTAATCTTTGATCTGGATGGCACGCTGGCGGACACGTCCGGCGATCTGTTGGCGGCGGCCAACGTGTGTTTCCGCGATATGGGGCTGGGTGACGTTCTGGTGCCGGGGCAGGATTCCGGTACTGCGCTGTGCGGGGCGCGCAGGATGTTGCGGGTCGGGCTTGAGCGGGCAGGGCGTTATGACCCCGCAGAGGTTGAGCGGTATTTCCCCGTGCTGATAGAGGCTTATGCAGGCGCGATAGACGTGCACACATACCTCTACCCCGGCGCGATGGCGGCGGTGGAGGCCCTGAAATCCCAAGGTTACGGCGTTGGCATCTGCACCAACAAACCCGAAGGGCTGGCCGAGACTTTGTTGCTACGGCTGGGCGTTAGGGATGCGTTCGCCTCGATGGTCGGGGCCGATACGCTGGCCGTGCGCAAACCGGACCCCGAACCGCTGCGCGAGGCCGCACGCCGCGCCGGGGGCGATCCGGCGAAATGCGTGTTGATTGGTGATACGGACACCGACCGCAACACCGCGCGCGCCGCCGGGGTGCCGTCGGTGTTGGTGACGTTTGGGCCTGCGGGCGCGGAAATGGCCGCCCTTAACCCCGAAGCGTTGCTGGACCGGTTCGAGGATCTGCCAGCAATTGTGCGTCAGTTGATCGGCTGAAACAACAGCGTACTCAGGGTGGCAAGCGGGGTGTCGGGCAGGTCTGACAGTGCGGCCTTGATGGCCGTGGCGCGGGCGCGGCCAAGCACCGGATCGGCCAATGCGTGGTATTTGGCGCGCAACTCGGCCTCGGTGGGGGGATGCAGATGGTCCCAGCGCGGCGAGATGTAAGGCCCGTCCAGCCGGGTGCCATCGCGCAGCACCAGCGATACCTTGGCCAGCCGCCCGGAGGGGAAATTGGCGTTGGCGTGGTCGGATTCCACCATGACCAAGCCTTGGGACAGGCGCAGGATCTCCGGGTCGTTCAGCGCGTCATCGGCAATGTCGGCCGGGGTGATGTCGCCGCGCACAAGGGCTACCGCGCAGGGGAATGAGGTGGAATATTGCGCCTCTTCCGTGTTTGCGGGGCGGTTGGTGGCCAGACGGACGGCCTCGTGAAAGGTGGTGACTTCGATGCGGTCCACCTGATGCGATGTCAGGTCATGGGCGCGGGCCAGTGCCAGAACCCCCTCTGCCGGGGCTTGTGCCCAGCGGCACACCGGGAACGGCTTGAAGTATTGTTCCAGTATCAGCCACCGCTGGCCAAGATCGCCCCAGAATTGCGGCACCTGTTCGACGGTAAGGGCGGGGGCACCGGTGAACCCCTTGGCGGCGAGGTGGACGGCGCTGACACCGGTCATCGCCCCCCAGCCGGATCCGTCCTTGAGCATCGTCGGGTGATCAATACAGCGCATCATCTGGCTGCGCGGCCCGTGATATTCGGCAATCCCCAGCGCATGCCGGGTCTGCCCCGCGTCCAGCCCCAGCAATCGCGCGCCGGCGGCGGCGCAGGCCACGGCACCCCAACTGCCAGAGGTGTGATAATCCGGCACGCTGGCGTGTTGGGCCAGTGCGGTGCGCGAGCCGATCTCATAGCCGATCACGATGGCGGTCAGGAAATCGCCCCCCGAGGCCCCGGCCTGATGCGCCAGCGCCAATGCGGCGGGGAACAGCGAAGCGCCCACATGCCCCTTGGCCGGGTTGAACCCGTCATGCCCGTCGAGTGAATCGATTGTCATGCCGGCGGCCAGCGCGACCCCCGCAGGGCTGGCGCGGCGCGCATCAAACAGCATGGGCGCGCTGCCGCCAAAGGTCTCGCTGGCGTGGTCGCGGATAATTGCGCTTAACTTTGTGCCATGCCCGCCGACGGCAATGCCGATCAGGTCGAGAACGCATAGCTCACTTTGATGCTGCACGTCGGGTGGCTGGTCGGCCCGGTTCAGGCCATGGATCATCTCTAGCGGTGTCATGGGGCCAAAGGTGGCGGGGCCGGGCGGGTGATTCTGTTCTGTTTGCGACGCTGTTGCCGCCGGCCCCCCGCGACAGCCTTGACCCGCCCGCGCAAGCGCCGCACATATGTCGCATGACAGAGCAATTTACCGGCAGTTTCACCCAACAAGACCCGCTTCCCCAGGCAAGCATTGACGCGGCGCTGGCCGTATTGGGCCACGGGCGGTTGCACCGCTATAATCTGGCTGAGGGCGAGGTTGGCGAAACCGCCCTGCTGGAACAGGAATTTGCCGATCTTGTTGGGGCCAGATATTGCCTTGCGGTGGCGTCGGGGGGCTATGCGATGGCAACCGCGCTGCGTGCCCTTGGGGTCGGACCGGGGGATCGGGTGCTGTCCAACGCCTTTACACTGGCCCCGGTGCCCGGCGCGATTGCGTCGCTTGGGGCCAAACCGGTTTTTGTCGGCGTGACCGAAGGGCTGATCATTGATCTGGATGATCTCGCCGCCAAGGTTGGGCAGGCGCGGGTGCTGTTGCTTAGCCATATGCGCGGGCATATCTGCGACATGGACCGTTTGATGGCGATCTGCGATGCGGCGGGGGTCACCGTGGTCGAGGATTGCGCCCATACCATGGGGGCGGCGTGGAACGGCGTGGCCTCGGGGCGTCATGGGACGATGGGGTGTTATTCGTGCCAGACCTATAAACATGTGAACGCGGGCGAAGGCGGGTTGCTGGTCACGGATGACGCGGAGCTGGCGGCGCGGGCGATCATTCTTTCGGGGTCGTATATGCTGTATGAACGCCACAAGGCGGCCCCCGGCCCAGAGGTGTTCGAGCGAGTCAAATATGAGACCCCCAACATTTCCGGGCGGATGGACAATCTGCGCGCAGCGATCCTGCGCCCGCAACTGGCCGACCTGACGACGCAGGTGGGGCGCTGGAACGACCGCTATCGTATGCTTGAGGACGGGTTGCGCGACACGCCGGGCCTGCAAGTGATCGCGCGCCCCGAAGCCGAGACTTATGTCGGCTCGTCCATTCAGTTCCTCTTACTAGACTGGCCGTCAGATAAGAT
>NVQY01000026.1 GCA_002400675.1 Paracoccaceae bacterium | reverse complement strand
CGGGGCGATGAACAGACCCGACAACAGCAGCAGGATCATCAGCAGGTTGGCAATGGTCTGGTGCCCTGCAAAGAAACGGATCATTGATCTTGCTCCGTCCGGGCAAGCCGCGTCTCAAGGGCTGTATCGCGGGTGATTTCCAGCAACATGGCGTCAATCGCCGGGCTTGGTGCGCTGACCACAATCCGTGCGCCGGCCTCGACGCCGTCCGTGATCAGGGCAACCTCGCCCTGCACCAGACGGGTGGTGACCGGGACCGATGTCAGGCGGTTGTCCTCGTCCGCCAACAGGATTTTACCGTCGCGCACGGCATTGCGTGGCACGATGATGCCGGACAGGGGCGGGCCGCTAAGGGCGACTTCGACAAACATGCCCTTGGTCAGGGGCGGGCGTTTGCCCGGCAGCGCGGCGGTATAGGCCGTGTCCACCCGGACGATGACCCCCACCGTGCCGGATTTCAGATCTATTGTGTCGCTGATCCGGTCCACCTCTGCGGGCCATGTCAGCACCAGATCGTCAAGCCGCAGGCTGACCGTCGCCTTCAGGCCAAACGCGCCGAGAACCGAGGCAAACGAAAGCGGCGTGACCGGGGCGGAATCCCCCTGAGGGCGGCTGGTCTTGAGCAACGTGATCATGTCGGCAATCGACACCTGCGCCTCGACCTCGGCAGAGCCGACACCGTCGAGAACCGCCGCCACTTGGCCGATGCGCACAAACTGCCCGGTTTCGACCGACACGTCGGCGACGCGGGCATCAAACGGCACCCGCAACGTGGTGCGTTCAAGGTTCAACTCGGCGGTGGTCAGGCTGGCCTCGTACACGGCGATCTGTTCGGTCTGCACCTGTCGTTGCGTGGGCAGCAGGGCAATGGCATTTTCAAGGTTCAGAACTTTTTGCCGCTGCCCCAGCCATGCCGATTGAACCGCGTCCAGAGCCGCCTCGCTGGCCGCCCCGCGCGTCACCAGTTTGCGCAGCCTTTCAAGGTCGTTTTCCTTGAGGTCCAAGGCCTGTTTTTCGATTTCAAGCGCGGCAACCTGGTTTTGCTGTGACACGCCCAGTTCGGCCAGCCGTGCCTCGGCAGAGCGAATATTGGCGCGCGCCTGCGCGATTGCCAGATTGAAATCCGTTTGCGACAGGCGCAGCAACACGGTTCCGGCGGGCATGAATTCACCCTTTTTCAGCTTTGGGTTCACGTACTCGGTGGCACCACCGACCTGCGCAATCGCCTCGTAAACATGGCTGGGACCGGCAAGGCCATAACCGGTGATGCGCGGCGACAACGGGGCCATGGTGGCGGTGATGATCCGCACCGGGGTCGCCCGTTCGCTAAGGGTGTTTTGCGCCGGGGGCGGGCGGTTAGCGACCGTATAGGCCAGAAACCCCACGCCCAAGGCTACCAACGGCAGGGTGATCAAGATCAGTTTAACGCCGGTTTTCATATCATTCCCTTACTTGATCCGGGGCAAACCCCGATAATTGCAGTTCCAGCAGACGCGCGCCATCCGGCACCAGTTTAGATGTGTTGCGGCTAAGGATCATACGGAACACAAGGCTCTGGATGATCCCAAGGATCAGGGTTGCCGCATCATTCGCGTCAATGTCACCACGAAAGATACCGCGTTCCTGTGCCACCTTCACATGTTCTACCAAAAGCGCATAGAACCCCACCATGGTTTGCGCGATCCTGTTGCGCAACGGGTTTTGACTGTTGTGCAAATCGCGCAGGGCCATGATCTCGGGCAGGGCGGGGGCGTCTTGCAGCAGGTGAAGGTGATCCATCACCTGTGTTCGGATGTGATCGTCCGGGCGCATCTGCGCGGCCTGACAACGCTCAAGGTTGACCCGGATGCGCGCGGTCAGGTGTTCCGAAATCTGCGCCCAGATTTCATCCTTGCTGGGGAAATGTTTGTAGATTGACGGCTGGGTCAGGCCCAGCCGCCCGGCGATCATGGCCGTGGTCACCATGTCCGGGCCAACTTCGAACGCCAGCCCAAGCGCGGTTTGCAGGATTTCGGCCTTGCGATCGCTGGCGGGCTTGCGTCTGGTTTTGGTGGTATCGCCAGACATCAGGCCGCTGTGCGCCTCAGTGCCACGACAATGCCGGCCCAAACGGCTGCGCGAAATATCAAGGCACCAACCGTGCGCATTTCGTATGCGCCGCCCGAAGCCACATGCACACCGAACACCACACCAATGGCGACGGTTGCCCCGAGGATGCCCATGGCAAGCCGTTTCGCGCATTTTGTCCGGAACCAGATACCGATCCCGGCGAGGATATAAGCGAATCCGGCGAGAAAATTGAACCAGACGACGTAGGGCACATAGTTCCCGGCTGCCGCCTGAGCCTCGCGGGGGCCAAACAGGACCCTGCCGCCAGAGAACACCGTCATCGCCCCAAAAACAATGGCGATCGCGGCCAGAACAAGCAGCCATTTCGGCTTTTGGCTGGCAGAGGTTGAGGCATCGGTCATGGGGAAATCCTTTTGCAATTTGGCGCGTTCGACAGGTTATATAGCTATAACTTAACCGATGGCAACCGGGGTCAGAACAAAAAAACGGCGCGACCGAGGGGGCGCGCCGTAATGTGGACAAATATGGTAAACGCCGGTCAGGGACCGGGTGCCGCAGACAAGGGTGTCTAGCGCAGCGCCGCTTCGATATTGCCGCCATCCACCGTCATCACATGCGCGGTGGTTCGTTCGCTAAGGGCCAGTGCGACAAAGGCTTTGCCCACATGGGACGCCTCGACTTCGCGGCGCAACAGGTTGCCGGCCATATAGGTTTCTTCGCTGACGCCGCGCGCCTTGGCCCGCTCTGCGACGAAATCCTCGTCCAACAGGCCCGACCGGATGCGGTCGGCATTGATGCCGTTGACCCGCACGCCCGACGGTCCCAATTCCAGCGCCAGTTGCCGCAGCAGGAAAAAGGTCGCCGCCTTGGGGATGCCGTAGGCTCCGAATCCCTTGCCCGGATTCACCGCCTGTTTCGACACATTGAACAGGATCTGCCCACCGCGCCCTTGCGCCGCAAACACCCCCGCCGCCGCCTTGGCAAAGGCCTGATGGGCGAAAAAGTTCAACTCAAAGCTTTTGCGCAGGGTCTCGTCGGCCAGGTCTGCCATTTCCCCGGTCCACGCGGCCCCGGCGTTCGACACCAGAATATCCAGACCGCCAAAGGTGCGGATGCAGGCATCCATCGCGGTGTCAGCAGCCCCCGGCGCAGTAATATCCAGCGCAATGCCGCCATGTCCGGCCCCAAGCGTGGTCAGGGCCGCGTTCAGTGCGCCCTGTTCCAGATCGACCACAAAGATGTTGGCCCCAAGGGCGGCAAACGCCTGCGCGGTGGCCAGCCCGATGGCGCCGCCGCCGCCGGTGATCATGACTACGCGGCCCTGCATCGCCGGTGGTTTGCCCTTGCCCAGCTTGGCCTGCTCCAGCGACCAATACTCCATATCGAACAGCTTTTGCGCGCTGACCGGGTGGAAGCCGCCGCAGGCCTCGCCGTTGGTCATCACCGTCATGTTTTGCGCTGCCAGATCGCTGGCCGCCCCCGCCGCCTTGGCGTTGGCCGAGATGCCGACCACGCCCACGCCTTCGATCCACGCGAGGTTCGGSGTGGGGGCCAGCATGGTYTTKAYAYSRSSCAKAYKSKCRWTRWTGGTGTCGAAATATTCGGTGTACTCAGTAATAAATCCATCCACGGCGTTGGCAACGGCATCGGCCCCGCCCGCCATGATTTCTTTGGTGATCAACACCGGATAATTCTTGGTGCGGATCACATGGTCCGGCGTGGCAACCCCGCGCCGGGACAAGGTGGCAAGGTCATCGCGCGCCAGAAAGTCTTGTACGTTCAATCCGTTGCGCATATCCATCACGGGCATCGCCTGGTCACGGTTGCCAGTGAACGCCGCGTTGCGATCACCGATAATTCCCCGCAGCATCGGCAGAATTTCGACGGCACGGGCCGACATTTCGTCGGAGCTTCCTTCGGCAAGGGCCGGAACCAGCCCGCCGGTTTTCTTAAGCCACGCTTCGACTTCGTTGGTGTGGGCAATCAGGCGGTCATAGCTTTCGCGGGCGGAATCGCCAAAGGCAAAATGCCCGTGGTTGATCAGGATCAGCCCCTCCACATCCGGGTTGGCGTCATAGACTTCGGCCGCGACCTTGGCCAACTCAAACCCCGGCATGATGAACGGCACGCAAACCAGACGGTCCCCGAAAATCTCGCGCACGACCTCCTCTGCATTGGGCAGATCGGCCAGCGCCAGCATTGCCGACGCGTGTGTGTGATCCACATATTTATGCGGCAGGAACGCGTGCAGCAGGGTTTCCACCGACGGGTTGGGCGAGGTCGAATCCAACAGGTTGGCACGTTGCAGGTTGACCATATCCTCGTCCGACAAGGCATCCAGCGCGCGCAAGGATTGCAGCGGTTCCAGACGCACGCCCGGAAGGCCCGCCGCCTCAATCACACCTAAATCCCAGCCCGACCCTTTGACATGCAGCACCGGTTGCGGGTTGCCGAAAATGTCCGGCCGCTCCAGCTTGCAGGACGTATTCCCGCCCCCATGCAGCACCAGATTTAGGTCGCCGCCAATCAACCGCGAGGTATAGACCCGCAAGGCAAGTTCCCGGTCCGCCGGGTCGCTGCCTGCTGCCTCGACATATTTCGCTGCCTCGGCGTCATTCCATCTGTTAAGGACCATGGCCAAACCTTTCATATCGCAGTTTCACCGCCATTAAGCATATATTTTGACAAATGTCAGCACATGGTGTCAAATAAATAAAAGGGAGACAACATGGCCGGATCAACCCGCAGACGAAATGCCGGACAAGTCACCGGCGAAAGCATCGTGATCGAAGCCGCGTGGATGTATTATCACGACGGGCTGAATCAGGCCGAAATCGCCAAGAAACTGTCGGTTTCACGGGCCACGGTGGTCAATTACCTGCAAGAAGCGCGTGAGAAGGGGTATATTCGTATTAGCCTTGCGCCCGAGGTGTTTACTGGCCATCAGCTGGCCGAAGATCTGCGCGAACGTTTTGGTCTCAAGGCGGCCTATGTGTTGCCGGGGGGGCATGACGATGCCGAGGGGTCTTTGATGCGGGTGGCGCGCGGCGCGGCGGTCTGGTTGCCGAGTTTGCTGGGTGCCGGCGACCGTCTGGGCGTGGCGTGGGGGCGCACGGTTTACGAGGTGGCCGAGGCGCTGGACCGCACCGGTATGACCGACGTTACCGTGTCACAATTGGTGGGGTCGATGGCCACGCCCTATGGGTTTACGGCCGAAATATGCTCGGCGCATATGGCGCTGAATCTGGGGGCAAAATGCATCAACCTGCACGCGCCCGCAGTGCTAAGTGATCCTGAACTGGCCCAAAGGCTACGCCAGGAACCGATCATCCATGCCCAACTAGAGGCGCTAAGTCATTGCAACAAGGCGATATTTGCCGCCGGATCGTGTGACCCCGGCAGTCACATCGTCGGCAGTGGTGTGGCCAGTGCGCAGGATCTGGAATGGTACGTGGCGCAAGGGGCTACGGGGGTGATGTGCGGGCGTTTCATCAATGCCAAGGGTGAGCCGATCCCCGGCGCGCTGGATGATCGGATGATCGGCGTGACGCTGGATAAACTGATGGGGCTGGACATGGGCCTTTTGGTGTCCGACGGTGCCGACAAGGTGGTGCCGATGTTGTCGGCGATTGCTGGTGGCTATGTCACCCATATCGTCACCAGCGCGGCGACGGCGCGGATGATGCTGGACGCTGGATAGGTGCCTTTAGTACCCGCTTTCGCTGCGGCATAAGTCATGCAGCCCCCCAAAAAGCGGATTTGCCCGATCCTGCAAGCCCCGGCGATCACTCCCCCCCGCCATGCGCGTTTTGAGCGTTTTGCACGGGCCTTTCAGGTGATTTCTGCCGTTTTGTACAAAACATTTTGTTAGGGTTTGCCGACCAAAGACGCCTCAAACTACGGTTCCTTGATTGCGGGTGCTAGCGGAATGAATTGGCGGTTTCCGGCAGCCACAGGGCGATGTCGGGGATCAGAAAGACGGCGATGATCAGCAGGATTTGCGCCACCACAAACGGCATCACGCCGATATAGATCGACGACAGGCTGACCTTTGGGGCCATGCCCTTGATCACAAAAACGTTCATGCCGATGGGCGGGGTGATCAGGCCCAGTTCCACCACCATCACCACGATCACCCCGAACCATACGGGATCAAAGCCAAGGTCGATGATGATGGGAAAAAAGATCGGCACGGTCAGCAGGATCATCGCCAGCGCGTCCAGAAACGCCCCCATCACCAGATACATCAGCAGGATCACGGCCATGACCGCCATCGGCGACATGTTCAGCCCACCGACAAAACCCGACAGGGCGGCGGCAATGCCGGAAAACACCATCAGATTGTTCAGGGTCAGCGCGCCGATCAGCACGGCAAAGATCATTGCCGAGGTCTGCACCGTTTCCAGCAATGCTTCTTTGGTGTTCTGGATCGTCAACCGACCCCGCATGGCCGAGATGAGGAAGGCAAACGTGGCCCCCACACCAGCCGCTTCGGTGGGGGTGAACACGCCGAAATAGATGCCGCCGATCACCAGTACGAACAACAACAGGATGGCCCACGTGCGGCCCAGTGCGGCCAGCTTTTCGCCCGCCGTGGTACGCTGCCCGGCGGCCCCAAGATGCGGCCAGATGCGGGTGATGATGGAAATCACCAGCATGAAACCGATGATCGTCAGCACGCCGGGCACCATGCCGGCAATGAACAGGTCACCAATCGAGGTTTCGGTCAGGATGCCATACAGCACCAGAACCACCGAGGGCGGGATCAGGATGCCGATGATGCCGCCCGCCGCCACTGATCCGGTGGCGAGGCTGTCGGCGTATTTGTATTTCTCCATCTCGGGCAGGGCCACTTGCGACATGGTGGCCGCCGTTGCCACGGACGACCCGCAGATCGCCGCAAACGCCCCGCACGCGCCGATGGTGGCCAGCGCCAGCCCGCCGCGAAAGGCGCCGAACCACGCATTGAAGGCGGCGTATAATTCCTGACTAAGGCCAGAGCGGGAGGCGACCGACCCCATCAGCACAAACAGCGGCACAATCGACAGATCGTAGGTGACGGTGGTCTCGTAAACCGTGGTGCCAAACAGCGACAGCGCCGGCATCCAGCCGATGATCATGCCCATGCCGGCCAGCCCGGCCAAGCCCATGGCAAAACCGATTGGCACGGTCAGGGCCAGCAGGATGAACAGGGCGACAAAGCTTAGGGTGCCAACGGTGATCGGATCCATGGACGCGGTACTTTCAGAGTTTGGAGGAAGGGTGCAGCAGCAGATAGACCGCAAAAACGGTGGTGATTCCGGCGGCAATGGCCATCACGAACACCACCGGGGCCACTGGCAGGAACAGGATTTGCGTGGCCAGACCGTCAGACATGAAATTCATCGCCCGATCCCACAGTCGCCATGTGATCAGACCAAGGAAGATGACGGCAATCAGCGCGGAGAAACTCGCCAGCCAGACCCGCGCATACAGCGGCAGGAACCCGGTGATCAGATCGACCGAGATGTGCCCCCGGTTCAGAGTGGTCATGGCCAGCCCAAAGAACAGCATCAACCCCATGCCAAGTTCGACGATCTCGACCGTGAACACCAGCGGCGCGTTAAAGAAATAGCGCCCGACCACATCGGCAAAAGTGATCAGCATCAGGCCCAGCAGGCAAACGCTTGCCGCGCCCGCCATCCAGTTCGATATGCGTTTTATCAGTGGTTCCAATGCCCGTTCCCCTAACCCTGCATCGTTTTGCAATCAGGCCGGGGCGACGCATGGCCGCCCCGGTCAATGTCCAGATTTAGGCTGTTAGCCCGCGTATTTGTCCATGGTTGCGCGCAGATCGTCCAGCAGCGCCGGACCGTCCAGACCCGCGGCATCCGCCTTGGCGATCCAGTCGTCATTCATGAACGCGATCTTGTCTTTCCAGCGCGCCAGTTCAGTGTCTGACAACTGGTTGATCGTGCCGTTCTTTTCCAGCGCAAAAGCACGCCCCACGGCGTCCGCGCGGTCCCATCCGGCCCCCAGCATCTTGGCCCCGGTAGTGCCGCCCAGATCAGACAGCACCTGTTTGTGATCATCCGACAGGGCGTCATATTTGGCCCGGTTCATGATCACCGCAAACGGGGTGGTGTACAGCCCGCCGGGGATCTCAAGATGATAATCCAACAGTTCGCCCAGACGGAACCCCTTGACGCTTTCAAACGGGAACAAGGCGCCATCAGCCACGCCTTTCTGGATCGCCTCGTAGGCCGCAGGGGCGGGCATCGCCACCGGCGTGGCCCCCAGCGCTTCGGCCATGCGCACGCCACCGCCACCAACGCGCAGCTTGACGCCCGCGAGGTCTTCCAGCGAATTGATCTGCTTTTTGGTATGCACCGCGCCCGGCCCGTGCACCATCAGGGTGATCACCTTGACGTCCTGAAACTCCTGCTCGAAACCGATGTTGCGGTCGTACCAGTCGTATGCGGCCTGACTGCCCACCTCGGCGTTTTTCGACAGGAACGGCAGTTCCGCCCCGCGCAGGATTTCGAACGGGCCGGGGGTGTAGGCCATCACATGATAGGCCATATCGGCGGCACCATCGCGCACAACGTCATATTGTCCCGGTGGTTTGGCAATCGGGGCCGGGTCCAGTTTGATCTTTAGCGACCCGCCCGAGGCCTCTTCGATGGCGTCAAACCATACCGGCAACGTGTCGGCCACCAGATGGTGTTGCGGCGGCAACCACGTTGACATGCGCAGCGAAACCGTTTGCGCAAATGCCGCCCCCGACCCCATTCCCAGTGTCAGACCGGTGGCCACGGCCCCGGTTTTCATAAAATCACGTCTTTTCATGTGAACTCCCTTTCACGTTGGTATTGTGCCGCCCAAGTTATGGCGACGGTCTTTTGCACGGGTGCATTATTATGTGCAGTTTGCGTTTTCCCCGTGTTTTCGAAGTTTGTTGAGTATTCTAAGCAAAGTTGCCCGTTCGGATTCGGACACCGATTGCAGCGCGCCCAACTCGTAGTCCTTGGCGATTTTCAACAACGGCGCGACCACGTCCCGGCCCTTGTCAGTAATATAGATCGCCATCTTTCGCCGGTCACCAGCCACCGCCTTTTTGTCGATCAACCCATCCGCGACCATCTGGTCGATGATCTTGGTTAGTCGTGATTGTTCGTACAACACCAGCTTGGAAAGGCTGGTCAGCATCAGTCCCGGTTGATCGACCACGCTTGCCAGCACCCGCCAGACGTGAATCTTGACGCCTTTGGCTTTGATCTGGCGGTGGAAACTGTCCGAAAGGTAATGGCTGGCCGTGGCCAGTTGATACAGCAGATAGCCATCGACAAACTTGGACGGTGTCGCTGGAACGGGGGTAGTTCGCTGATTCATGTTACAAAACAAGCAGAAGTGCCTTTTCGAGTCAATTTGCAGTATATTGAGAAATATGCAACTGCATATTTTATTGTGAGGCGCGCGCGGGCAGCTTCCAGGTTGGAAAATCAGGTGAGATGTGCGTCTATCACCGGGCAGAGGCTGCGCATATGTCGCAGGAAATTAGGATTAATTAGTTGCAAACGCATCTAAAATCCTCCTATGGTAGGGACAACCGGACAACATTAGATTGCCTGAAAGCAACCATGGTTGAACCTAGATGAAAGATCGCGACAGCAAATCGGACACCCCAAGGCCCGCGCCGGATGCAGATGGCAAACTCGTGCCCCGACTGGAAGATATCGGGCTGGAGAACTTTGCGCCCTATCTGATGAACCGGATCATCGGGCGTTATAACGCCAGTTTACGCGACGAGATGACCACTTTGGGCCTGACCACCACGCAGATGCGCGCGCTGGCTGTCCTGTCGGTGACGGATGGCATTCTGATCCGGGAACTGGCGGTCTATGCGGTGGTCGAACAATCCACCCTAAGCCGCGCCATTGATACGCTGCACCGCGCCGGGCATGTGCGGCGTGAAGTTGATGCGGCCGACAGCCGCGCGACGCGGATTTTCCTGACTGACACCGGGCGCGATGCCTATGATCGTCTCTGGCCGCATATGTCGGCGTTTTACGAACAGATGTTTACCGGCATCAGCCGCAAGGACCGGGCGGCCTTTGTCGGGACGTTGCAATCAATGCTTGCCAATATCCGCAAGCACGACTTTTAACCGGGTGCCTATCTGCAAACCAGCTCTGTAAGGAGGCCAGAACATGGCAGAACGATCATTCAAAGCCGAGGTGGAACACCTGCGACTTGGGGCCGGTGATACCTTTACCGGCGAAGGCATTCTGGCCATCACCAAGGCGTTGCTGGAAAACGGCGTGGGCTATGTCGGCGGCTATCAGGGCGCGCCGATTTCGCATCTTATGGATGTGCTGGCGGACGCGCAGGACTTGCTGGGCGAACTGGGCGTGCGGTTCGAGGCCAACGCATCCGAATCCGCCGCCACCGCGATGCTGGCGGCATCGGTGCACTATCCAATTCGCGGTGCGGTGACCTTCAAGGGGCCGGTCGGGGTCAATGTGGCCTCGGATGCGCTGGCCAATCTGTCGTCGTCGGGGGTCACGGGGGGCACGTTGATCATCGTCGGCGAGGACTACGGCGAAGGGTCGTCGATCATGCAGGAACGCAGCCACGCATTCGCGATGAAATCGCAATTCTGGCTGCTTGATCCGCGCCCCAACCTGCCGTCGATTACCCGCGCGGTGGGGCAGGGGTTTGAGTTGTCCGAGGCCAGCAACACGCCGGTCATGCTGATGGTGCGAATCCGGTCGTGCCATGTCACCGGCAGCTTTCAGACTCGCGACAACGTGGCACCGCCTTTGACCGTGCGCGACGCGCTGGCCGCCCCCCGGCGCGATTTCACCCGCGTTGTATTGCCGCCGATGTCCTATTTGCACGAACAGGACAAAGTGAAAATCCGCTGGCCCGCCGCAGAGAAATTCATCGTCGAAAACCAGCTGAACGAAGTGTTCGGCCCGCCAAAGGCCCCGGTTGGGATCGTCCTGCAAGGCGGCATGTACAACGGCGTCATCCGCGCGCTTCAGCGCCTTGGGCTGGCCGACACCCATGGTAACAGCGACGTGCCGCTTTATGTGCTGAACGTCACCTATCCGCTGGTCAAGGATGAGTTTCTGGGCTTTTGTCAGGGCAAGGACGCGGTGTTGGTGGTCGAGGAAGGCCAGCCGGAGTTCATCGAACAGGCCCTTTCCACCATGTTGTTCCGCGCCCAAAGCCCGCTGCGCCTGTTTGGCAAGGATCTGTTGCCGATGGCGGGGGAATACACCGGGCAGGTGATGCTGGACGCGGTGACCTCGTTTTTGCGCCAAAGCGCCCCGGATATGCTGTCCGGGCAGGTGCGCGCGCCCAATACCCAAGCGCCGGACAT
Organism: Paracoccaceae bacterium; assembly: GCA_002400675.1. Lineage (GTDB taxonomy): Bacteria > Pseudomonadota > Alphaproteobacteria > Rhodobacterales > Rhodobacteraceae > NVQY01. The sequence goes on along the minus strand of NVQY01000026.1, from coordinate 8,214 downwards.
GCCCGATCTGGCCCAGACTGTGCCGATCCGCCCGCCGGGGTTTTGCACCGGCTGCCCGGAACGGCCCATATTCGCGGCCCTGAAACTGGTGGAACAGAAACTGGGCAGGCACCAGATCACCGGCGATATTGGCTGTCATCTGTTTGCCAGCCTGCCGCCGTTCGAAATTGGTGGTTCAACCATGGGATACGGCCTTGGGCCTGCGTCCAATGCGGCATTTGACGGCGGCGGGGAGAGACGGGCGATTTCGATCATTGGTGATGGCGGGTTCTGGCACAACGGGCTGTCGTCGTCGATCGGCAACATGGTTTACAACAAGTCGGATTCCGTGGCGATCATCATCGACAATTTCTATTCGGCGGCCACCGGCGGGCAGGATGTTCTGTCATCGCGGGCCCAAAATGCCACCAAATCCACCAACAACCCGATTTCCAGCGCCCTTAAGGGTATTGGCGTCAAATGGGTGCGTGAGATCGACCACACCTATGATGTCACCGCCATGCGTGCGGTGATCGAAGAGGCGCTGACCACCGATTACGATGGTCCCAAGGTGATCATCGCCGCGTCGGAATGCATGCTGAACCGGCAACGGCGCGAGAAACCACAGCGTGCGGTTGCGATCCGCGAAGGCCGGCGGGTCGGGGTGCCGCGATTTGGCGTGGACGCGGATATCTGCACCGGGGATCACGCCTGTATCCGCCTTTCGGGCTGTCCGTCGCTGTCGCTGAAACGGCTTGACGATCCGTTGCGCGACGACCCGGTGGCGCATATCGACCAGACTTGCGTTGGCTGTGGCAACTGCGGAGAAGTCGCTGATGCCGCGATCCTGTGCCCGTCATTCTACCGGGCCGAAATCGTGCATAACCCCGGTCCGGTTGAACGGTGGTGGGACGCGCAGCGCAAGAACATCATCACCCGGCTGCAATCACGCCGCCAAAAGGCACGCCTGAGTTTCGAGGGGGTGGGCCAATGACCCGGCACGAACCAGCCTTGCAATCAACCAGCGACGGCCAGCTTGACGGCATCCTGAAAGTGGCGGTTATGGCCGTCGGTGGGCAGGGCGGCGGGGTGCTGACCAACTGGATAGAGGCGATGGCCCGCGCGCAGGGTTTCGATTGTCAGGCGACCTCGGTGGCGGGGGTGGCGCAGCGCACGGGGGCGACGATCTATTACATCGAAATGGCCCCGGCGGGGGCGCGCGCGCCGGTGTTTTCGCTGGCCCCGGCGGCGGGGGATGTGGACATCGTTGTCGCCGCCGAGATGATGGAGGCCGGGCGCGCGGTGATGCGCGGCTTTGTGACTCCGGATCGCACCACGTTGATTGCCTCGACCCATCGGGCGTTATCTGTGTCGGAAAAGACCGTGCCGGGGGACGGGATCGCGTCCTCTGACGAAGTGCGCGCCGCGGTGGAACTGGCGGCGAAACAACTGGTGATGTTCGATCTGGAAAAGACCGCCGTTCAGAACGGCTCGGTCATCTCAGCCAGTCTGTTCGGCGCGCTGGCCGCAACCGGGCGGCTGCCCTTTGCCCGCGAGGCGTTCGAGGCGGCGATTCGCGCCGGCGGCAGGGGGGTGGACCCCAGCCTGAAGGCCTTTGGTGCTGGGTATGACGCGGCGCTTGGAAATGCTGCGCAAGTCACGGGTGACACAGAGGTTTCGAAACCAGAGGTGTCCGGCCCTGCGGCGTTGCTGGGGGACTGGCGGGCGTTATGCGCGCGGGCTGATGCCATGCCGGAAAATGTGCGGGTTCTGGCCCATGCGGGGTTGAGGAAAGTCGTGGATTTTCAGGATGTTGCCTATGGGGCTTCCTATCTGGACCGGGTCGAGGCCATATTGGCGCAGGACCAGTCAGAGGGCGCGTATGAGCTGACCCGCGAGGCGGCCAAATATATTGCCAATGCCATGGCCTATGACGATCTGATCAAGGTGGCGGACCTGAAAACAAGGGGCGCGCGGTTTGCCCGCATTGATCGGGACATGGTCCGTACCCCCGACCAGCAACTGCACCTGACCGAATATTTCCATCCCCGCGCCGAGGAAATCGCCGGATTGCTGCCGGTTCGTCTTGGCGAGCGGACAGAGGCCAACCCACGCGCCATGGCGCGTCTGAACCGCTGGTTTGGCAAGGGACGGCGGGTGCGCTCGGACGGGGTGATCGGGTTTGCGATGTTGTATGTGCTGGGTGGGCGGCGCGCGTGGCGTCTGAAAACCCTGCGCCATGCCCGCGAGGTCGCCCACCTTGAGGCGTGGTTGTCGCATGCCACCAGCTATATCGCCACGGATTACGCGCTGGCCGTCGAGGTGTTGCGCTGTCGCCGTCTGATCAAGGGGTATTCTGACACCCATACCAAGGGCCTGTCCAAGTTCGACCGCGTGACCGGTGCCGCGCGTCTGTTGGCCGGGCGCGATGATGCCGCCGACTGGGTGCGCCGCCTGCGGGTGGCCGCGCTTCAGGATGCAACAGGTGTTGCGCTGGATCAGGCGCTGCAAACGGTGGCGTCGTTTGTTGAGGATAGATAAGGCCTGAGAGGGGCGGGTGGGTTCGCAACGACCGACCGACAAAGCACAACATCCAACAATATCATCGACTTGCGGTGAAGGTATTGCCATGGAATGGGATTGAACCTAGCATTCCGGCAGAAGTCCTCGCGGGCCAGTAGGTGTGTCGGCCAGAGATTTTCAACCTGCGATCAAAGGTTTGACATGATGCGGCAATATTCAATGTTTCTGGTCGCGCTGCTTGTTACCCTGCTGATGTTTGCCGGGTTTTCGGCCTATGACATCATGGTCGTCGATCTGAAACCGCAGGCAAAATCGCCGCCTTCCTTTGATTTCTACCATCTGACGCGGGTTGCCGCCTCGGTCGCTGTCTCGCTGTTCCTGGTCAAAAGCCTGCCCCGGACGGCCTTTGCCACGGCCCCGCAATATGACGAAAGCCCAAAATGGCTTGCGGCGCTGGGCGTGACGGCTTCGGCTCTTTCGGTTGTCTTCACCATGATTTTTGTCGCCTCGCCGCAGGCCTTCTATGCGCTGGGCGTAGAAGACAGCCTGATCGAATGGTCCTCGGCAATCCTGTTGTTCGCGGGATGCGGCATTTTCCTTTACGCAAGCGTTGTCCTGTCCGGGGTGTCGCGCGAAAGGGCCAGAACCGCCGCCGTGATATCGTTGGGAATGGGCATGTTGCTGTTCTTTCTGGGAATGGAGGAAGTGTCGTGGTTTCAACGCGTTATCGGGTATGACACGCCGGCGGCCTTTTCGGCCAATCAACAGCAGGAATTCAACCTGCACAACTTTAAAACGGTCCCGCTTGAAATCCTGTATTACTCCGGCACTTTTGGGATGCTGTTCCTGCTGCCTTTCCTGCTGATCCCGGTTCAAGGCAGGATGGCGGAAAGCCTGCGGGTTGTTGCGCCGACCAAAGTGGTGGCTTTGGCTTGCGCACCGATGGCGGCGCTGAACTGGGGGATGTGGAATATCCTGCCCATTCAGGTTGCGTTCTGGACCGGGGTTTGTGTGATGTCATTTCTGGCGGTCAGGCGCTATCGCGGCGGGGATGACATGTGGAAAACATATGGTTTTGTCCTGCTGTGCCTGTTGTTTGTGCAGGCGGTCTTTCTGGCCCTCGGGTCCAATCTGATACGTCTGTGGGGCGTGACGGAATACAAAGAATTCTACATTTCTGTCGGCTTTTTCGTGTTCGCCGCCAAGGTTCTGGTATCAGCCCGCGCCTTTGCCGCCCGCCCTGACCCACAGTAGGCCCCCGGCCACCCTAAGTATGCGCGTCATCCGGCATTTCGGTCTCTGACGGGGCGGACGCCTGACGCGCGGAATAGGTCGGAACCGGGTTGGAAAAGCCTTTCAACGGGATCGGGTCCAGCGTGTCAAAGGTCACCTGTTCCAGATCGGCAGCGAGATCGCGGGTCGCCTGATCGACCAGAACCTGACCCGGTTCGGCCTTGCTGCACAGGCGCGCCGACAGGTTCACGGTTGATCCCAGCACGGTGAAATCCATCCGGTCCTTGGCCCCCATCGCCCCCATCACGACCTCGCCCGAGGCCACGCCGATGCCAACGCTCAGGTTGTATTCCGGGTAGATGTTCAGCAATTCAGCCATCGCTTCGATGATCTCAACGCTGCATGCGACGGCGCGGCGTTCTTTGTTTTCGCCCTCGAACACCGCCACCAACGCGTCGCCGATGAACTTGTCCACATCGCCCTGATTGTTCTCTACCAACCGGGTCTGCACGTCGAAATATTTGTTCAGCGCTTCGATCACCACTTCGGGCGATACCCGTTCGGAAAACTCGGTATAGCCGCGAATATCGGTGAATATCACCGCCACCGCGCGCCGTTCGCCGCCACGCGACATGCCGTCCTTGTCGGCATTGCGGATCGCCGACATGGTCCCGTGCGAAACAAATTTCATCAGCTCCATCCGCTGCCCCAACTGGCGGATCATCTTGTTGAACAGCACCGCCAGATCGCCGATTTCATCGCGCGAATTGACGTCCTCGACCCGCACCGAGAAATCGCCTTCGCCGACAAGGGCGGCGACCTTGCCGATTTTCAGGATTGGTCGCGACATGCGGCGGCCAAAGATCAACGCCGACACGCAGGCCAGTGTGAATCCGATCAGGCCGACAAACAGAATCTGGCGGGTGATCGCGTTGACCACCGCATAGGCCTTGGTTTCGCTAAGCTCGGTAATGATGGCCCATTGGAACGACTCGGGAAAGGTATAGGCCCCCAGCATCGCGGTGCCGTCGGGGCGCTGATAAGGCTCAAGTGCGTCGGCGCGCGCAGTGGCGGTGATCAGTGGCAGGGTCGAGGCGACGATCTTGCGATTGGCCAGATCCTGAACCGGATCGGTCAGCACGGATTGGCCGTTCTGATCGACAATGGTGATTTCCCCGCGCCGGGAAAACGGGTGCCGGCGCAGCATTTCGACCAGCGGCGCAAGGTTGATCCTGGCCGCCATGATCACCTGCCGCCCGGCAATTTTTGACCCAAGCGGCAAGGCAAGCGTGGCAATCCAGTCGCCGGTAAGGGGCTGTTGACTGACAATCGGGCGGCCGAACTGCCCGGCGTCGGATATCGACTGAATGACCTCGGGCGAAACCGTCAGTTCCGTGACCGGGTCAAGGCCGATCGCCGTCAGTCTGGCCGCATAGTCCTGATTGGATACAAGGATCGGCAGGTCGGACCCCAGAATCGACAGTTGCAGCGAGACTACGTTGGGCAATTCCTGCAACCCCAGCGTCAACAGAGACACCTTTTGCGGCACCCCCAGTTCCTTGCTGTCGATGGCGCTGCGGATCACCATCAGCGGCGTCAGCCAGCGCCCCTGAAAGGTGTTGTCGAACGAGGTACGCAGGCCAGAGGCGACCGTGGTCAGGTCTTCGTTGGCAGCACTTTTCAACTCGTCCCGCGTCAGGCGGGTCAGGTTCTGGCCGACCAGAACCAGCGGCACCACCGCAAGCAGGGTGGCAAAGAACACGAATTTCAGGCGCAGGGGAAACCGCATGGCGGGGCTATTGCCGCGCGGTGGCCGTGATGACCGCCGTGTCTGTTGCCACACCGCACGCCAACCCGGTGGCATCGCTGGCCTGAACCGTGACCGTATAGGTGCCCGGCGTGGTGAACCGATGTCGCGTCACCGCGCCCGTCGCCCGTTGCCCGTCGCCGTAATCCCATTCTATCCGTAGCCCCTGACCATCCGGATCACTGGCGGACCCGGCGTCAAACCGCACCACGTCATGGGCCGCGCCGATCAGAACGATTTGGTCCGGGCCGGCGTCCACCCGGGGCATCGCGTTGACCTTTATGCGCGCCGTGTCCGTCCCGACAGAGCAGGCAAGCGCGCCGCTGTCGTCCTGTACGCTGAGGCGTACCAACAGGTCCGCGGGGCTATCGAACACCCGCTGTACCGAGGGGCCTTCAAGGGTGGTGCCGTCGCTGAACTCCCAGCGCCACTCGGTGATCCTGCCGTCCAGATCGCTTGACGGGCCGGCGTCGAACGTGACCGTATCGCCGGGGCAAACCACGCGGTCCGGCCCGGCGAACGCGGAAGGGGCGGCATTGACACGCGCATATACTTCCTCGCGCCGCAGGCTGTTTTGCAGCCCGGCGCCGTCATCCATTGTAGCCTGCACCGAAAACAGCCCCGGTTCGGCAAACCCGTGCGAAATGCTGGTCCCGGATGCGGTGAATCCATCGCCAAACGCCCAGTCAACCGTGGTGCCTTTGGCGGTCGTCACCGACCACAGTACGTCCGTGGCGGGGCAAAGCGCCGGCGGGGTCTGCAAGCCCGCGAAAGGGGCCGGGTTGACGGTGATCTCTTGGGTCGTGGTGACGCGGCTGTTGGCGACCCCGGCGTCATCCACCACCGTCAGCGCAACCGTGTAGGTGCCGGGGTTTTCATAGCGATGCCCCACCCGTACGCCGGTGGCGTTGGTGGTGTCGCCGAAATCCCAGATGAACTGCGTGATCGCGCCGTCACTATCGTCCGAGGCCTCTGCGTCAAAGGTCACCGCCTGTCCGGTGGCCACCATGTCAGGCGCGTCGATCTGTGGCTGAGGGGCGGCGTTGACGACGATCTTGCGCCGGATGCTTAGGGTATCGCGTCCGGCATTGCCGCCGGTCAACTGCGCTGTGAGGTCAACAAAGAACACGCCAGGCTGGGTGAAAACATGGGCGGCGGTGGGGCCGGTCGCGGTGGTGCCGTCGCTGAACTGCCAGTCAAATCCGACGATGCTTGCGCCGCCCAACTGGGTCAGATCGGCGGTGAATTCGGCGGCCATACCTGCCGCCGCGCGGTCGCTGGCCTGAATGACCAGCTTGGGCGCGGCCACCACTGTGATGGTTGCCACATCGGTATCCAGCGGGCTGCAAAGACCGCGTGCCTCGCCGGTTATGGTCAATGTGACGGCGTAGGTTCCGGGCCGCTCGAACACATGAACGGGGCGTTCGCCACGGCCTGACCCGCCGTCGCCGAAATTCCAGCTAAAGGCGTTGACCGTGCCGTCGGCGTCGGTTGAACCGGACCCGTCAAAGCGCACTTGCTGATTGGTGCCGACGGTGCGGTCGCCGCCCGCATCGGCAATCGGCCCTTCGCGGATCAGCGCGGCGATGCGATCAACGCTGATGCCGCGATCTGTGCCGGTCTCGTTGCGCACGCGCAGGGTGACCGGGTAATTGCCCGGGCGTTCATAGGTCTTGGTGGGGTTGATCAGGTCCGATCCGGTACCATCGCCGAAATCCCATGCAAACAACAGCGACCCGCCGTCCGGGTCGGAACTGCCGGTGGCATCAAACAGGATCGGAGCGCCGGAACAGGCTTCGCGGTTGCCACCCGCCACGGCCAGTGGCCGGGCATTGATGGTAACCGTGGTGGCGTCAACCGACGTGGCATTTGCCACTCCGGTACCGTCATCGACCTGCAAGGTCACCGGAAAGATGCCGGATCGCGGATAGACATGGCTGACAACCCGGCCAAGCCTGCGCGCAGAGCCATCGCCAAAGTCCCAGCTATAGATCAGCGCGTCGCCATCCGCGTCCCCCGACCCCGACGCGTCCAGTTCGATCTGAAGCTGGTCAGACGTGACCGGCGGCCCGGCCTCGGCGATGGGCGCGGTATTGACGCGAATGCTCCGGCTGTCACTTGCGGTTGCGTTCACGGTGCCGCTGTTGTCGGTCACCACCAGTTGCGCCGACCAGATGCCCGGCGTGACATAGGCGCGTTCGACGACTTTTGCGTCCAACGGCATGCCCAGATCGTCAAACGACCAGCGGTACGAGGTCAAAGTGCCATCTGGGTCAAACGATTGGCTGGCGTCAAAGGTCAGGGTTTCACCCGGAGCAATCAACAGATCAGCCCCGGCAATGGCCACGGGTTGCGCGTTCACGGTAATCAGAACTTCGCTTTCGTCCATCGCCGCCCCACCGCGAAAATCGTCATAGACGGCCAACCGCACCCGATAGAGACCGGGGTCGGTAAAGCTGTGTGCGGCGCGAATGCCAGAGGCCTCGGTGCCATCGGGAAAGGTCCAGACGTATTTGGCAATGGTTCCGTCCGGGTCCACGGACCCGACGCCGCTGACGGTGAATTCCTCGCCCGGCACCACGGTTTGCGGCGGGCCTGCATCGGCAATCGGCGCGGCATTGACCACCACCTGCATGGAATCGCGGTTGGTGTTCAGGGGGGCGGTACTGTCA
>NVQY01000025.1 GCA_002400675.1 Paracoccaceae bacterium | reverse complement strand
CCAGCAGGGCACATGCATCACCATGTGATGTTCCAGATGGTAGTTGACCCAATAGGGCGCGACCAAGGCCCGCGCCACGGGTCCGGCGATGGTTGTGCGCACGTTCTGTAGCGGGTTTTGCGATTGCTCGGTGGCCCCGTGTTCGGCGATGTTACGCACCCGCAGGACGAACTGAAACCACGTCAGATACGGCAACAGCCAGAACGCCAGCCCCCACCACCAATCGCCGATCAGCCCCATCAACACGATGATCCCGACCAGCACGGGCAGGGATTTCCACAGGTCACGCGCCTTGAACGACTGGGCAAAATCCGAAGCCGCCGCCGAGGTTGCATCCTTGTCGCCCCCCAGCCGTACCGACATCATGATCTGCCCGACAAGTTGGCGAACCCCGGTCTGGCCGGTCAGGTCACGGGTGAACTTGCGTTTCAGGGACGCGCGCGTGGTGGGGAATTTCGACGACAACACCAGATCGGGGTCTTTGTCGGTCTGGGTGAAGCGATGATGGGTCAGGTGATAATGGCGATAGGCGCTTAGCTCTGCCAGAATCGGGCGGCCACACAGCCATTCTCCGACGAAATCATTCAGCTTTCGCGACTTGAACAGGGCGTTATGCGCCGCCTCGTGCATCAGGATCGCCAGCCCCAACTGTCGTGACCCGATGATCACCACCGCCGCCAGAAACGTCAGCGGGTTGGGCCACAGCGCGAACAGGCTAACCGCCAGCGCAATCACCCCCCAGCAATGCGCCACCAGCCACAGCCCCATAAGGTCCGACCGTTCCGCCAGCGGGCGGATTTCGTCGGTGCTGAGATATGATTTCCCCGGGGTCATGCGCCAATTCCTTTGCGCCCCAGTGTCCCTGACGACCGCCAGCCCTGTCAATCAGGGCGTGGCGTCACGGGGGTCAGGTTTTACCGGGGTCAGGTTTTCCAGTCAAAGAACCCCGGGCCGGCCTGTGCCAGCAATGCCAGCGCCATCTCACGCCCCAATGCCGCGCCATCGGCAATGGCGCATGTTTGGTCATCACCAATCGCCTCGGACCCGTCGGGGCGCAGAACCTCTCCGCGTAGCCTTAGCTGTCCATTGTCCAACTCGGCCAGCCCGGCAATCGGCGTCTCGCATGATCCATCGAGCGCTCTCAGAAAGGCGCGCTCTGCCGCCAGCCGCTGTCCGGTCTGCGCGTGGTGGATCGCCGCCAGCATATCGGCGACTCGGGTGTCATCCGCACGCCGTTCGATGCCAATCGCCCCTTGCGCCACCGCAGGCAGCATATCGGCGACATCCACCGGCATGGCCGGCACATCATCGCGCCCCAGCCGGTTCAACCCGGCCTGCGCCAGAAACGTGCAGACCGCCACGCCGTCCGCCAGCTTTTTCAGCCGCGTCTGCACATTGCCGCGAAATTCGACCACGTTCAGGTCAGGCCGCCGGTTCAACAACTGCGCTTTGCGGCGCAGGCTGGAGGTGCCCACAACCGCGCCCTGTGCCAGATCCGCCAAACAAGTGGCAACCGGCGAAACAAACGCGTCCCGCACGTCTTCGCGCGGCAGGTAAGTGTCCAGCAACAGGCCATCAGGCTGGGCGACCGGCATATCCTTCATCGAATGCACCGCAATGTCGATTGCGCCCGACAACAGGTCCTCTTCGATCTCCTTGGTGAACAGCCCCTTGCCGCCGATTTCCTTTAGCGGGCGATCCTGCACCTTGTCGCCGGTGGTTTTGATCACCACAATTTCAAACGCCTCCGGGTCCAGCCCAAAGGCCGCTCCCAATCGTTCACGGGTTTCATATGCCTGAGCCAGCGCCAGGGGCGAGCCGCGCGTGCCGATTTTCAGCGGGGCGGCAGGTGTGGGAAATGAATTCGTCATCCCCCGTCTTTAATCGGGTCAAATTGCCCTGACAACCGGGCCGACGCTTGACAAATTGCCGCTTTGGCGGGACTCGTCGCGCCAACTTGCAAGGAAATGAGGGAAACCATGGCTGAAACCAAAAAGATGCTGCGCGCGCTGGCCGGCGAAAAGCTGGATACTCCCCCGATCTGGATGATGCGTCAGGCCGGACGTTACCTGCCCGAATACAAGGCCACGCGGGCGCAGGCCGGTGATTTCCTGTCGCTTTGCTATAATTCCGATCTGGCTGCCGAGGTCACCCTGCAACCGATCCGCCGCTATGGCTTTGACGCGGCAATCATGTTCGCCGATATCCTGCTGGTGCCGCAGGCGCTGGGCGCTGATCTGTGGTTTGTCACCGGCGAAGGCCCGCGCCTGTCCACCATCACCACCCAAGCAGGGTTCGACGCCCTGAAACCCGCCGATGCCATCCACGACAAACTGGCGCCGATCTATGAGACCCTGCGCATCCTGTCGCGCGAATTGCCCGATGAAACCACGCTGATCGGCTTTGCCGGCGCGCCCTGGACCGTCGCCACCTACATGATCGCCGGGCGCGGCACGCCGGACCAAGGCCCCGCCCACGCCCTGCGCCAGGAAAACCCCGTATTGTTCGAGGCGTTGCTGGATCGCATCACCGAAGCCACCATCGACTACCTGTCCAACCAGATCAAAGCCGGGGCCGAAGTTGTGAAACTGTTCGACAGCTGGGCCGGATCGCTAAAGGGCGACGATTTCAACAAATACGCGCTGGAACCCTGCCGCCGCATCACCTCGGCGCTCAAGGCCCGCCACCCGGATACGCCCATCATCGGCTTTCCCCGTGGCGCGGGCGAGAAATACATCGGATTCGCCAAGGCAACCGGCGTTGACTGCGTGGCACTGGACAATGGCCTGAACGCCGACTGGGCCGCAGAACACGTGCAGGTCGACGGCTGCGTTCAGGGCAATCTGGACCCGGCGCACATGGTCACCGGCGGCCAACCCCTGATCGACGCCACCCGCGCGGTTGTGCGTTCATTTTCCAACGGCCCGCATATTTTCAACCTCGGCCACGGAATCACCCCTGACGCCAACCCCGAGAATGTGCAGCTGATGATAGATACGGTGCGCGCGGGCTAACGTTCGATTTCGTGCTTGACGCACAGGCCCGGCTGTCTTACCACGCCCGAGCCTATGGCGGAGTAGCTCAGTTGGTTAGAGCAGCGGAATCATAATCCGCGTGTCGGGGGTTCGAGTCCCTCCTCCGCTACCAAATTACTTTATAAATAACAGCACGATACTAGATTCTTGGTGCGTCCCGGCATGCCTAAATATGCTTTTGGGGCAATTTGGGTAATACCTGACGGATTTTGAGCAGACTCGAGCGTTCTTTTTCGACAATCAGTCGGTAACTATGCGCTCACAGCACGCCTAATGCGGGTACCCCCGCCATTCAACGATCCAATTCAGGCTACGCACAACCCTTTTCACAGGCAAAGAAGTTCACTTCGATGCCCAGCCCGTCGCGGTTGGAGTTGTCCAGAACAGTCAACGTTTGGACCGACTGCCCATTTGCAAGTTGTTCTGCCGCGAAGCCCATCGATAATGTGTGATTGGGTACATCAACCACCCGCCGAACTTCAAACACTCGACCGCGCCAGAAATCTTCATTTTGAGCGCGGAACGACGCATCTCCCTCTCCGATAAGGAATTAGTAATGGAATACACACAGCCGATATTCAGCCTTGGTGACAACAATTCTATCATTCTCGGTCATGACGGGAATCAATGGTTGATCAATCTCAACCTCCGTTGGGTTTGCACTACCGAGGGAATGTCCTGCAAGGGGAGCTTGTGCCATCTTCTGACAGGTCGCTCGCAAGATGAGTTAATCGGTATTGTGCGTGAAAGGCAGTTTCCAATAAATTTCTATGACGAAGCGCGCGCAACATTGCTGATCCTGATCGAAACGAAGATCCGTCTTGATGATCAGATACTCAAACTTGATGCTGAGATCCGGCGACGTGCCAAGGAAAATGAGGTGGCGCCGCAGGCTGATGACGATCCCTGGAATTGGGCCGTTGATCGCTACGGCATTGGTTGCCCTCGCTCCACCCGCTGAGACTTTACGCCGGGGACGTGATTTTGCTGCCTGGCTCGGCCTCGTGCCGCGACAGCATTCGACAGGCGGGAAACTGAGCGACCTAAACGCGCCGTGTGAAAGGTGAAAACATCGTTTCAGATAGCATTACTTTGGCGGAGGGGCGACTGACGGTGCCACCGCTTTGCGTGACCTGCCGGCGAATTTCCGAAGAACCTGTTGATTGGCCAGAAATTGTGGCTTGTCCCTGCCTGAAGCTGCCGTTAAACACACCGATGGAGACGTGGCCGAGTGGTCGAAGGCGCTCCCCTGCTAAGGGAGTAACGTGCAAGCGTTCGAGGGTTCGAATCCCTTCGTCTCCGCCAGACACCCAAAATCATCAATGATTTCTGCATAATACACCATGCATGGGTCGTTGATGTCTTGATTTGCTACAATAGCGTGCTACAGTAACTACATGCCACCACGTGTTCCTGTCCCCAAATTGTTCCGCCGCTCTGATCGATGGTGTGTCCGCGTTCAGGTTCCCAAGGAAATGCAATCAACCCTACAGAGGCGAGAGTATTGGATTTCCCTAAAGACTTCAGATCGCCAGTTCGCGATGCAATGCGCACCCGACGTGGTTCGCAAAAAGCGAACCGAGATCACACTGGCCTATAATCAGACGATGGGGCTGTGGAGGACCGTGCAATCCTTTACAGACGAAGAGCGGCTATCCCTCAATCGAGAAGCATACCAAGCATTCACGCTCACTGAAGAGGGTTTTATGCTGCTAAATGAATTTTCTGGATTTGATAATTTAGCGAGATTCCTCCATTTTTGTGACGAGAAATTACAGTTGAATATCCAAGAGCTGAAAGAAACAAGAGGACACACTCAATTCATTGACAACATGATGAAATCCCTTGAAAAACGAAATGGCATAAAATTAATTTCCGATTCTCAAGCTGAGCAAGATTTAAGAAAAATATGCGTTGATAGTTACATCGAAGCACGCAGACACGAGATCGCTTTAGCACGTGGCCTACCGCTTCAATCCAACCCCAATCTTAAGGTTGTTGACCCAGAGACTGGCCTTGCCAAAGGCTATATGCCGTTGGCGGAAATTCTAGCGCGCCCCACTATTGAACCAAGTAGTTTAACACGCATGGTTGCAGATTTTCTGAACAATCCCAACAAGATTCGAACGGAAAAAACGAAGTCATCAATGCGTGGGTATCTGGATGTGGTGATTGAGATTCTTGGTGACGGCACGCCACCAGATCAGATCACTGAAGAGGACTGTATTCGCGTTAGAGACCTGATTATGCAGTTACCACCAAATTTCAAGAAACTCGCGCCTCTAAAAAACCGCCCAATCGAAGAGATGGTCCGAATAGCACGGCAACGGGATATGCATCGGTTGTCTCCTACCGGTGTGAATAACTATCTAAAAAACCTGATAGCATTTCTGACATGGTGCCACCGCAGAGGAAAGGTTGATCGGATGCCAACAGCATTGGCAGAAATCCAAGTGGCCGATCCGGTCCGCAAAGAAAACAAGCGGTTACCATTTTCATCCAGCCAACTTTCAACGATTTTTCATAGCCAGATTTTTGTCGATTACAACCGCCATGASTGCATGTTTTGGGTGCCACTTATTGCACTTTGGAATGGGATGCGCTCCAATGAAATCTGCCAGTTGGATACCGATGATGTAAAGTCGGTTGAGGGTATATGGGGCTTCGACGTCACTGACATCAGTTTGGCCGGCGGCGACGATAAACGCATCAAGACCAGCAGCTCGAATCGACTGGTACCAATACACCCCAAACTGCTCGATTTTGGGTTTTTGGATTTTTGCCGGACTCGCAAGTCCGGTGATAAGTTATTTGGTGACATAACCATCGGACACGATGGATACTATTCAACGACCTTCAGTAAGAGATCGAACCGGTACCTACAGAAAGTCGGTGTACATGGCCCGAAGCACGTATTCCATTCGCTGCGCCATAATTTTAAAGACGCAATGCGTCGAGGGCGCGTGGATATCGAAATCGCCAAGGCGCTGGGCGGTTGGACGCGCGGGAAAACCGACGCATTCGACATTTATGGAACCGGATATCCGCTCACCCGACTGTATTCGGAGCTAGTTCTTGTGGACTACCCGGATGTAGACTGGACGCATCTTATTCCTTCCAGTTAACTGAAATTTCCAACCGTCAACTTAAGTGGTAAAACCATCCGTTTTTTGCGCCCCCCCCAGTCGCAGAAGCCATATTACTCACTCATTTCCCAACACCTCGACCATCTCATCCAGCATTTTTTTCGGCTTTTGCCACCCCGGTGCATACCGGTCAACTTCGCGAAAAAACCCGGCGCTATGATCATGGTGCTTGAGGTGTGTGAGTTCATGAACAATCACATATTTTGTGCAATCCCGTGGGGCCTTTATCAGGTGTGGGTTTAGTATTATCTGACCGTTAGTTGAACAACTACCCCACTGGCGTTTCATTTCCAACAAACGAAATGGCGGTGACTTTTCCACCCACGGCAGCCGCATCGATTGCTCGTCAATCTGCTTGGCAAAGTAATCCCGAGCACGGGTACGATACCACGCACGCACTATAGCGCGAACCTGATGAGGTTTGGGGGATTTAGTGACCACGACTAGCCGACCACCTCGCAAACGTGCCCCAGCAGGCTCAAAATCGCTCTGAATGACCTTCAACATATATCGACGGCCAAGATAGAGCACCTGTTCACCCGATACATATGTTTTGGGCTGAACATGGCGGTATCGGTCACGGGCTTCGGTTACGTGATCAACAATCCAACGGGCGCGTTTCTGAACAGATTTTCGGATTGCCTCATCCGGTTGGTTCAATGGTGCATCGACGATCACACTTCCATCTGGATCAACATGGATGGCGATGCGCGTGGTGCGCTTAGGATCACCATGTACCCGATATGGAATCCGCTCATCACCATAGATCAGTATATGGTGGCCGTTCATGCCCCGGCCTTCATATCACTAGCACGCACAATATCGATAACCTGCTCGATCACGGCATTCGCGGCATCCAACCCATTGAGCAAGTTGAACAGCCTCGGCAGCAAGGATTTACGTATTTCGGCTTCGATACTGGCTGGATTAATCGAGTGGGAGTGCACAGCATTTTGAACCACTTTGTCGATGGACAATGCCTCTGCAACAAGGGCTTCCTCGCCCAACGCGTCAACCTGTTCTTCGTTCACGGTGATAATGAACGCCCCGTAAAAAGCCTTCGCCAATTTGTTGCCGACCAACACATCTGGCATACTTGGCGTGGCCCGTTCATCAACCATGGCCTCCAAATCTTTGAACAATGTGTATTGCTTGCCCGGATGGTCAAATAAGGCTTCGGCGTCTTTGATCGCCGCTTTCAACATTTCAGAGAACACCTTTTGTGCATATGGATCGTCGATCAAATCCTGTTCGATAGATTTGCGAACACGCGTCTTGATCACATCGGCTTCGGTGCGCGTCTTTTCATCTGTCCAGTCTTCTGGGTCATCATCACCCATATCACCCACAAGGATAACACCGTCAGGGTCTACGACCTCTTGGCCGATAACCTGTTTGTCGACAAGGTTCCTGATCTGAGTTTCGTAGGCGGAAAAGTCCACCGTTTCCTGTGCGTCCAGTTTGGCCTGTATTCGAAACTCCGTGAAGAATTTCAAATCTCGCTTATACTGCCGGATCGTTGCTTCGGAAAATGCCCCATCCTCAAAAAACGAACGCGACGATAGTGCCAACTTCAAACACATACCGAAGTTGGTCAGTGCATCGTAGAAATCTTCCCGTATCTTCTGGTTCGCATCACTGGTTCCCTCGATATCACCCCCGACCAAATCCGGCATCAGCACACGTCGAAACTGTTCGCGGTCCTTCTTGTTTTTCACACCGCTGAATATTGCCCATAGCGCATCATGCAACGAAGGCAGTCGCTTGTATTCCATCGACACGTTCGTGACAGTGCCCATCAGATCGTCGATGTCGTAACCGCTTTGGGTTTGATCGGCCAGGTTTTGGTACTCTTTGATCGACGTATCCAACTCGGTCAGAATGCCACGGTAGTCGATCAGGAAACCGTGTTTTTTGGCATCATGCAGCCGGTTTACCCGTGCGATGGCCTGCAAAAGGTTATGCCCCTTTAGATACTTATCGATATACAGCACTGCATTTCTGGGTTCATCAAAACCAGTCAGCAACTTGTCGACCACGATCAATATTTCCGGCGACCCATCGGTGGCAAAATCTTCGATTATGCGGGCTTCATACGATTCCGCGTCATTACCAACATTGGCCTTCCACCATGCCTGAACTTCGGGGTCTTTGGTTTCGTCGGTATCCTCATGGCCTTCCCGTGTGTCTGGTGGCGAGATCACCACCGCGCTGGTGACCAGCCCAGTCGCATCTAGGGCCTTTTTATATCGTATGGCGGATGTCTTACTGTCGGTGGCCAGTTGCGCCTTTAGCCCCAAATCAAGCTTGGCAAAGTTTTCGTTATAATGCTGCGCGATATCCCATGCGATCAGATCGATGCGATTGCTGGCCCCGTAAATTTGACCTCGGGTGGAAAACTTCTTTTTCAGATCAGACCGCTGTTGGTCCGACAAACCGGCGGTGATTTTGTCAAACCACGCGTCTATTGCCTGTTCGTTGATATCCACCAGTGGTTTGCGTTCTTCGTAAACCAATGGCGTAACTGCCCCATCTTCAACCGCCCTTTGCATGGAATAAGCGTGCACGATGGGACCGAACTTGTTGCGGGTTTTGTCCTTTTTCAAAAGCGGTGTGCCGGTGAACGCAATATATGCGGCATTCGGCAGCGCCATACGCATCCGTTCGTGGTTCTCGCCGCCCTGACTGCGATGGCCTTCATCAATCAACACGATCAGCTTGTTCGATGTATTTCGACACTCCGGCAGCTTGGTGGCCGAATTGAATTTTTGCAGCAGGGTAAAGATGATCCTCTCGCTGCCCGACCCGATCCGTTTGGCCAGATCGTCACCGGACCCAACTCTGGCTTTTCCGCCATCCTTCTTGGTGGCCACATCGGACCCGAATGCGCCGCCGGTAAGAAAAGTTGCCGCCAGTTGTTTTTCCAGATCGACCCGATCCGTCACCACGATAACCCGGCAATCCGCCAGGTCGGGATCAAGCAGCAACGCCTTGCACAGGAACACCATCAAATTCGACTTGCCCGACCCCGTGGTGTGCCAGATCACGCCACCTTCGCGACCGCCATCCGGGCGTATCTGTGACACCCGATCCAACAGGGCCTTGATCCCGAATGCCTGCTGATAACGGGCGGCAATCTTGCCCACTTTGCGGTCGAACAAAATGAACATTCGGATGAACTGCAACAACCGATCCGGACGTAGCAATGCGATGATTAGCTTATCTTGCTCTGTCGGGGCCACAGGAAGGGCGTGCAGGGCCTCAAACGCCTTTTTGGAGGCTACGGACCTCTCGGCAAACAACGCGTCTGTACGGGCCTCTGATAGCTTGGTTGCGGTGATGGCCTGAAACTCGGACCCGGTAATTTCTTCTTCCCGCCACAGGGACCAGAATTTCTTGGGGGTGCGGGTTGTGCCATAGCGCCCTTCGACACCGGAAATCGACAGCAGCAATTGCGAATAGGCATATAAATCACCGATGCCGTCCGGCTTTTGGTTGCGCAAATGCTGGCTGATGCCCTCATCAACCATTGCCTTGGGTTTGCTGGTTGAAATCGGGCGTTTGGCCTCTATCACCACAAGGGGCAAACCGTTTACGTAACAGACGATATCGGGGCGATAGGTGCCAAGACCGGCGGGGCGTTCAACGGCCAACTCTTCTGTCACCTGAAAGGTGTTGGCGTCAATGGTCTGCCAGTCAATCAGCGGCACGGTAACGTAATGCGGCTTGCCGTCGATCACTTCGCGTATGGTGATGCCTTGGGTCAAATGGCCATGGATTGCCTTGTTTGCGGCCAACAAGCCCCCCGACAGGCCGGTGGTGGTGATATCGCGCAATACCTGATCAATGCCATTCGCCGACAACGGCAGGCGTTGACCCTTATAGTCGAACCGGTGCCGCCCAAGATGATCGCGCAGCACATCCCGCAGAACCACGGCATGTTGCGACCCGCGCCCGGCAAGACAATCGGCAGGCGAAAGATAGTCCCAGCCCATCGCCATCAGCACATGCAACGCAGGCAATTTAGAGGCCGCTTCTTCGCTGGTGTCGGGGGTTTTGTGCAGCGTCATGGTTACACCACCACCCGCCGTTTGCCCGTCAGGAGTTGCTGCATCAGGGCGCGTTTTTCGGTGCGGAGTTTTTGGATTTTCTGGCAGCCTAGCTCTATTTCTCTTTGTGAAGCCCCAAGAATTTTGGCTATTTGTCGTTGTTCCTGCAAGCAAGGTAAGGGAATTTTCGCGGCTCGTATTATTTGAGCGTTTAAGTTTGGTTGACCGCCCTGAGTAATCCTCTTTGTATCCTCCATTTTTCCTTGAACTGCGAACAACAAAAAATTTGACTCCAATTTGGCGTTTGCCTTTACAGCCAGTATCGCCTGATTGATTGCAGCATGAATGCCTGACACCGAAACAACCCCAGCCGTCGCGCCATACATAGCAATCAATACGGTTTCGGGTTCAACCAACTTCGCGGAAGAACACTTCAATGCTTCTTCCGTAATGTGTTCTTCAGTGGCTTCTACTCGGATTGCGTTGACCTCTCCTGATTTTATCCAAGGGATCGAGCCGGAATAATACTCTGCTTTCCTTCGTGATGGGGTTCCACCTGACCATGTTTCGCACACCTCCCCCAACCGCACCTCTTTCCATTTCTGCCCTTCGAACTCTGGAAAGCGGCGTTTGCCGGTGAGCAGGGTTTGCATCAACGCGCGTTTTTGTTGGCGTGCGGTGGCCAGCAGCGACTCGCTCACCTCAATCGCGCGATCCCATGTCGACAGGATGTCCGCGATCTTGCGTTGTTCGGGGAGAGGGGGGAGCGCAAGACGGGTGCCGTAAATGGGTTTTTGCGAAACTAGCGGCTGCCCTCCTTTGCTGCGAAGTTTGGAGACATCGAAATACTGTAAGCGATATGTAACAAATTCAATATCGTTACCTGAGAAGAAATCTTTAGTGTAAAGTGCGTTATCTGTTATCCAGCACGGGTTATAAACCAATCGTGTTACACCGCAGTATTCGCCAACCCTTCCGATCAAAATGACATTCCCAAGGTGATTTGCCTGCCCTGACCAACCTAATACCCCGTTGCCACCATAGACGGGGTTCGGTGTAGTATCACTTAATTTGGCGACAACATCGGTGGGTTTGGTCGATCCGCTAGCTAGTTTAAAAACCTTATCCAGCGTCGTCGCCTCCCACCCCTCAGGCACCATAACCCAACTCCCGTAGATACCCCGCCATCTGGGCCTCTAGCCCGTCCATCTCTTGCTTCAAACGCAGGCGTTCGCTGCGAACGGCCATCAGGTCAATCTCTGCCTCTTCTTCAAACGTATCCACATAGCGGGGGATGTTCAGGTTGAAATCATTCTCGGCGATCTCGTCCAGCGTGGCGCGATAGGCGTATTTGTCCACGCTTTCCCGTGCCAGATAAGTCGCCACGATCTTGTCAATATGGCTGGCGTCCAATGCGTTCTGGTTGGTGCCGGATACAAATTCGCGGCTGGCATCAATGAACAGCACCGATGTATCGGCTTTGGATTTGCGAAACAGCAGGATCGCCGCCGGTATGCCAGTGCCAAAGAAAAGCTTTTCCGGCAGGCCGATCACCGTATCCAGCAGGTTTTCCTCGATCAGCTTTTGCCTGATCCTGCCCTCGGCGGCCCCACGAAACAAAACCCCGTGCGGCACCACCACCGCCATACGCCCGGTACGCGGTTTCATGGTTTCGATCATATGCAATATAAACGCATAATCGCCTTTGGTCTTGGGCGGCATCCCCCGACGAAACCGCCCGAACTTGTCCGTCTCGGCAATATCAACGCCCCATTTGTCCAAAGAGAACGGCGGATTGGCCACTACCACATCAAAGTGACGCAGCATATCGTCAGAGGTTCGAAGTTTGGGGTTGCGAATGGTATCGCCCCATTCGATCTGGTGATTTTCCTCGCCATGCAGAAACAGGTTCATCTTGGCCAAGGCCCATGTTGACCCAATCGCCTCCTGGCCGAATAGCGCGTAACGTTTGGTGCCGGTGTTATCACGGATCAGGCGGCCACATTTCATCAACAACGATGCAGAGCCACAGGTGGGATCGCATATATCGTCGCCCTCTTGCGGATCAACCAGACGGGCCATCAGCGATGACACTTCGGCAGGGGTATAGAATTCACCCGCCTTCTTGCCAGCAGTGGCGGCAAAGCGGCTGATCAGATATTCATAAGCCCCGCCGATGATATCCAACTGGCCAACACGAGAGGGGCGCAGATCAAGGGCGGGTTTGGCAAAATCTTCCAGCAGGTGACGCAGGGTGTCGTTCTTTTGTTCTTCATCGCCCAGCTTGTTGCTGTTGAAACTGATATCCTGAAACACATCACGCAGTTTGGATATATTCGCCTCTTCGATGGCATGCAGGGCCTTGTCGATACGTTCGCCGTTGCCCGGTTCATGACGGCGTTTGTGCAGATTGGCAAAGCTGGCCCCGTCGGGCAGCACGAACGCCTCTTGCTGCATCATCGCCTCGACCAGTTCGGGGGCGTCTGGGTGTTCACCCTCAAGGCGCGTCATGTGATCCTGCCAAACATCACTGAGATATTTCAGGAAAAGCATGGTCAGCACGTAATCTTTGTAAATTGATGAATCGACTTGGCCACGGAAGGTGTCACAGGCCCCCCACGCGGCTTTGTTGATTTCTGCTTGGGTGATGGGGGTCATGGGGTCAATTTCTGTTGGTTCGTATCAAACCAGACAGTGGCACCCAGACCCGTTGATTGCCAGCGGCGAATGGAAATTCCACTGGTGGCGTTGCCGTTCTGGCCCATCCATACATCCCGCCCCAACCAGACCAGTTGTGGGTGTTCAGAATTTGGTGCCACTGGGTTAACATATCAAGTTCAACTCCGCGACAGATATGAACCCTCAACCGTTCGAATTGCCTTCTGCCCCTAACTGACGCTGGATGTATCGCCCCCAGTCTGCCCGGTGGGCGGCGTAGTGGCCCCATGGAGCACCTCGAACTCCCCCCATGACCCCCTAGGAGGATCGGCAGGCAATGCGACTGTACAGACCCCAAATGGAGCGACGTCCATAATTTTAGAAACCTTGCCCTCAATACTCGCCGATCTGTTTCTCTCGCCACAGCGACCTACGACCACGGAAACAGCCAAATGAAACCGATTTTTCCCGTGATCCCCTCGTGCACGATGATCCCAGACGCCAACCGCCAGTAAGTTGGGATATCAATACCAGACAATGGGATCGGAAAGAGCCGGTGGCAGATGTTATCAGATCGCCGCGATCAAACTTTAACACCGCCATTGCGCCTCCTCCATTTCGTTGATGTAATGCAAATCCGGCAACTCATGATTATCTTTCAGATACATCGCCCACAATTCAGAGATTGCATCGCCTAACAACGCGCCCATTGGTAGCCGGGTGCATTGTTTTAATGCTGTTAACTTTTGTCGCGTTTCAGATGACACTGAACGGACTGTAAGTTGACATTTTTCTTTCATTTTGGAAATACCCGCTGCCATTATTTATGAGATTGCGCAGAAATTTGGCGGAATTTCAAGTTTCACAGAATAATCTGCCTATATATCCAGAAGGGAAACTTCAGGCAGCCATACGTTAAACTTTTGGAAATTTTATTGGCATAAGGGGAAGCATTTTTGAAAACAGATACATTCTCCAGAAATATCAGTGCGTCACCACCGATGGGAAATCAAAACCGAATGACATCCTTGGTATATAACATTGCGAATATGAAAATGTCTCGAATGGAACTTGGATCACCTGAATGGATTAAGTTTGCGACGGCAATAATCGAAAAGCTTGGCTACACCGAACTCCAAGGCATCGAAAACC
Source organism: Paracoccaceae bacterium (assembly GCA_002400675.1). Classification (GTDB taxonomy): domain Bacteria; phylum Pseudomonadota; class Alphaproteobacteria; order Rhodobacterales; family Rhodobacteraceae; genus NVQY01. The sequence continues at coordinate 6,233 of NVQY01000025.1, read as the reverse complement.
GCTATGGTAAGCCATGGTTCATGAGTGGTCGTAAGATGCCTAAACGTGTTGGAAAAATCGCAGACATTCTAACGAAGTGCAATTCCGATAACGTCTTTGCCTTCACGATAATCACAACTATTACGCTCACGAAAGAGGAGGCAATAACACACGCAAACAAAGACGGTGCTGCCTTGAGTGGGTTCATCCGCAATCGCTTCCCCAACGCGGTTTGGTTGCTGACACCGGAAGTGGATATTAAATTAGCTAGTGACATTATTGCTGATATTACCCCGGATCGATCTTGGGCGAATGATCTGAATAAAAACCACCTTGTCTTTCTAGTGCATTTCCATGGGTTACTATTTGTTCCCACCCATTCACAAAAGGATGTGGTGTATGGCTTCCTACACCATCGCAATGGAAAGCGTGTGAAACATTATAGTGGTAACCGGCAGATTAGAATTCAAAATATGTATACCCGTGATGGAAAAGTAGACCTGCTTACAGAAACTAACAATGTTATTGGATACGCAACCAAGTGTCATTATAGGCCACCTACAAAATTACGAATGCTTGAAGGGTACCCAGAGTGGGTTTGGGTGACCAACAAGATTGCTACTAATAACCTACTTATTCGTACTGGTGGTTCCTCCAAGTTCAATCAGAGAAATATGGGTTCACTCAATAAACCTACACCTTTTAGCAGTTCTGATACCAATTTAGAGATTAAGAATACTTCAATTGACTCAAGTACTATTATATTTGATGATAACAAAAATGCTATTGATTTAAACTCTGACGGCGGTGACCGTTGGAAACCAACAAGAATTCCCCGCATCGTGAAATTTTTTGTATCGCTGTTTCGGAGAAGTGCGGCTATACTTCGGAGTTGGATGGGAGTTCTGAAAAAACCGCCGTGATTTGATCAATACCGCCTACAGAAGTTTAAAATTTGTTTAATGACGCTATTTGCTGCCGTGGATATCCATGGCAGCACTACAACCATGCCATGGGAAAAGGCCCTTCACCATGACCCCGAAGCGTCCAAGTTAATAGCGGGTGTCGGTTTCCACCAGTGTGGTTATCGCGTCTGGCCCGAGCCCATACCCTCCAAATTTGAGCACATCAGCAATGCGTCCGTTAGGGTATACCGTTGCGGGCATGCACCATGCGCATCCTTACTGTGTCCGTATGGATTGATTTTGCCCAACGAACGCCCTATCTAACGGACATCACCCCAACAGACACATTGGAGAGCCCAATCGCAACTATTCTATACGCACGAGTGTCAACTATGGATCAGACCATTGATCATCAGCGTACACATGCCGAACAAGCCGGATTTGAAATCGATGAAGTTGTTGCCGATGTCGGCGTTTCGGGGGTCAGCACAAAATTGTCCGAACGCCCCGAAGGAAAACGGTTGTTTGACAAATTGCGGTGTGGCGACACGCTCGTGGTGCGATGGGTGGATCGGCTTGGTCGCAATTATCAGGACGTCACCGATACTATACGTAAATTTATGAACATGGGTGTTGTTGTCCGGACCGTTACCAACTCAATGACATTTGATGGTGCCACCACTGACCCCGTGCAACAGGCCGTACGGGACGCTCTCATTGCGTTTATGGCCGCAACCGCACAGGCACAGGTGGAGGCCACCAAGGAAGCCCAGCGCGTTGGTATTGCTGCCGCCGTGAAATCTGGACAACGTTATCTTGGCCGGAAACCTAGCTATGATCGGAACACGTTCGAACTGATATCGGGGATGATCGACATTGGCACTGGTGATAGTGCTATTGCTCGCAAGGCAAATGTGTCGCGGCAGGCTGTGATTCGGATTCGGATTGATCGTGATGCTGCTAATGCCGCATTGGCACGATGGGGGATGTAGCGTGCTGCGCAGCGATTCCACAGTAACACATTGATGTTAACGTGCCTCCGTCATCCTAGGCGAAAAATACCAAATTTTGAAGCGTGACTTGCACCAGCACCTCTACCGAATGAAAATTACCTCAGGAACACCTGCATGTTCACATATTCGACTAGATGATCAGATCACCGGCATCCAAATCGGTAAGTTGGAAATTTTTCAATACAACTGCATCATCTTCGGACAGTTCAATTCTTACGCTATTTCCAACCTGCCGGGCCCCCGATATTACGCTCGCCGCTGAACTGAAACCGAATGCCGATACGTCCAGCAAGTCCACACCGTTAGTAAAGTCGCGAACGCGGTCGAAATCAGCCCCTTGTTCAAAGACAAACGTATCAGCACCACTTCCACCCCGTAGGATATCATTGCCACTGCCGCCGGCAATCACGTCGTTACCTTTACCACCAAAGATAAAGTCCTGGCCGTTCTCCCCCTGCAAGTTATCACGACCACCGCGACCAGAAATAAAATCATCGCCGTCGAACCCACGAAGCCTGTTGGCCTTGCCGTCCCCACGAATGTCATCATCAAAGATACTACCACGGACATCCTCAATACTGATCAACGTATCTATGTTCCACCCGGTCGTATCACGCACTTCACCCTCACGCAGGTCGGCACGGATTCCTACCCTGCCGCCTGAACGTTCAGTAAACAAATGGTCACTATCATAGGAAACTTCATCCCGCCCACCGCGACCATCAATGTAATCGAATCCGGAGAGAGGATCAAAACGGTTATCTTGATCGTCACCACGCAAGTCGTCGTCTCGGACGGTTGCGCGAATTACTTCGATTTCAAATACTGTATCAATATCCCCAAAACCATCACGAACTGTATTCGCCTCAAGATCAGCAAAGATGCCTCTATAACCACCTCTGCCAAAATCTGAGGCGTAATCAGCGCGATCAATGCCTGATCCGCCATTAATTATGTCGTCGCCTGCGAGTCCCACAAATGACTCAAGGTTGTTATTGGCTTTGTTTCCCCCAATCAGTACATCGTTAAATCTTCCAGCAAGAACCTCTTCGATATCAATGAGTTTATCATGCCCTCCGAGTCCATCGGTTGCAATACCGGTTGCTAGATTGACATTTATTGAGGATTCGGCAGACGCATAATCTACTTTATCGAAGTCATTCCCCGCACTTCCACCATCGATATAGTCGTTACCTCTACCACCAAGTAACCAATCGGCATCGCCGCCGCCGAGCAACTTGTCGTTCCCATCTGACCCTTCAATCCAGTCATCACCACTACCACCCTTTATTATGTCATTTCCGCCATTGCCTTGAAGGATATCGCGTCCTCCAAAGCCATTGATTTTGTCACGGAGTTCTCCGCCGACGAACCAGTCTGGTGCGTTAGACCCATTAAAAGCTGCCATGGTTGTGTTTCCTGATTTTGGAATGAAATGCTTGGCCCTAACGGCACAATATAACACACGTTAAGTAAGATAAGTGGCCATGTAAACATACTATCTGGCCGCATACGCTTTCCTTCCCCAAACTTTCATATGTTATGACGGATGAGTGCGGGGCCCATGATGAAAGAAAAGGTTAACGTTTGTATTTGTAGGTTCGTCACCACCACTCCTTACCACTTCGGTTCGGATAGCGAATTAGCTCTGTCGACTGGCACTTGCTTCCGCAGCTCACTCGGCAACAGTGAAAGGAATGTATCGTCGATTGGGAAATTGGGAAGCCGTTCGGATATCAGTTTCAAGATAATGTCTGCCTGCTGCCGGTCGCGAATTTTCTTTTGTGGGTCGCGATCTTCCCGTGTTGATAGCCACAGTTTATGTATGGCCCAATATCTGGGATCAGGACATTTCATCGGCACAGGAAATGCTCGTGCGTCAAGCACCACAACTTCAATAGCAGGCGCGTTTACCAGCCATTGTAGCCCCATGATCGGTGCTGGCTCTATGTCACCACCCTCTATCGGTTTTGCACCGGGCATGACCCGGTAAATTGGTGACGGCTCGGGTCGAACAAACTCGACCATGTATCCCTTGTCATTGGTCAGTCGGTAATCCTTCGAACCACGAGACCGGAATGTTTTGTCGACCTTCTGTTGGATCAAGCGGGTAAGTCCGATTCTTTCTTTATCGTCGGTTAGCAACCTTAGCTGGTTTCGGTCATCCACCAAGATATCCACATCACCGGTCGCAGTAGATTCCGCATTGAATAGTACTGCCGCCAGACTCTCATAACCATATAATGCATTGGTGCCGATCACCCGAACCCCGGCCTGCTTGTCGTGTGTTCGAATCGCCCTGAGTGTACGTGCGGCCATCGTTGGTAATCTTTGCGCATTCAACGCACGCAAGACCGCCGCCTGTTTTTCCATTTCCATCGTTAAGGTTTGCAGCCTAGACTTGTTGACCACCCTACCTTCATGAAAGGCTTTGTGGATTTTTTCTGTCTCCTGTGAACGAGGCCCCAATGATTTTACCACACCTCGTTTTCGACTATACAGATACTGGTTGCCGCTGCGCTCTTCCCAACCGATGGAGCCGGTAAAGCTATGCCGTCTGAGGTCGTCGGCGATGACCCATGCGTCCCATAGCTGGAACATATCGATTCTTTCGCGAATCGTTCTGGCGTCCAAGTCATTGTAATTCATCATTTTGGTAACACCTAGACAAGAAAGATGCCTACTGATACCAAATAACTATATATCAGTCACTTACCAAACTGATCTCCTGTGGAGATACTGCTTGCAAGTTACCAAGCATACAGTTTTCTGATCGGTTATATATGATTGCTGAGTCGCATATGATGGGCGTCAAAGTGTGAGTCTTTGTGTGTAAAACTGAAACGATGTAACCTTCACAAACCATTGTAATTACACACTTAATATAACTTTCACACATCTTCCGGTACTCGACTACTTGGGGCAGAGGCGAGAGGCGAATTTGCTACAGTAGCGTGCTACAGGATGAACGAAATATATATAGTAATTCATTGTTATATAAAGTTTATACCGCTATAGGGTAAACTCCCTTCGTCTCCGCCAGACCATCATTTTGTTGAGTTGAATTGAGCCGCTTACAGCGGCTCTTTTGCCCTATTTTGTTGGGCTTTAGGGGCTGACACGTTTGCTCTCGATTTCTTTCGATGTTGCCTGTATTCTTTCCTTGAGTGGTATGGAATGTGGTATGAAATATGGCGGCGCTATCCGGAAAACTGACAAAGAAGCTGATCGACAACCTTGGCGCTGGGCGGCATGGCGATGGCAACGGCCTTTATCTGGTGGTTGACCCATCCGGCGCGCGGCGCTGGATCGTACGGGTGGTGGTCAAAGGTCAGAAGAACAAAAAGGGCGCGCCGCTGCGAACCGACTTTGGGTTGGGCGGAGCAGACATTGTCACCCTGAACCAAGCGCGCGACCGGGCGCTGGAATATCGGCGTATGGCCAAGCAAGGGTTGAACCCGCGCTTCAATGCCAGACAGGAAATCCCAACGTTCGAGGAAGTCGCGCAGCAAGTACATATCGACCGGTTGCCGACGTGGAAGAATGCCAAACACGGCCAGCAATGGATCAACACCTTGCGAGACTATGCTTTCCCCAAAATCGGGCGAATGCCGGTCGATAGCATTGACCAACCCGAAGTATTGATGTGCCTGTCGCCGATCTGGACGGAAAAACACGAAACGGCGAAACGATTATCGCAGCGGATCAAGACGGTTCTGGACGTGGCCAAATCGAAAGGTTTTCGGTCTGGTGAGAACCCGGTGACTGCAATCAAGGATGCCAAGGTATTGCCCAAGGTCACGACCAAGGTGAAGCACCACAAGGCGATGGCATGGCAGGACGTGCCCGCGTTTTATGCAGATCTCAAGACGCGTGATGCAATGTCAGCTAAGGCATTGATGATCACTTGCCTGACCGGCTCACGCACGGGCGAGGTTTTGGGGATGCAATGGGGTGAAATAGATTTTGAAGCGCGCCTCTGGACCTGCCCGGCAGAACGCATGAAGACGGGTGAAGATCATCGGGTTCCGTTGACGGATGAGATGCTGGCAATTGTCGAGCCGCTGAAGGAGATGCAATCCGACTATGTGTTCGAAGGGCAAAAACGCCACAAACCGCTCTCGAACATGTCGATGTTGATGTTGCTGCGTCGGATGAAGGTTGAAGGCGTCACGGTACATGGGTTCCGTTCGACTTTCCGCGACTGGGCCTCAGAAGTTGCTAGTGCGCCGCGTGAGGTTGGACCTGTCACGGTTTCGTTCCGGTCTCTTTCGAGCAATGTTTGCTATAAAGGAGACAAGGAATGGCAATGAGATACACAGACGAGTTTCGGCGT
>NVQY01000024.1 GCA_002400675.1 Paracoccaceae bacterium | reverse complement strand
GAGAAAGGGCGACACGGATTGCGCGGTAACCACCCCGCCGAACTGATCGCCGCGCCAGGCGAACACTTCTCCGTCGCGGTCCAGAAAGGTTACCGACCCGCGTGCGCGCCCGTCCAGCAAGGCGCTGACGTCTGGCAAATCCTTGTAGACAAAGCCAACCGAGATTGCGACCACCAGCGATGCCAACAGCCCGACGCGCCATGTCACGGCCCAGATTTTCCACAGGATCCAGCCCAGTATCGACCTGACCATCGCCGAGACCCACGACAGGAACCGGCTGATGAACCCACCCCCCTTGCCGCCTCCGCGTTTGCTCCGCTTGGCGGGCGCGCGTTTGCGGGCGGCTGGTTTGCGCGTCGCCTTTGGCTTGGCTTTGGATTTTGCGGGCGCGCGTTTGGCCTTGGCACCCCGTTTGGGGGCCGGTTGGCGTTTGTCCGCCACAAGCGGCGGTTTGCGCCGTCTGGAATCTGTCATGCCACCCTTGCCCGGCCTGCCCGGCCTTTACTTTTTCTGCACCCTACCCCGACCCGAAGGAATTGTAGAGAGGCAGCTTTGCCGAATTCAACTTTTTGAATATAGCTTAAAATTTAATCACATGTGGATAACGGCGCAAAAAATGTGCGCCTGACCGGGAAAATGCGGCCAAATTTGCATGGAATCGTTCCAATCCCCGGCCTGACCCGCTTTTTCTGCGAGTGCAAAAGTAATGCGGCTGTCAAACCGACAAGAGGGACCAAACGTGAAACTCATCATAGCAATAATCAAGCCATTCAAGCTCGAAGAAGTACGCGAGGCGCTGATCACGGTCGGCGTGCGCGGCATGATGGTGACCGAAATCAAGGGCTTTGGATCACAATCCGGCCACACCGAGATCTATCGCGGCGCGGAATACGCGGTGAATTTTGTGCCCAAGGTCAAGATAGAGATCGTCGTCAGCGCCGACATGGCCGACGAGGTGATCGAGACCATCACCAAGACCGCCCACACCGGCAAGATCGGTGACGGCAAGATTTTCTGCCTCGATGTGCAAAGCGCCGTGCGCGTGCGCACCGGCGAAACCGACAACGACGCGCTTTGATCAACGCGCCCAACCCCGAACAAAGTGAGAATGAGATGAAAACGACCCTGACAAGAATTACCGGCCTTGCCGCCCTGTTGTCGGCAATCGCCCTGCCCGCAATGGCGCAGGAAACCGGAGACGTGATGGACAAGGGCGATGTCGCCTGGATGATGGTATCGACCCTGCTGGTGATGATGATGATCCTGCCGGGTGTGGCGCTGTTTTATGGCGGTCTGGTACGCACCAAGAACATGCTGTCGGTGCTGATGCAAAGCACGCTGATCACCGCGCTGGTGATGGTGATCTGGGTGGTCTATGGCTATTCCTTCGCCTTTGGCGGGGCTGGCACCTATTGGGGCGGGCTGGACAAGCTGTTCCTTTCCGGCATCACCGCCGACACCATGATCGGCACGTTCACTGACGGCGTGGTGATCCCGGAATTCATCTTTATCGCCTTTCAGATGACGTTTGCGGCGATTACCCCGGTGCTGATCATCGGTGGTTTTGTCGAGCGGGTTAAGTTCCGGTCGGTCCTGCTGTTTGTTGCGCTTTGGGTGACGTTTGTGTATTTCCCGATTGCCCATATGGTCTGGGGCGAAGGCGGGTTGATCCTTGAAATGGGCGCGCTCGACTTTGCTGGCGGTACGGTGGTGCATATCAACGCCGGGATCGCGGCGCTGTTCGGGTCGATCATGGTCGGCAAGCGGATCGGTTTTGGCAAGGACATGATGGCCCCGCATTCGATGACCCTGACGCTGGTCGGTGCCTCGCTGCTGTGGGTCGGCTGGTTCGGTTTCAACGCCGGGTCCAACCTAGAGGCCAACGGCGGCGCAGGTCTGGCGATGATCAACACCTTTACCGCCACCGCTGGCGCGATCCTCGCCTGGAGCGCTGTTGAAGCGATCCTGCGTGGCAAGGCATCCATGCTGGGCGCGGCATCAGGTATGGTGACGGGTCTGGTCGCAGTGACCCCTGCGGCAGGGTCAATCGGCCCGGCGGGCGCAATATTGCTGGGCGCGATTGCCTCGGTGGTTTGCTATTACTTCGTCTCTACCGTGAAGAACAAGTTTGGCTACGACGACAGCCTTGACGTGTTCGGCATTCACGGCATCGGCGGCATCATCGGCGCGGTCGGCACCGGCATCTTTACCTCAACCGCGCTGGGTGGGATCGGCTATGGCGACGGCGTCACCATGATGGGCCAGACGTGGATTCAAATTCAGGCAGTGGGAATCACCATTGCCTGGGGCGCGGTCGGATCGGTTGTCCTGTACAAGCTGGTCGACATGATCTTTGGCCTGCGCGTGGAAGAAGACGTGGAACGTGAAGGTCTTGACCTGACGAGCCACGGTGAATCAGCCTATCACTACTAATCACAAGGCTGAACTTCTTAAACTTGCCGCCCGGATATTGCATCCGGGCGGCTTTTTCATGCCAACGTTTCCATCAGGCGGATCCCAAGAAAATTCGACGAATTTTCTTCATCGCCGCACCCGCGCGTCAGGTTTGCAATGGTGCGCGGCTTCAGACGCCCACGTCGACGATTGCCTGTGCCAGTATCGGCACCGTGGTCGCATTCAGCCCGGCGATGTTCAGACGGCTGTCACCAATCATGTAGATGCCATGTTCCGCCCGCATCCTTTCGACCTGTTCCGGGGACGCCCCAAGGCGCGAGAACATGCCGCGATGCTGGGCCAGAAACGCAAACCGGTCTGACCCGGTCAGGCGCTGCAATTCACTGGCAAGTGACTGGCGCAAGCCCAACATCGACAGGCGCACGTATTCCAGTTCGGATGCCCAGTCGGCGCGCAAGGCGTCGTCGTTCAAGATCATCGTCACCAGTCGCGCGCCGTGGTCCGGCGGGAACGAATAGTTCTGGCGGTTCAGGAACGCCAACGTGGATTGGTTCAGCGCGCGTTGCGAGGCATCCTGAGATATCGCCATCAACAGCCCCGTGCGTTCGCGATAAATCCCGAAGTTCTTGGAGCAACTGGCCGCAACCAGACATTCCGGCACACCGGCGGCAACCATGCGTACCGCCACGGCGTCGGCCTCAAGCCCGTCGCCAAAGCCCTGATAGGCGATGTCGATCATCGGGATTGCGCCGACTTCGTTCAACACGTCGATCACCGCTTGCCATTCAACCGGGTTCAGGTTGGCCCCGGTGGGGTTGTGACAACAGCCATGCAGCAACACCACATCGCCTTTGCGCGCGGTTTTCAGGTCGGCAATCATGCCGTCGAAATCCACACCACGGGTTTCGTCGTCGAAATAGCGATAGGCGATGGTTTCAATCCCCAGATATTTCAGGATCGAGGTGTGGTTCGGCCACGTTGGATTGGACACAAACACCCGCGCGTCCGGGTTGGCCATGCGGATCATCTCGAATGCCTGACGCACAGCACCTGTGCCGCCGGGGGTGGCCGCCGCGCCGATGTTTTCACGCGCAACCGCGTCGCCAAGGATCAGCTTGATCATCGCGTCGCCGTAAGCCGGATCGCCCACCAGACCCACATAGGCCTTGGTGGTCTGTTGTTCCCACAGCTGGTGTTCAGCCGCCTTGATCGCCCGCATCACCGGCGTATTGCCGGTCGCATCCTTGTAGACACCTACCCCAAGGTCGATCTTGTCGCTGCGCGGGTCTTCGCGAAATGCCGCCATGAGGGCAAGGATCTTGTCGGCGGGTTGGGCTTTCAGGTTGGCAAACATCAGGTTTCTCCAGTGGCAACAGGTAGGGTGGGGAACGCGCCCCATTCGGACCAGGATCCGTCGTAAACTGCGCAATCGGTCTTGCCCATGCGTTCCAGGGCAAGGCTTAACACGGCGGCAGTGACGCCCGATCCGCAGGTGGTGATAATTGGCTTAGTGAAATCCACCCCGGCGGCATCGAACACCGCGCGGGTGGCTTCGGGGGACATCATCGTCGCGTCTTCGTTCAGCAGGCTGGCGTAATGCACATTGCGTGACCCCGGAATATGCCCGGATCGCAAACCTTCGCGCGGTTCCGGTTCGGTCCCGGCAAAGCGCCCGGCAGACCGCGCGTCGATGATCTCGTGATCGCCCAACTTGGCGGCGGCGGACACTTGTGTCACGTCCCGCACCAGATGGTTCTGCACCCGCACCGTCATGTGCCGGTCGCGTACCATGGGCGGCAGATCTTCGACTTCGCGCCCTTCAGCGACCCATTTGGGGAAACCACCGTCCAGCACCGCCACATCCGTCTGCCCCATCAGCCGGAACAGCCACCAGACCCGCGCCGCCGACATCAGGCCGGCGCCATCATAGACCACCACCTGATGCCCGTCGCCAACGCCCATGGCGCGCAGGCGGGACATGAATTTTTCCACCGGCGGCACCATATGCGGCAGTTCTGATCGGTGATCGGAAATCTCGTCGATATCAAAGAACCGCGCGCCGGGGATGTGTGCGGCGTCATATTCGGCCCTAGCGTCGCGCCCCGCATCCGGCATGTACATCGAGGCATCCAGCACCCGCAAATCCGGATTTTTCAGATGCGCCGCCAGCCAGTCGGTCGAGACAAGTGTCTTGGGATCGTCGTGCATCGTACTTCCTCTGCTTAAGCCTTGGTTCTGCCTACAATTTAGGCTGCAGAGTCGCAAGATGTTTGGCAGATGTGCCATTTAGCCCGCCATTTGCCCGAAACAGCCCGCCATCAGCCGCCCAAGGGGCATTTGCCGGATTGCCCCGAGAGGCGAAGCCCGTTAACAGGTGCGGCCCTTCGAACAGGTGAGACCATGCAAACTGATACGCTCGCGATAGATTTCGGAACCTCCAATTCCGCCGCCGCCGTGGTGATTCCGAACGGCGTGTTTCGCATTCCGGTGGAAAATGGTGCCGACACGCTGCCGACGGCGGTGTTTTTTCCGGACGAGGAAAAGACGATGAAGATCGGGGTTGCGGCCTCTGATGCGCTGATCGCTGGCGAGGACGGGCGGTATATGCGGGCGCTGAAAAGTGCGCTGGGGTTGCCTCTTTTGCACGAATCGCGGCTGATCAGCGGGTATCGACGGACCATTTCCGGGGTCATCACGGAATTTCTGGTCGAGCTGCGCCAGCGGTCTGAAAAGTTTACCGGGCTGCGGTTTCGGCGCGCTCTTTCCGGACGGCCAGTGCATTTCCACACCGCTGATCCGGCCAAGGATGCGCAGGCCGAACAGGATCTGCGCGATTGCTATCTGGCCGCAGGTTTTGAACAGGTGACATTCCTTGCCGAACCAGAGGCCGCAGCCATGGCAAGCCACGCCATGGGACCAGAAGGCGACATAGGGCTGATCGTCGACATCGGCGGGGGCACCTCGGATTTTTCGGTGTTTCGCAGCGACGGGACGCACGCCGATATCCTAGCGAGCCACGGTATCCGTCTGGGTGGCACGGATTTCGACCATTCGGTATCGCTGGCGCGAGCCATGCCCCTGTTGGGATTGGGCGGACAGTTGCGCCGCCATATGGGGCCGGGATTGTTGCCGGTGCCGCGCGGACCTTATGTCGATCTGGCGACATGGGCGAAGATTCCGTTTCTTTACACTGGCGAGATGCGGCGGATGGTGGCCGACATGGCGCGGCTTGCGGTTGACCGGCCAAAGATGGATCGCCTGTTCACGGTGCTGGAACTGGAACTGGGGCACGAACTGGCCTTTGCGGTCGAGCGCGGCAAAATCGCGGCGAACACGGATAAAGGTCAGGGCGGCATCGACATGGGGTTCATTGAACCCGGCCTGTTTGAGACCATCACCCGAGAGGTTCTGGACGACGTTCTTGCCGACAATCAAACACGTCTGCGCGGGGCGATCAACGAGACGCTGGACATCGCCGGGGTTGAACCGGGGCGGATTGGCCATGTGGTTCTGGTCGGGGGATCAAGCCTGATGCGGTTTGTGTCGGACGAAATCAGGGCGATTTGCCCAAGCGCCGAGATCATCCAGTCGGATGCGTTCACAGCCGTAGTTGATGGCTTGGCGCTGGCCACGCGGCGCTAAGCGTTAACGGTTATCCTTAAGCAGCCGCGCCTTCTGGCGACCCCAGTCGCGTCTTGCCTGTGTCTCGCGCTTGTCGTGCAGCTTTTTGCCTTTGCCGATGCCGATCTTAATCTTGGCCAGCCCTTTGTGATTAAAGTACATTACCAGCGGCACCAGGGTCATGCCCTTACGCTGGGTCGCGTTCCACAGTCTGGACAATTCTTTACGCGAAACCAGCAACTTACGCCGGCGGCGTTCTTCGTGGCGAAAGGTTTTTGCGCGGTCATAGGGGGCGATGTAGGAATTGACCAACCACAGTTCGCCCTCTTCGACCGCCGCATAGCTTTCGGCGATGTTGGACCCGCCGACCCGCAGCGATTTCACCTCGGAGCCTTCCAGCATGATGCCACATTCCACGTCATCCTCGATCGCATAGTCGAACCGCGCCCGCCGGTTTTCGGCGACCACCTTGTAATTTGGGTTTTGCTTGCTCTGGGCCATGGGGCGCAGATGTAGGGGTTGGCGCGCACGGGTGCAAGGCGTGGGCGGGGGGCCATGCGATAATTGGCACCCTCAAGCGGTCAGATCACCGCACCCGACAGGACGATTGCCAGCCCCAGCCCGCCGCCCGCAAGTTTGGCAAGTGGGTTGGTCAGGGCGATCAACCCATAGCTGAGAATGCCCAACCCCACGGCCATTCTGACAAAGGCGATGATCGCCGCCAGCGGGTCTTGCGCGATCCGCAAGACGTCCGGGTTGGCGATCATGCCCAAAGGGATCACATACAGGCCAACGCCCAGCGCCATCGCCGTCAGGGCGACCTTGATCCAGTTTTCGCCAATCATGCCCGCCGCGATGAACACCGCCCCGCAAACCGGCGGCGTTATGGTCGACAGCAGCGCGAACCAGAACACGAACAGATGCGCCTGCAACGGCTCTAACCCCTGTTGGATCAGGGCGGGACCGGCCACCGAAACGCTGATGACGTAGGCGGCTGTGGTGGGCACCTCCATGCCCAGAACAAGGCAGGCCAGCGCGGTCAGCAACAGCGTCGACCACAACATGCCGCCCGACCCGGACAGGATCAAAGAGGTGATTTTCACCCCCAACCCGGTGATTGACAGCACGCCAATGATGATCGACGCGCAAAAGATGATCGCCGCAATCATGGAAATCTGGCGCGCCGCGTTCATCAGGGCCGAGGAAAACCGTTCCGCAATCATCGACGGATCAAACCGCGCCGCGCGGTTGAAGAACAGCAGGATCGCCCCGGCAAGGATCGCCATGCTGGCCGAATATTGCGGCGTGAATCCGATCCAGAACATACCCCACAACAGCACCGAAAACGGCACCAAAAAGAACCCGGACGTAATCACCACGTCCCGGCGCGAGGGTTGTTCGCTGGCATCAATGGGCCGCAGATCATAGCGGGACGCATAGGCGTTGATCCCCATCCAGACCGCAAAAAAGAACAATATCGCCGGCAGGATCGCCGCCGCCATCACGCTGGTGTAGGGCACGCCGGTCAATTCGACCATCACGAACGCTCCGGCCCCCATCAGCGGTGGCATGATCTGCCCGCCGGACGAGGCAACCGCCTCTACCGCCGCCGCCAGTCGTTTGGGATAGCCAAGCGCGGTCATGGCCGGCAAAGTAATCGCCCCGGTCGACGCGACATTGGCCGAGGCCGACCCGGAAATCGACCCGAACAAGGCGGATGAGATGACCGAAACCTTGGCCGCGCCGCCCTTGAGCCGCCCCGCCGCCGCCGAGGCCACGTTCATGAACCCCTGCCCCGCCTCGCCCGCGTTCAGCACCGCGCCGAAGATCACGAAGATTGACACCACCCCGACCGACACCGCCGTCAGGCTGCCCCAGATACCGCCCTCGGCGATGGTCATGGTGCCCAGAAAACTTTTCAGCGGCGTGCCGGAATGGCCAAATTCGCCGGGAATGTTGCTGCCGAACAAGGCATAGGCAAGCGCCGTCACCGCCACCATGGGCAAGGGCCAGCCAATGGCGCGGCGGGCGGCTTCGATCACGCAGACCAGCAACTCGACGGCGATCACGATCTGAAAATTGCTTTCGAGAAACCCGTATTGATCCCCCAGCATGTTGTGATTGACCGCCACCCAAAGCGCGGCACTGACACCGGCAACCGACAGGATAACCCCCGACACCAACGCCGGTTTCGATTTGGCCCCAAACACAAACACCCACGGCAGGACAAACGCCAGATGCAGGGGCCGGCTGACCAGATTGGGCACAAGCCCGGAAAATATCAGGCCGAGATGAAAGGCAACCATGACAACCGCCAAGGCAAGCCACGAATAATGCCACAGCTTGCCAGTTTGAATTGCACCCGTCATGATCTGTGCCCCCCACATGTAGAAAAACCGGGCAGTTCCCCGCCCGGCCTGAATGATTTCTACCGCGAAACCTTACTTTTGCGCGTCGCTAAGGGCGATACCGGCCTCGGTATAATACCGAACCGCGCCCGGGTGGATCTTGCCGGTGATGTTGGTCATCAGCCCCTTGTCGACGCCATTCCACCAGGCCGCCGCCGTGCCCATGTTGCCCTTGCTTTCCCAATAGGTCTTGGTCAGCGCATAGGCCGTGTCGTCATCCATCTTGGTGGTGGTATAGGCCACAACCGGCAACGAAGTGGTCACGATGTCTGTGGTCTGACCCGCATAGGTGCCCGCCGGAATGACCAGCCGGGTACGCTTGCTTGTCTTGATCTGCTCATCATTCAGCGACAACACATGCACGCCGGTTGATGCGGCGGCTTCGATCACGTTGGGGGCCGGAAACGACCCGGCGGTGACAAACCCGTCGATCTGACCGTTCTTGAGGGCCTGAACCGCGCCGGACAATTCCACATCGGCGATGTTCACCTTGCCTTCCAGCCCGAACAGCTTGAGGTACTTGGCCCCTTCACGCGCACCAAACGACCCTTTGCCAAGCAGGATCGTCTTGCCTTCAAGCCCGGCGAAATCGGTGACACCAGACGCCTCGGACATGACAAAATGCATGGTCAGCGACGGAATCGGGAACAAGGCGCGGATTTCGTCAAAGGCCGGATCGCCCTTGCCGTCGAACATCGCCTTGCCACCCTGCGCCAGCCGCACCAAAACCGGCGGCGTGGTGAAAACGTAGTCGCCACCACGCGCACGCACCTCCATCACGTTTTGCACCGATCCCTGGCTTTCCTCAACCGTGACGATGATATCGCCGTTTGATCCGGCCTTCATGGCCTCGGCGATCTGCACAGCCATCTGATAGTAGGACGAGGTGGTTTTGGCCGACTTATAGGTCACGCGGGTTTCGGCGCTGACGGCTGTTGCGGCCAGCCCCGCGACCGCGATTGTGGCAATAAACGGCTTGATAAAGTTGAACATTGTTGTCTCCCTGTTGATTTTCCTGTCCTCTCTAGCAAGAATTCACGCCGGATCGAACAGTTCTTTGCCCGGCGCGCGCGAATTGTGATATCTCGCCTTTGCCGGCGGCATCACCGATGCTGGCCGGGCGGCAAACCACGAAGGGACCCCAGCATGATTTTTGATTTTCTCGGCGACACGAAAAAGGCGGTCATTTCGATGTGCCACATCGGCGCGCTTCCCGGCTCGCCGCTGTATGATGCCGATGGCGGCATGGACCGGCTGATCGAGGGGGCCATCGCCGACATCGAAAACCTGCAAGCGGGCGGCGTCGATGCGATCATGTTCGGCAACGAAAACGACCGGCCCTATCTGCTCAAGGCCTCACCCGAAGGCATTGCCGCGATGACCGCCGTGGTGACGGCGTGCAAATCCACCCTCAAAGTGCCGTTTGGCGTCAACTACCTGTGGGACCCGGACGCCTCGGTTTCAATCGCCGTGGCCACGCAGGCGCAATTCGTGCGCGAAATCTTTACCGGCGTGTTTGCGTCCGACATGGGCGTGTGGGCCCCCGACTGCGCCACACCGGCGCGCAAACGGCGCAACCTTGATCGCCCGGACCTGAAGATGCTGTTCAACATCAACGCCGAATTCGCCCATTCGCTGGACCAACGGCCAATCGGGCTGCGGGCTAAATCTGCGGTGTTTTCGTCCCTTGCAGACGCCATTCTGGTGTCCGGCCCGATCACCGGCCAACCCGCCGAAGCATCAGACCTGCGCAAAGTCGCGCAAGCCGTGGGCGAACTGGTGCCGGTCTTTGCCAACACCGGCGTCAATCTGGACAACGTCAGGGATGTCATGTCGGTGGCCTCCGGGTGCATCATCGGCACCCATTTCAAGATTGACGGTGATACCTGGAACGCGGTGGATGGCGAAAGGGTCAAACGGTTCATGGACGCCGTTAACGCACTTCGCTGACCGCGCGGGCCAGAACCTCCAAGCCCACCACCAGATCGCCCTCGTGCGTGTCTTCCTCAAACGCATGACTGATGCCGTTGATCGAGGGCACAAACAACATCGCAACCGGCATCAACCGCGCCACGTTGGTCGCATCATGCAGCGCGCCTGACGGCATCACCCGCCACCGACCGGGCGCAACCGCCCCGGCGGTAGCCTCCAGACCCGCCCGCAACGCACCATCCATCACCACCGGTTCAAGCCCCAGCAACGCGCCAAACTCCAACCTCAACCCGCGCAGCGAGGCAATCTCCTGCGCGGTGGTGCGAATGATCGCCTCCATCTGCGCCAGACGATCCACATCCCCATCGCGCCATTGCATCGAAAATTCCACCCGCCCGGGCACAATAGACGACGCATTGGGCGACACAGCCACATGACCGATAGTCCAGACACTGCGATCCGTGACCACCGAGGCAAGCCGTGCGTTGATCTCCGCGTTAAAGGCCGCCAAACCCTGAAACGCATCGCGACGCAAATGCATCGGCGTGGTGCCCGCGTGGTTCTGCTGCCCATGAAACGTAATCTGCATATCCCTGATGCCGACAATATCGCTTACCACACCAATCTGCTCGCCCGCCCCGTCCAACACCGGCCCCTGTTCGATATGCATCTCAATATACCCGGAGAATCGCCCCGGATCGACAGGCTCCCCGGCCAGATCCGCCATCAACCCGCGCGCCTGCGCAAAACTGACACCGCCCTGATCAACCAACACATCCGCCTCGCCCAATGCCAGATCCCCGGACCAGACCGAACTGCCGGTGGTCACGCCAAAGCGCCCCTCTTCATCCTGAAAACTGACCACCGAAACCGCAGGCCCACCCGCCGCCTGCACCGCGCGCGCCACCTCCAGCGCCGCCACCACACCCAAGGCCCCATCCAGCCAACCACCCTGCGGCTGACTATCGCTGTGCGACCCCAACAACAGGGACCGCCCCGCCGCCAAGCCAAACAAATTGCCCACCGGATCAAACCGCGCTTCCAATCCGGCCTCGCGCATACGCCCCGCCAACCACTGCCGCGCGGCAATATCTGCCGCGCTATAAGCCGGCCGCACCACACCCTTGCCCACACCCGCCGCGCCAAACCCGCGCAACCTGTGCAGGTCGGCCAAAAACCGCCCCCGATCCAATTCCATCAATCCCCTCCCAAAATCCAAACCTGACCCAATTGCCCCACACCCTCAACCCATCCCCTTTGCCTTCTTCTGTTTAATAAATATCCCCGCCGGAGGCTCCACCACTGGCAACACCCGCCGCGCTCGCCTAAGAAAGATCAAGGCAGGAGAATACACATGTCCCACATCACCCTCATCCGCCACGGTCAGGCCAACACAGGCGCGCGCACCGAAGCCGCCTATGACCAACTCAGCCCGCTTGGCCAGCAGCAATCGACCTGGCTCGGCGACCACCTTCGCGCCTCGGCCAGCCACCACCCGCGCATCTTTTGCGGCACCCTGAACCGCCATATCCAAACGGTCGAGGCAATGGGCTATGGCCCCCAGGCCATCCGCGACCCCCGCCTGAACGAACTGGAATACTTTACCCTCGCCAACCTGCTGGAAGCCCAGACCGGCCTGCAAGTCCCCACCGAACGCGAAGGCTTTGTCGCCCACCTGCCACAAGTCTTCTCAGCCTGGCAAAACGACGAAATCACCGACGCCCCCGAAACCTTTACCGCCTTCGACACCCGCGTCAGCGCCGCCCTGCTTGAGATTTCCCAAGGCCACGGCCCGGCATTGGTCATCACCTCTGGTGGGCTGATTTCCATGGTCATGCGCCAGGTGCTGGACCTGTCCACCCCGGCCATGGCAAAAATGGCGCTGGCGATCATGAACACTTCGATGCACCGGCTTTTCCCGATCGGCGACCAGCTTAGCCCGGTCCTGTTCAACGCGGTTCCCCACCTCGAAGCGCCCGACCGCCATTATGCGCAAACCCACGTCTGACCAAAGGAACCATCCCATGCTGCGCCTGTTCTACGCCCCCGGCACCATCGCCGTCGCCACCGCCATCACCCTGCACGAGGCAGGCCTCGATTTCGAACCGGTCCTTGTTGATTTCTCCAAGGGCGAACAGACCAAACCAGACTACCACAAACTGAACCCAAAAGGCCGGGTGCCCGCCCTTGTCACCAACCACGGAACCCTGACCGAAACCGGCGCGTTGCTTGAGTATGCCGCCGCGATCGCTCCTCAGGCCGGGCTGGTCCCGTCCGACCCGTTAAGGGCCGCAAAGATGCGCGAAGTGATGTATTACCTCGCCTCAACCGCGCATGTGAACCACGCCCACAAAATGCGCGGGCAACGCTGGGCCAGCAACGAATCCTCTTGGGCGGATATGACGGCCAAAGTGGCGCAAAACATGACCGACTGCTGCACCCATATCGAAACCTGCTGCCTTGCCGGCCCGTTTGTGCTGGGCGACCAGATCAGCCTCGCGGACCCGTGGCTGTTCACCATCAGCACATGGCTGACAGGCGACGGCGTTGACCTGTCCCGGTTTGACGGGCTGCAGGCCTTCATGCAGGAAATGGAATCGCGCCCATCGGTTCAGGCCACACGCGCAGCAGGAATATTGTAAGGAAGCCACCACATGACACATCTCTGGGTCCGGGCCGAACAGCGCCCCAACGAAGAACGGGTTGGCCTGACCCCGGACGGCGCGCGCGCCCTGCTAGACGCGGGCATCAAGGTCACCGTCGAACAAAGCTCGGTCCGCGCGATCCCGATCGACGACTACCGCGCAGCCGGATGCACCATCGCCCCGGAAAACAGCTGGCCCGACGCCCCGGCAGACGCCATCATCTTTGGTCTCAAGGAACTGCCCGAAGACGCCACCCCCCTGACCCACCGCCACATCCTGTTCGGCCACGCCTACAAAGGCCAACCCTCGGGGCAGATCCTGCTTGCCCGGTTCGCGGCCGGGGGCGGCACATTGTATGACCTCGAATATCTGGTCGGCAAGGATGGCCGCCGCGTTGCCGCCTTTGGCTATTGGGCGGGCTACGCCGGGGCGGCAGTGGCGCTGAAATGCTGGGCCGCGCAGCAACACGGGGCCATCGCCGGCCCGGTGTCGGTCTATGGCGGGTCTGCCGCCCTGCGCGCCGCCCTGACAACTGAACTGGATAACACCAACAAACCCCGCCCCTCGGCCATGGTCATCGGTGCCTTGGGCCGCGTCGGCACCGGGGCCAGCGACCTCTGCGAGGCAATGGGCATGAGTGTCACCAAATGGGACATGAAGGAAACCGCCAATGGCGGGCCATTCCCGGAAATCCTGACCCATGATATCTTTTTCAACTGCATCCTCGCGCGCGCCGGTACGCCTGTGTTCGTCCCGGCCAGCGCCAAAACCGCACCCCGCACCCTAAGCGTGATTGGCGATATCGCCTGCGACCCGGACAGCGACTTTTCCCCGATCAAAGTCTATGACCGCACCACCACATGGGACCACCCGGCCCTGCGGGTGCAGGAAAACCCGCCACTGGACGTCACCGCAATCGACAACCTGCCATCAATGCTGCCGGTTGAATCCTCAACCGATTTCGCCGAACAACTCTTGCCATCGCTGCTGAGCCTAAACACTCTGACCACCGGAGTCTGGGGCCGGGCCAAGGCCACATTCGACACCCACATGAAAGGGATCTGAAACATGACAATCCATTGGTGCGGCACCGGCCTTTCCGCCATCCCCGGCCTGCGACGGCTGATCGAAAACCAACAGGACGTGATCGTCTGGAACCGAACAATCGCCACCGCACAAAATGCGGTCGGCGACCTGACCAAGGACATCCGCGCCTTTGACATCGACGCGCTGTCCGCGACCCTCAAGGCTGGCGACGTCATTGTCTCGATGCTGCCCGGCGACTGGCATGTACCGCTGGCCGAACTGGCGATCTCAAAATCTGCCCATTTCGTCAGCTCATCTTACATTGCCCCGGAAATGCGCGCACTCGACGATGCGGCCCGCGCGGCTGGCGTGGCTTTGGTAAACGAAGTCGGCCTCGACCCCGGCATCGACCACCTGATGGCCCACGCGCTGGTGGCCGACTACCGCGCCTCTGACGCCTTTGACGCAAAAAACCACCTCAGCTTCACCTCTTATTGCGGCGGCGTGCCCAAAACCCCCAACGCCTTCCGCTATAAATTCAGCTGGTCGCCCTTAGGCGTGCTCAAAGCCCTTCGCTCGCCCTCGCGCTCGATCCGCAACTATACCGAATTGCGCGTTGATCGGCCCTGGGACGCAATCACCTCCTACGACGCGCCCCTGCCCACCCCCGAAAGTTTTGAGGTCTACCCGAACCGCGACAGCGTGCCCTTCATGGCGCAATACGACTTCGACAAAGACTGGACCGTGCGCGAATTCGTCCGTGGCACCCTGCGCCTGAACGGCTGGGCTGATGCCTGGGGCGATGTGTTCAAAGAGGTGGAAACCCTGTCCGGCCCAACAGGCGACGCGCGGCTAAAAGAAATGTCAGACCAGTTCTGGCGCGACAACGCCTATGAGGCCGGCGAACCCGACCGGGTCATCCTGTGCGTCAGCCTTCAGGCCGACAAAGACGGCGTACCCGTCTGGCACAAAACCTATGTGATGGACGCATGGGGCGACGCGCGCGGAACTGCTATGGCGCGCCTTGTGTCAATCCCGGTCTCACTCGCGGTAGAAGCGGTACAAAACCGCGCCATCCCCGCCGGAGTCCACGCGGCCCCAAGTGATGCAAAACTGGTGCAAACCTGGATGGCAGAAATCGACAAACTGGTGCAACACCTGCAAATCATTGACCACCTGTCCTGATCTTCTTCTGTTTGCTAAATATCCCCGCCGGAGGCACTTCTACATTTCTGCGCCGCGCCCTTGGGCGTGGCTCATTTTGATCCCATCACATCGTCTTCGGCATCCGTTGCAGATATCCCCAACGCATCCAGCCCGTTTTCTAAATGATCCGACAAATGCGGCGTACCAATCAGATAATCCGCACAAGGGGTGGTCGCCTCGGCCCGCGCAGTGCTGATCGCCTCGGCCAGATCCTCGGCGAAAAAGCTCTCCCGCCCGATCCACATGATCGCCACCAACTCGGCCTGCTCATCCTCGCTCAGCCGATCCACAAAGGCGCGCAATTCGCCCTCGGCGCGACCCAACTCGCGGGCCATTAGCGCCACTTGCGCTACTTTTCGGGCAGAAATTTCCAGCATCTTCTTGGCTCTCCTGTTCGCATACGTCAGGCCGATCTGACCCCAATCGCGCCCCCTGCGTCTTTGATCTTACGCAAGTCACCCTGATTTAGGCCATTCCAAACACGTCAACCTTCCGGTTTGTTCAACGGTACCACATTCCCCGGCTCGTCCGGTGCAATTTCCTCAAAGTCGAAATTGTCCAGCCGCAGCGCGCGCCGCCCGGCTTTGTCGGCGCTGATCTTGATGTCGGCGATATCCTTGGCCGCCTGCCCGAAATGCCGGTCCAGACTGCCCACCCGATCACCCAGCCGTTCCACATCCTTGTGCAGCAAGGCCAGTTCGCGCCGGATCGCCCCCGCCTGTTCCTGCATCCGCGCGTCCTTAAGGATCGCGCGCATGGTGTTCAGCGTCGCCATGCAGGTGGTCGGCGACACGATCCACACCCGCGCGGCAAAGCCTTCGCGCACCAGTTCGGGGAAATTGGCGTGCAATTCGGCATAAACCGCCTCGGACGGCAGGAACATCAGCGCCCCATCGGCGGTTTCGCCCTCAAGAATATAGCGTTCGGAAATGGCCTTGATATGCACGCGAACAGAGGTGCGCATCATCCGCATCGCCTCGGCCATTTCCGCCTTAGTGTCGGCCCGGCGCAGCGCCTCATACGCCTCAAGCGGGAATTTGCTGTCGATGACAATCGGTCCCGGAGGGTTGGGCAGGTGGATCAGGCAATCGGCCCGCTTGCCGTTACTCAGGGTGGCCTGCATCTGATAGCTGTCGCGCGGCAGCGCCTTGGACACGATATCATTCAGCTGAATCTCGCCAAACGCCCCGCGCGTCTGCTTGTTGCTCAGAATGTCCTGAAGGCTAAGGACATCGCCCGACAATTTGGTGATATTGTCCTGCGCCTTGTCGATCGCCGCCAGCCGTTCCTGTAGCTGCGTCAGCGACGTCGCGGTCTGTTTCGACGTCCCATGCAGCGTGTCTTTCATCCGCTCCTGCATATCCGCCAACGCCCGGGTCGAGCGCGCGGCATTATCCGCCAGCCGGTCGTTCATTTGCGACTGAAGGGCCGACAGGCGCGCCTCGACCACCTGTATAACCTGCACTTGCGCGTTGGCCTGCGTATCGGACGCGTTCTGCAACCCGCCGCGCAGCAGTTCCTGGCCCGCGCCCAGCGCCTGCACGTTTTGGCCAAGAATGGCCATATGTTGCGCCAAAGGTTCGGCCATCCGCCCCGACCGGCGCGCGGCGCGCAGGGACAGGATCAGCAAGAACAGCACCAGTAACAGGGCCGCGCCCGCCGCCAGAACCACGATCACCAAAGGGTCATCCAGCGCAAAGGTTTGTCCGTTAAATGTAATCATGTGCGTCCAAACAGCCGTTCGATATCGGCCAGTTTCAATTCAACATAAGTGGGGCGCCCGTGGTTGCATTGACCGGAGTGGGGCGTTGCCTCCATCTCGCGCAGCAGCGCGTTCATTTCCTCGGCGCGCATCCGGCGCCCCGACCGGATTGATCCGTGGCAGGCCACGCGGGACAGGATCGCCTCGATCCGCGCCTGCACCGAATGGCTGGTGCCCAGATCAGCCAACTCATCCAGAATGTCGTGAATCATCGCACTGGCGTTCACTTCGCCCAAGATCGCCGGGATTTCGCGCACCGCAATCGCGCCGCCACCAAAGGGTTCGACAGTCAGGCCAAGGCGGGCCAGATCGGGGGCGATTTCGAGCAGGCGGGCGGCGTCGGCTTCGGACAGATCGACGATTTCGGGGATTAGCAAGGCTTGGGCGGCGACTCCGTTTTCGGCCATCTGGGCCTTTAGCTTTTCGTAGACCAGCCGTTCGTGCGCTGCGTGTTGGTCGACGATCACCATGCCGGTGGCGGTCTGGGCGATGATGTAGTTTTCGTGCACCTGGCCGCGTGCGGCCCCAAGTGGGCGTTGTTCGTCTGCCTGTTGGGCGTCCTCGCAAGTATCCCGCACATCGACCACCCGGCCACTGAACTGGTTTTCCATCTCGCCAAATCCCGGTGCTTGCGCAGCGTAGGCGGCAGTTCGCGCGCCCAGCGAGGGCCGGTCCATCTGATAGACCCGCGCGCCGGTTGGTTCCGGGGTCATGGCCCCCAAGACCCCGGCGGCAACGGTGCTTGAGGCGCGATGGCCGGCATTGCCCAGCGCGTGACGCAAGGCGGAAACGATCAGCCCACGGGCAAGGGCCGGATCGCGAAAGCGTACTTCGGATTTGGCCGGGTGCACGTTCACATCCACCAGTTCCGGGTCGCAATCAAGGAACAAGGCGGCCACCGGATGCCGGTCACGGCTGAGGAAATCGTAATACGCCCCGCGCAGGGCGCCCGTCAGCATCCGGTCCTTTACGGGTCGGCCATTGACGAACAGGTATTGCGCCACCGCCGCACCGCGCGAATAGGTCGGCAAGGCCGCATAGCCAAACAGGCGCAGCCCGTCGCGGGTGGCATCAATCGCCAGTGAATTATCGGCAAAATCACGCCCCAGTATGCGCGCCAGTCGCGCGTGCAGGGCATCAAACAGATCGCCCGTTTCGGCGTCGGCGCGAAAGGTCACCCGGCCCTGACCTGCGCCCGAGATATCGCGCAATGTGAAGCCGATCGAGGGTTCCGCCATGGCCAGCCGTTTGATCACATCCGTTATCGCCAGCGATTCGGCGCGGTCGGTGCGCAGGAACTTGAGCCGCGCGGGTGTGGCGTAAAACAGGTCTCGCAATTCCACCGTCGTTCCGGCGCGCAGGGCGGCGGGTTTGACCGCGCTTGTGGTGCCGCCATCCACGCGGATTTGTGCCGCGTCCTGACCCGCCGCGCGGCTGGTGATGCTTAGGCGGCCAACCGCGCCAAGGGACGGTAGCGCCTCGCCACGAAACCCGAAAGTGTGGATGTTGAGCAGGTCCGAGCCGTCGATTTTCGAGGTTGCATGGCGCGACAGGGCCAGCGCCAGATCATCCGGCGCGATGCCGCAACCATCGTCCGTCACCCGGATCAGGGTTTTGCCGCCGTCGCCAATGTCGATGGAAATCCGAGTGGCCCCGGCGTCAATGGCATTTTCCACCAGTTCCTTGACCGCAGAGGCCGGGCGTTCGACCACTTCGCCCGCAGCGATGCGATTGATTGCGGCCTCGTCCAATTGACGGATAACGGGGGGGTTACCGCTGATATGGGGGTTGGGGTGTGCCATACCGCTAAACCTAGCATGTCTGGCCGCGATTCTGCCACCGCAATGATCAGGGTTTTTGTGTCGTGTGCCCGCGCGTTCTTGCCAAGCCCGGCCCCCCGTGTCAGCCTATGGTCTGACACCGCCAAAAGGGCTGATGATGACCACTGAAACCAAGCCGATACCCCCCCATTTGCCGCAGGTTATGGAGCCACGAAACCCCGGCATTGGGCTGGACATGCAATGGGTTCGCTCTGTGCAGGCCAATACCTCGGCGATCGAGCGGCGCGCGGCGACCCTGCCGGGGCGACGGTCGGTCAAGAAAGAATATCAGGCCGCGTGGTTGCTGCGCGCGCTGACCTGCATTGACCTGACCACGCTGGCCGGGGATGACACCGCCGACAGGGTGCGCCGATTGTGCGCCAAGGCGCGCCAGCCGGTGCGCCGTGATCTGTTGGAGGCGTTGGGTATGGGGCCGGTCAGCGTCGGGCCGATAAGCGTGGGGGCGATCTGTGTTTACCACGATATGATTGCGCCTGCCGTGGGCGCATTGGAGGGTAGCGGCATTCCGGTGGCGGCCGTGAGTACCGGGTTTCCTGCCGGGTTGTCTCCGTTCCATCTGCGGGTGGCCGAAATTGGTGAGAGCGTGAAGGCGGGGGCGGCAGAGATCGACATCGTGATTTCGCGCCGGCATGTGTTGTCGGGGAACTGGCAGGCCCTTTATGAAGAAATGCAGACGTTTCGGGCCGCGTGTGGCGACGCGCATGTGAAGGCAATTTTGGCCACCGGAGAGTTGGGCACGTTACGCAATGTGGCCCGCGCGTCGGTGGTGTGCATGATGGCGGGGGCAGATTTCATCAAGACGTCGACCGGGAAAGAGAGTGTGAATGCGACGCTGCCGGTATCGCTGGTGATGATCCGGGCGATCCGGGAGTATTATGCGCGCACCGGGTATCGCATTGGCTATAAGCCTGCCGGGGGGATTTCCAAGGCCAAGGATGCGTTGGTCTATCTGGCGCTGATCAAGGAAGAACTGGGGGATCGTTGGTTGCGGCCCGATCTGTTCCGGTTCGGGGCCAGTTCGTTGCTGGGCGATATTGAGCGGCAGTTGGAACATCATGTCACCGGGGCTTATTCGGCGGGGTATCGTCATGCGATGGGCTGAGGTGGTGGTGTGCGGGCGTTGGAATTTTGAGTATTTGGGACAAGAAGAAGCATGAGTGTCAGAGATAAATTCGAGTCCATGGAGTATGGTCCGGCCCCGGAAAGTGCGGCAGAGGCGCTGGCGTGGCTGGTGGATCAGGGCGACCGGTTTGGCCATTTCATTGATGGGGCGTTTACCGCGCCCGGGGATGGGTTTGACAGTCGTAATCCGGCGAATGGTGAAGTACTGGCGACGCTGTCGCAGGCCAGTCAGGCGGATGTTGATGCGGCGGTTGGCGCGGCGCGGGCGGCGCAGGGCAAGTGGGAGCGGATTGGCGGGCCGGGGCGGGCGCGGTATTTGTATGCCATTGCACGGTTGTTGCAGAAGCAT
>NVQY01000023.1 GCA_002400675.1 Paracoccaceae bacterium | reverse complement strand
TGGTTTCCTCGATCGTCATGTCCATCGACTGGCTGACATAGCTGCCATCGGACAGTTTGGTGACGCCGGGCAGGCGCAAATGGTCAACCCGGGTCGGAAAGGTGAACCGCCCGGCCACCGGCGATCCGGTCAGGATCAGCGCCGACGCGGTCGGGTCGGCATGTGTGATCGCCGCTGCCAAGGCCCGTGACCTGCGCAAATGGCCCAAGCCAAATGTATCGTGGCTATACAGCATCACACGCGGCGCGCGGCCCGTGTCTTTTGCCGGCTTGTCTGGATTTGCACCGCTCATGAATACGCTCAAGGTTTCTGCATTTGATCACTATCCGCCCGCCCGAGCGGCTTTATCCCTAGTATTAAAATCTGCGCGAAAAGCAAAGGCGGTATTGCGCGACCTCACAATCATCAAGCAAATTGTGATTTCACCCGCCGGGACAAGGGTTTGCACAGGTCCGGGTGCTCAGGTAGTTTGATTTTCGAATGTCTTTGGAAATATGCCAAACAATGCGCCGTCTTACCCTAGCCCAGTTTCTGGTTGTGTCGCTGTTCCTCTGGGGTGCTGTTATGGCCGCCACGACGGCGCAGGCGCAGATTATTCCCGGTTTTGGAATGGGGTCGTCATCCTCTGCCGAGAATTCGGCGCAAAGCGATCTGGCGCAAGCCATCCGCGATGCGGCCGACGGGGGGGTGAACGTCATTGTCATCGGCGAGAATGGGCAGATCATCACCGCCACATCCCCGAGGTCGGACAGCGCGCCAAAGGCGAGCGGGCAGGACGCCATGGGCGGGGCCTCGATCCTGATGAAGGTTCAGTCGCGCGTCAGCAAGTTCCGCGAAAGCCTGCGGGGGCGGCTGAACACGCTGCCCAGTTCGTTTACCGAGGTAGCTTACATCCTGCGCGCCACCAGCCCGGACGGGCGCATCATGCGTTACGTCGAGATCCTGGGGTGGAGCCTGTTGTTGTTTCTCGGGGCGATGATCGTCACCAGAGAATTGTATGGCAAACGCTTTGCCCGACGATTGGTCGAATCCAGGGTCAGGGACGCGCCACAAGGCTATCGTCAGAAAATGCCGTTTCTGGTGTTCCGGTTCCTGATGGGCATTGGCGGTACGTTGATCACCATGCTGCTGGCCTACATAACCGGAGCCTTGATTTTCGGGCCGGCAAATGACCTGTCCGTCCAGATCACCATCACCGCGATCTACGTGGCCTTTTTCGCGGCGCGCACGGTGTCGGATATCTGGCGGATGATCCTGTCGCCCTACCTTAGCCAATACCGGATACCACGGTTTTCCGACCGGGACGCGCGGCGTTTGTATTTCTGGGCGCGAATCCTTGCCACCTATGACATCACGGCGATCATGTTCAGCACATGGATCGCCGATTTTGGCCTGAACTATGACGTTTACGCCTTTACCTATGGGGTGCTGGCGCTGGTCGGGGCGGTGGGCAACAGCGCCATGGTTCTGTTCAATGCGCGGCCAATTTCCCGGGCGATCCGGGGCGGCAAGCCCGCCGTGGAAACGACGTATCTTGCCAGGATACTCTCTATCACATGGGCCCCTGCGCTGATTGTCTATATCGCCTTTACATGGTTGAAACTGGCGTTCGATCTGGTGTTGGAACAGGCGGTCTCGATTCCGCTGGTGGCCGGAACCTATGGTGTTTTCATATCGGTGATCGTGGTTTACGGCGTGATCAACTACATCATCGAACGGTTCTTTGCGCGGCTGCGCAAGGTCGAACAGATCAACAGCGATCTGGCGGCGGCTGATGCAAGCGAGGATGACGGAGATGCCGAGGTTGTTGACCGGCCACCGCTGAAATCCCACCCAATCGCCACATACGAAGACCTGTCGCGCCGGGTGGCCGGCATTCTGGCCTTTGTCGCTGGCATCTATGCGCTGATCAAGATCTGGAACCCCGACACCACGATGCTGGAAAGTTCGGGCCTGTCGCGCGGGCTGGATGCCACCACCATCCTGTTTATCGGCTATATCCTGTATCATTTCTTTCGCATCTGGATCGACAGTAAGATCGCCGAGGAAACCGGAGACCTTCCGGCCGCAGAGATGGGCGACGAAGGCGGCATGACCGGGGCCAGCCGTCTGGCCACGCTGCTGCCGCTGTTCCGGGGGGCGATATTGTCGGTGGTCATCGTGTCCATCGGGCTGATCGCGCTGCTGGAACTGGGGATAAACGTCAGCCCGCTGTTTGCCGGGGCCGGAGTGGTCGGGCTGGCTGTCGGTTTTGGTGCGCAGACGCTGGTGCGCGACATCTTTTCCGGGGCATTTTTCCTGATCGACGATGCGTTTCGCAAGGGTGAATATATCGACACCGGCGAGGTGAAAGGCACGGTCGAGAAAATCTCGGTGCGGTCGTTTCAGTTGCGCCACCATCTGGGTGCGCTCAACACCATTCCGTTTGGCGAAATCAAGGTGCTGACCAATTACTCACGCGATTGGGTGATTATGAAACTACCGCTACGGGTGACCTATGACACGGATGTTGAGCGGGTGCGAAAGCTGATCAAGAACCTTGGGGTTCAGTTACTGGATGACCCGGTGATCGGCGAGAATTTCATCCAGCCGTTAAAGTCGCAGGGGGTGATCGAAATGCAGGACAGCGCGATGATCATCCGGGTCAAATTCATGACCAAACCGGGCGATCAATGGCTGGTGCGCAAGAAAGTCTATGAGGAAATCCGCGAATTGTTCGGCCGTGAAGGCATCCGTTTTGCTCACCGCGAGGTCACTGTCAGGCTGGCGGATGGCAAGGTCGACGATCTGAATGAAGCGCAGAAAAAAGCCGTGGCCGGGGCGGTTCAAAGCGCCCTTGAAGAGGAAGAAACGAGCACGCCGAAGAAAGGCGTCGACGATCGGTAGGGTGGGCAAAGCCCACGCTCTGCCCGGTCGACCTGGTGCCAAGGTGGGTTGCACCCACCCTACGACAGATCTTTAACTGGAATACGGGTCCAGTGAGTCGCGCAATCCGTCACCAAGGAAGTTGAACGCCAGCACGATAAAGATGATCGGCAGCATCGGGATGGCGGTCCATGGGTAGATTTCGATGGATGCAAGGTTCTGCGCATCATTCAGCATCACCCCCCAGCTAACCGCCGGTGCGCGCAGGCCAAGGCCGAGGAACGACAACGCGGTTTCCCCAAGGATCATTGCCGGGATCGACAGGGACGCGCTGGCGATAAGGTGCGACATGAAGTTGGGCAACAGGTGTTTGCGGATCACCCGGCTGGAATTGGCCCCCATCATTTCGGCGGCTTTCACGTATTCCTCTTCCCGCAAGCTCAGGAATTTGGCCCGCACGGCCCGTGCGAGTCCGGGCCAGTCCAGAATGCCCAGAATGATCGAGATGATAAAGAACACCGCCACCGGTCCCCAGTTCGACGGCACCGCCGCCGACAGGGCCATCCACAAGGGCAGTTCCGGCAGCGAACGCAGGATTTCGATCACCCGGTTGATCACCCAGTCGATCTTGCCGCCGAAATACCCGGCGATACTGCCAAAGCCAATGCCAAGAATGAACGACACGGTGATCCCGATCAGCCCCACGGTCAGCGACAGTTGCGCCCCGTACGAGACCCGCGAAAATACATCCCGGCCCAGCCGGTCCGACCCCCACAGGAACACGGTCGCCCCTTCGGGGGCACAAAACAGGTGCTTGTTGGTCTTGAACAACCCGGCCACCTTGTAACTGCTGGCCTCGCAGAAGAACTTGAGCTTCATCGGGCGGGTTTCGTCGGCGGTGAATTTCCACTGGAAGGTTTCCAGATCGGCCTCTGAGGTGATGGGATAGACGAAGGGACCGATGAATTCGCCCTCGTGGGTCCATTCCACCGACTGCGGCGGCGAAAACAGGTAATCGGGCTGGCGTTCATTCGCGGTATAGGGGGCGATGAACCCGGCAAACGGGATCATCAGATAGGCGATCAGCAACGCGATGCCGGAAAACAGCCCTAACCGGTGTTGTTTGAACTTGCGCCAGACCAGCACCATGTTTGGCGCGTCCATGTCGCTTCGTTCAAGCGTTTGCAGGCTGGCATCCGGGTCATAGGGTTCGTCGTCAACAAAGCGGCCATCAGGTAGCTGTGTCATGTCTCGCGCCCCTCGTATTGGATGCGTGGATCAAGCAGTACCAGCAGCACATCGGAAATCATCGTGCCCACCAGCGTCAGCAAAGCGACAAACATCAGCACAAAACCCGACAGGAACAAATCCTGGGTCTTGAGCGCGGTCAAAAGCGTCGGCCCAATGGTTTGCAATCCCAGAACAACCGACACCAGAACCGACCCCGACACCATCGACGGCAGCAGGTTGCCGATATCGGCGACAAACGGGTTGAACGCCATGCGCAGCGGGTATTTGGTCAGCATCCGCGTCGGCCCCATGCCCTTGGCGATGGCGGTTTCCACATAAGGCTTGCCCAATTCGTCCAACAGATTGGCCCGCAGGCGCTGCATCATCCCCGCAGCGCCCGATGTGCCGATTACAAATGTCGGCACGATCAGGTGGATCAGGATGGATTTGACTTTTTCCCAGCCCAACGGTTCGCCTTCAAACACCGGGTCCATCAACCCGCCAATCGGCAGGTCAAAGTATTTGTTGCCGTAGTAAAACAGGATCAGCGCCAGCAAAAAGTTGGGCGTGGCCAGCCCGATATATCCAACAAAGGCCGACGTGTAGTCCACCCAGGTCTTGGATTTCGCCGCCGCCAGAACGCCAAGAGGCAAGGCCACGACATAGACAAACAGCACTGCCGCCAGATTGACCAGCACGGTTAGCCACAGGGTATCGCCGACAATCTCGGCTACGGGGCTGTCAAATTCGAAGGACCAGCCAAAATCGCCCTGCAACAGGCCGGAAAAACCGTTTGGGCCGGGGATGAAGCCGACCCAGATCAGGTATTGCTGGTAGACCGGGCGATCCAGCGCATATTCCGTGCGCAGGAACTCGGCCTTGGCGATCCCGGCTGATTGGCCCGAGGCGCGCAACTCATTGATCTGATTGCTCAGATAGTCACCGGGTGGCAGGTTGATGATGACAAACACCAGCGCCGACACCACCACCAGCGTTAACAGCATGGTGGCGAACCGGTACAGCGCATAGCGCAGAATGGCCATCAGTTGTCCTCGTCATCGTCAAAGAAAAACTCGTCCGGGCGGTGGATGCCGAAATGTGCGCCGGGGTCCCAGGCCCAGATGGCTTTCTTGGGGACGTTGCGCAGGTTCAGGTTAACCACAACCGGCTGCGGGGCTTCGGCCAGAATGCCAATGCCATAGACCTGATCGGCGTGGATTTTCAGCATCTCACGCCACACGGTCGCGCGTTCTTCGTCCGATGTGGCGCGGTCCCATTGCAACGCCAGCTCCATCAGACGCTTGGGTGCGGGCATATCGGGTGCTTCGCCGACTTCGCCATTGGTCTGGTAATACTGACCCCATTTAGGCCAGGCAAAGAATTCCTGATAGCGCGGCGCAAGGTAACTCGGCGAGGTGTAAACCTGCGGAATGCCGTTATCCCAGCCGAACCACACCGCGGCCATGGTCGTCCCGGCGTAGATGCGATTGCGCAGGATGTCCCGGTCCAGCGGGCGCATCACCAGTTTGACGCCAACGTCGCGCCAGTTGTCGGTGATGATTTGCAACGCGTTTTCGACCTCCTGACGTTCCCCGGCGGTTTCGATCACGATTTCCATGGGCCGCCCATCGGGCAACAGGCGAATGCCGTTGCCGGCGCGTTCGGTCAGCCCGGCCTCGTCCAGCAGGGCGTTGGCCTGATCCACGTCATAGGCCGCCCAGGCGTCGCGGTTGGCCTGATCAAAGAACGGGCTGGAGGGCAGAACGGTCATCGCGCCCGGCTTGGCCAGCTTGAAATACAGCGCCTGATTGATGGTTTGGCGATCAATCGCCAGCGACAGGGCGCGCCTTACGCGCACGTCACGCAGCACCTTGCGCCAGCCTTCGTCGTTGTAGTTCAGGTTGGGATAGATGGCGATCTGCGACGCGGCCCCATTGTTCCAAAGATAGGTCCGGTAGTTGCCGCCGTCGGCCTCGCCCTTGCGCAGGATGGCAATGTCACGGAAATCCAACCCCCGGCTTTGCAGGTCACTTTCGCCGGCGTTCGATTTCGCGGCCACCAGACCGCCGCCGACGATCTCCATCTCGACGATGTCGATATAGGGCAGCTGAACGCCATTGGTATCAACCCGGTGGTAATAGGGATTGCGTACAAACAGATGGCGGATCTTCTTGCCCGAGGTCGAATTGATCCACGGCTGTAAGGTCGGCAGGCGAAAATTGTCGAATTTATACATGTTGTCGCGCTTGTTATGCAGCGCGGCCCAGCTTTTGACGCGGGCGTTATCGACCTCAACGGCCAGTTGTTCGGGGTCGGCGTATTTCTCGTGATATTGTTTCAGGAAATTCGCCGGGCGATAGATAAAGGGCGGACGGGCCTGCGCCAGCGACTGAATGAAGTTCGGGTTGGGGTTCTGCCATTCGTAGATCACCGTGGTCTCGTCGGGGAAGGTGACGACCGGCAGCTCTCCTTCGATCCGCAGGAAATCGGGCGGGCCAGAGGGGCTTAGGCTTTTGTTGTTGGCGACGTCTTCCCACCAGTAACGGAAATCGTCCGAGGTAAAGGGGCTGCCGTCAGACCAACGGTGGCCAGGGCGCAGGTTCAGGGTGAATTTCTTGTTGTCCTCGTTGATGTAGGATTCAAGAATGTCAGCTTTCAAATTGTATTGGTAATCATACCCGACAAGACGCGCATAGCCATAAACCACCATCTGCCGGATGTCCTTGGACCGGGTGATCATGGTGTTCAGCGTGCCACCCTCGTGGCCCAATTCGCGGCCCTTGGCCTCAAGATCGACCACCAGAGGCACATCGGGAAGGCGTTCTTCGACGGGGGGCATATCGCCCCGCGATACTTCGTCCTGCCAAAAGGTGGATTCCTGATAATGTGATGCGGCGTTGGCCGAAAGCGGTGAAATCGCGGCCAGTATCAACAGCGGGATCGCCAAAAGGGATCTGGGTAACTCAAACATAACAACGTACCTTGTGGCCGGGTTCCAATTGGGTCAGCGATGGCATTTCGCTGTCGGTCATACGATAGGCTTCGGGCCAGGTTTCGGGGTCACCCGCGCCTTGTGCCACCAGATTCAGGTCAATCGGACGGTCGATGTCCGGGGTTGGCTGGGCGGCGATCAAAGCCTTCGTATATGGGTGTTTCGGGTTGTAGAACAGGGTGTCCGGCGGGGCCTGTTCCACCACCAGCCCCTGACGCATCACCGCCACCTCGTCAGCGATCCGCGCCACCACGGCCAGATCGTGCGAGATGAACAGATAGCTCAGGTTCATGGTGTCGCGAATGTCTTCCAGCAGGGTCAGGATTTGTTCCTGAACGCTGACATCCAGCGCCGAGGTCGGTTCGTCGCACACCAACAGTGTCGGCTCCAGCATCAGCGCGCGGGCAATCGACAGGCGTTGACGCTGGCCACCGGAAAACGCGTGCGGGAACCGCTGCATCATGTCGGTGTTCAGGCCAACCTTGCGCAACATGACCTCTGCCATGTCACGCTTTTCGGCGCGACTGCCGATGTTGTGAATCTCAAGCGGCTCTGTCAGCGCCTCCTGAATGCGCATGCGCGGGCTCAGCGACGAATAGGGGTCCTGAAACACCATCTGCGCCTTTTTCTGAAAGGCAAAGCGCGCGGTGCGGGTCATTTGGTGCACGGTAATCTGTTCGCCGCCCTTTTGCGACCGGAACAGAACTTCTCCGCCCGGATCCGGTAGTTCGGCCCCCAGGGCCACACGCGCCGCTGTGGTCTTGCCCGACCCGCTTTCGCCGACCACGGCCAGCGTCTTGCCACGCGGCAGGTTCAGATCGATGCCACGGCAGGCGTGGATCAGAACGTCGGGTTTCCACATCGAAGAGGCGCGCAGGGTATAGGTCTTGGCCACGGATTTCAGTTGCAGGATCAGATCGTCCTGCGGCAATTCGGGGGCCATCTGAGGCTGCGCAGGAATGGCCGGTGCGGCATCGAACAGTTGCTGTGTATAAGGGTGGGCTGGGGATCGGAGCAGTGGCGCGGCGGGACCAGATTCCATTACCCGGCCTTTGTGCATCACCACAACCTGTTCGGCCATATTGGCCACGACACCCAGATCATGAGTGACAAGGATCATCGCCATGCCGGTTTCGCGCTGCAAGTCCTTGATAAGCCCCAGAACCTGCGCTTGCGTCGTCACGTCCAGCGCGGTGGTCGGTTCGTCCGCGATCAGCAGGTCAGGCTTGGCCACCATCGCCATTGCGATCATCGCCCGTTGCTGCATCCCGCCTGACAACTCGAACGGGTAGGACCGATAGGCGCGCTCCGGGTCGGGAAAGCCGACGTGCTCGAACGTGGTAAGAACTTCGCGCTTTGCCTCTTTCTCGCTGGCCCCGCGATGTAGCGACAGAACTTCGGCAACCTGATTGCCGATGCGATGCAGCGGCGACAGCGACCGCATGGGTTCCTGAAAGATCATCGACACAAGGTTGCCGCGTGTCTTGCGCAGTGGCCGTTCGCCAAGACTGCTTAGTTCGACCGGGCCGTCGCCGGTGTTCAGCACTACCTTACCTGTGCGGATTTGCGCGATTTTCGGCAGAATGCGCAGGACCGCGCGGCAGGTCACGGTTTTGCCGGACCCGGATTCGCCAACCAACGCCAGCGTTTCGCCCGGCTGCACATCAAAGCTGACGTTGCGCACCACCGATTCACCATTACCGAACCCAACGCTTAGATCTGTTACTGACAACAATGGGGGCATTCAGCCAACTCCAACGGGCTGTCTGAAAGGCGTATTAGTAATGTGTTCATCCCCCTGCATTCCGGCCTTAGTTTTGCTTGGCCCACCGCTTTAGTCAAACAGATTTCTGCGCGGGCCTACACATCCGAACGTAAATTTGACATGAGAGGCCAACCCGGCCAGTCACCAGCCCGACGCCGACCACATTGACAGGAGATGCCAGCATGAGCCGCCTTGACCTTTTTATCGACCGTATGGTGTCGCAACGTGCCTGCCTTGATGCGGCTATCGCGCAAACTGCGTCCATGCCGGGGCCGGTGTTTGAACTGGGGCTGGGCAACGGGCGCACGTTTCACCACCTGCGCGAACGGATAACCGCGCGTGACATTTATGTGTTCGAACGCGCCATCGCCTCGCACCCGGATTCCACCCCTGCCGAGGATCGGGTCATTCTGGGCGACGTGAACGAAACGCTGGTGCAGGCGCTGGCGCGCTTTGGTGCCACCGCCAGCCTGATTCACGCCGACCTGGGCGGGCATAACCGGGAAAAGAACGACATATTCGCGCGTAAGGTCTCGCCACTGGTTGAACCGCTGCTGGCGCCGGGTGGCCTGATGGTGGCCAGTGACCGGATGTATTTTGACAACCTGACCGAAATGCCCTTGCCGGATGGCGCGGTCAAAGGGCGATGCTTCATTTACCGGCGGTAATTCAAGGTCGGCGGCAAGGCGTAGCCAAGCCCGCCAAATCACGCTACCGATATGGGTCTGAGCAAGGGAAAATTTACCTATGAAGCCGCCGATCCAGAACATCCCCTACAACGCGCTTGAAATCGGCATGGAGGCGCAACAGGTGCGCACCCTGAACGCCGACGACCTTTATGTGTTTGCCAATTCCTCGGGCAACTTCAACCCGATGCACCTGCCCGACAAGGACGGCGACGGCGACGGGCAGGTCGAAGCACTTGCCCCCGGCCTGTGGATCGGCTCGCTGATTTCCGCCGTGCTGGGGTGCCAGTTGCCGGGACCGGGAACGGTCTACCACAGCCAGACCCTGCGCTTTGTCGGTCGGGCCTTTGCCGGGGATACGCTGACGATAAAGCTGCGATTGACGGCTAAAGGCGACAACCGGCTGGTCAAGTTCGACACCTGGGTCGAAGCCGCCGACGGCTCCCGCGTGCTGGAAGGCGAGGCCGAGGTTTACGCCCCCGAAAAGGCGATGTCCTTTGATGTGGACGATCTGCCCGGCCTGACGGTGCGCCGGCATGTGCATTTTGAACGTCTGCTGGCGCGGGCCGAACCCTTGCCGCCGATCCCCACGGCTGTTGTTGCGCCGGAACGCCCCGATGCCCTTGCCGGGGCCATTCTGGGCGCGGATCACACCCTGATCGACCCGATCCTGATCGGCGATCCCGGCAAGATCGCCGAGGCGGCGGAACAACGCGGTCTGGATCTGAACGGCTATCGGATTATTGATCTGCCCGACCATCAACAGGCAGCGGCGCGCGCCGTGCAGCTGGTGAACGACGGGCAGGCGGCGGCGGTGATGAAGGGGCACCTGCACACCGATATTCTGCTGGGCGAGATCATCAAACGCAACACCGGCCTGCGTACCAAACGCCGCCTTAGCCATGTGTTTGTGATGGACGTGCCGGGACTGGATCATCTGTTGATGGTGACGGACGCGGCGATTAACATCTCGCCTGATCTGATGGCCAAAGCCGACATCATCCAGAACGCGATCTATCTGGCCCATGCGCTGGGCATCAAGGAACCCAAAGTCGGGGTATTGTCGGCGGTGGAAAAGATCAACCCGGCGATCCCCTCAACACTTGATGCTGCGATCCTGTCAAAGATGGCCGAGCGTGGACAGATCAAGGGCGGCCTTGTGGACGGGCCATTGGCGATGGACAACGCGATCAACCTCAAGGCGGCAGCAACCAAGAATATCCGCGGGCTGGTGGCGGGGCGCGCGCAGATACTGGTGGCCCCCAACATGGAGGCGGGAAACATGCTGGCTAAGGAGCTGACCTATCTGGCCCACGCGGAAACCGGCGGCATCGTCATGGGGGCGAAATGCCCGGTGATCCTGAACAGCCGGTCGGACGACGATCAGGCGCGGCTGGCCTCTTGCGCGATTGCCGCGCTCTACGCGGAATACAAAAGAAAATGAGCGTGCTGCTGACCCTGAACGCCGGTTCGTCCTCTATCAAGTTCGCGGTGTATCTGACGGGCAAGGGACCGGGTGACGAGCCAGAATTGTTGCAGGCCGGACAGGTCGAAAACCTTGGCCCGGTCGCGCAACTGGTGCTGAAGGGCGCGGCGGGACAGGTGATCGACATCGGCCCGGCGGATCATACCAGTGCCGTGGCCGCGATCCTGCGCACCTTGGACCCGGTTCTAAAGGGGCGCGCGGTCACCGGCGTCGGCCATCGCATCGTGCACGGCGGCAAGACCTTTGGCGCGCCTGTGCGTCTGACCGATCAGGTGCTGGAGCAGTTAGAGGCCTTTGTGCCGCTGGCCCCCCTGCATCAGCCACATAATCTGGCGGCGATCCGCGCGGCGATCGCGGCCTTTCCCGAGGCCGTTCAGGTCGGGTGTTTTGATACCTCATTCCACAAGGGCCACCCGTTTGTGAACGACACCTTCGGGCTGCCCCGGCGGTTCTACGATCAGGGCGTGCGCCGTTACGGGTTCCACGGGCTGTCTTACGACTATATCACCTCTTGCCTGCGCCGTGACTGGCCGGAGCTGGCCAAGGGCCGGGTGGTGATTGCCCACCTTGGCAATGGCGCGTCGATGTGTGCGCTCAAAGATGGCCGCTCTATGGGGTCGACCATGGGGTTCTCGGCGCTCGACGGGCTGCCGATGGGCACAAGGTGCGGACAACTGGACCCCGGTGTGCTGTTGTATCTGATGGATCAGGGGCTGGGGGTGCAGGAAATCACCCAGATTCTATACCATGAAAGCGGCCTCAAAGGCCTGTCGGAACTAAGCCATGACATGCGCATCCTGCTGGCGTCAGATGATTCCAAGGCCCGCGAGGCGATTGAGTATTATGTGTTCCGCATCCGCCGCGAACTGGGGGGCATGGCGGCGGTGCTGGGGGGTATTGACGGTATGGTGTTCTGCGGCGGCATCGGCGAAAACGCCAGCGAAATCCGCGCGCGGGTGATTGACGGGATGGGGTTCCTTGGGCTTGAACTGGACGCAAAGGCCAATGCGGCCAACGCCACAAAGATTGGCAGCGGCCCGGCGCAGGTGTTGATGATCCGCACCGATGAAGAACAAGTGATCGCGCGCGCCGTTGCCAAGGAATTGCACGCGGGTAAATGTGATTGATACCAAAGGGAGACGCTAAATGCTGTTCTACGATTGCTCCACCGCCCCCAACCCGCGCCGTGCGCGCATGTTCATCGCCGAAAAGGGGCTGGAGATCGAAACCCGTGACATCTCAATTGCCAATGGCGAACAGCTGACGCCGGACTTTCTGGCGATCAATCCGCGCGCGACGATCCCGGTGCTGGTGACCGACAGCGGCGCGACCCTGACCGAAAATCTGGGCATTGCCGCCTATCTTGAGGCGGCGTTTCCCGAACCTCCGCTGATGGGGCGAACCCCCGAGGAAAAGGGCGCTGTGCTGATGTGGAACACCATCGTCGAACAGCAGGGCGGCATGCCCATCGCCGAGGTGCTGCGCAACACCAACCCGCACATGAAAGACCGCGCCATTCCCGGCCAGACCAATTTCGAACAGATCCCCGCACTGGCGGAACGCGGCATGGCGCGGGTCGATCTGTTCTTTGATATGCTGGAAACCCGGCTAAGCGAAAGTGCGTATCTGGCGCTGGATCACTTCACGCTGGCTGACATCACCTGTTTCATCTTTGTCGATTTCGCCCGGGTGATCCGCCGGCGCATCCCCGAAAACAACACCGCAACCCTTGCCTGGTTCGAGGCAATCAAATCCCGGCCCAGTGCGGCACTTTAAAGGAGCATCTGAAATGAGCGAAGCTTACATTGTCGCCGCCACCCGCACCGCCGGTGGTAAACGCGAGGGGCGGCTTTTTGGCTGGCACCCGGTTGATCTGGCGGCGGCGGTTCTGGACGAGGTGGTCGCGCGCGCGGGCCTGCCGGGCGGCGCGGTTGACGATGTGATCATGGGCTGCGTCGGTCAGGTCGGCGAACAGGGGCTGCATGTGGGGCGTAACGCGGTTCTGGCATCGAACCTGCCACAGTCGGTGCCCGCCGTCAGCATCGACCGGCAATGCGGGTCATCCCAGCAATCCATCCATTTCGCCGCGCAGGCGGTCATGTCCGGCGCGCAGGACGTGGTCATCGCCGCCGGTGTCGAAAGCATGAGCCGCGTGCCCATGGGCAGTTCCGGTCACTGGAGCAAGCCTCCCGAGCGCGGCAGCGCCACCAGCCCGCAACTGGCGGCGAAATTTCCCGACCCGTTCTTTAGCCAGTTCAAGGGCGCGGAAATGATTGCCTCAAAATGGGGCCAGTCGCGCGATGATCTGGACGTATTTGCGCTGCAAAGTCACGCGCGCGCCGTCGCGGCCACCGATAGCGGCGCGTTCACGGCCGAGGTTCTGGCGCTTGACGTGGATGTGGACGGGGTGCGCGAACGCCATTTCCTAGACGAAGGCATCCGGCGTGATGCGACGATGGACAGCATCGGCAAGGTGCGCGCTTTGATGGAAGGTGGCAGTATCACAGCCGCCAACGCCAGCCAGATTTGCGATGGTGCTGCGGCGGTGATGGTGGTGTCTGAACGCGCGCTCAAGGAACATGGGCTGACGCCGATGGCGCGTATCCACGCCATGACGGTGACGGCGGGTGACCCGGTGATCATGCTCGAAGAACCGCTGTTTGCGACCGATCGCGCGTTGAACCGCGCAGGCATGAAGATCGCCGATATCGACCTTTACGAGGTCAACGAAGCCTTTGCCCCCGTGCCGCTGGCATGGCTGTCCCATACCGGGGCCGACCCGGCGCGGCTGAACGTCAATGGCGGCGCGATTGCGCTGGGCCATCCTTTGGGCGGGTCGGGGGCCAAGCTGATGACAACGCTGGTGCATGCGCTGCGCGCGCGCGGGTTGCGCTATGGCTTGCAGACCATGTGCGAGGGGGGCGGCATCGCCAATGTGACCATCATCGAGGCGCTTTGATATCCCGAAGGAAAAGGCAAACTTTATGGCCAGCGATCCCGACACCAACACGCAAAACGCCAAGGCGTTCTATGATCTGATGTTCAATCAGTGCAAACCGCGTCAGGCGATCGAGATGTATGCGGGGGCACAGTATATTCAGCATAACCCCCATGTCGCAGACGGAAAAGAGGCGTTCATCGCCTATTTTGAGCGTATGGCGCTGGAATATCCCGGCAAAAAGACCGCGTTCATTAGAAGTGTCGCGCAGGGCAATCTGGTTGTTCTGCATTGTCATCAGACCTGGCCGGGCAGTGATGATTATGCCGGGATGGACATCTTTCGCTTTGATGCGCAGGGCAGGATCGTTGAACATTGGGACGTGCTTCAGGTGGTGCCTGAGGCTTCGCAGAATGACAACGGGCTATTCTGATCGCCCGTCGCCTGCTCAGGCTTAGTTGAACGTCCCGGCCACGCGTCCCAACAACATAAAGGCCCGCGCGGTGCGGGTTTCGCTAAGGGCGGATATGTCGGCGTCGCTGGCGGTTGGTTCAAACTCGGCGATCATCTGGTCGAAACGGCGCAGAAAGTGATGCGCGGCGTCGCGAAAGATGTTGTCCTGCTTCATCCGCCCCGATGTCAGCGCCAGCGAGGTCCGGTCGCGGATTCCCCCAAGCGAGGCCACCGCCCGCCCGCGCGTGCCTTGGGCAAACTGACGCCACACGTCGGGGCGCGCCATGTCGGGGCGCAGGTCGTCCATATAGATGCCATCCTGACTAAGCAGGGTCAGAACATCCTGCGCGGCCTGAATAAGATGCGCGGCTTTGCGGTCCCGCAGGGCGCGGCGCAGGGCGGCAAAGCCTTCTTCGTCCTCGGCGGTTTCGGGAAAATTCAGCGCGCGGATGAAATCGTCGGTGGCCAGCGGGGCGGACAGGTCTTCGGCAGGGGTGCCCAGTTCAAGTGATCCCTGATCGCCGCCCGCTTCGGCAGAAACCTGCGCCACGCTGGACGCTGGTTGCGGGGCGTGGCGGCGGCTGGTGGAAAAGGTCGCCAGCGCGGTTTCGGTCTTGCGGGTGGCGGCGGCGATTTCGTCCAGCTTGCGGGTGACCGAGGGTTCAGAAGAAATGGCCGCGCGCTGTTGTTGCGCCACATAGGCCTGGCGGATGGCGTCGATCGCCGCCTGCAAGCGCTGGCTTTCCTCGCGGATCACCCGCGACGAGCGCGCCGCAGTTGCCGCCACCCAGATCATTGCCACCGGCATGAATACCACCAGCAAGGTCATGATGAACCGCAAGCCGTCCACGCCTTGGCTGCCGGCACCGGGCACCAGAACAAAGAACGCCAGCGCCGCCGCCAGCCACAACAGGCTTAGCGCGACGGCGGCCACTTCGATGCCTGTGACCGACGCCCGCCGGGGCTTGTCATAGATGCCAAGTGGGGTCGGCTGGGCAGACGGTTGGGCGGTCTCTGGGGGGGGCTTGGGGCCGGACATTGGGGCGCTCCGTCAGGAATAGACGATCTCAAGAATTTCGTAGGATCTTGTGCCGCCGGGGGTGCGGACTTCGACGCTGTCGCCTTCTTCTTTGCCGATCAGCGCGCGGGCAATGGGTGATTTGATGTTCAACAGCCCACTTTCGACTTTGGCCTCGTATTCGCCAACGATCTGCCAGGTTTTTTCCTCGTCGGTGTCTTCGTCCACCAGCGTCACCTTGGCCCCGAATTTGATCGTGCCGCTTAAGGAGGCGGGGTTGATCACCTCGGCCAGCGACAGCGCGCCTTCGAGTTCCTTGATGCGCCCTTCGATGAACGAGTGCTTTTCGCGGGCAGAATGGTATTCTGCGTTCTCTGACAGATCACCATGATCGCGCGCAATGGCGATTGCTGAGATGATCGCCGGGCGTTCAACCGACTTGAGCAGCTTCAGCTCGGTCTCAAGGTCGGCAAAGCCTGTGGGGGTCATCGGAATTTTTTCCATCGGGCGTCGTCCACACAAATTAGCGCCCGGACAGCAAAAGTTGTCCGGGTGGAAGTTAAAGTTAGCAGATACCTGACCCAAAGCCGCACCAGAATGCAAGGGGCGGCTATGGGAAACTTGGTGTATCGCCCCAAAGTAGGCGAAGGCGCGCCCGGCTAGCCGATGACTTCGCCGATCAGTATTTGCGGCTGGGAATTGGTAAAGTTGGGAATGTCGGCCATGACCGGCGCGGATACGGCCATTGCGGCGTCAAATGCCGCCTGATCGGCAAACAAAAGCGTCGCCACCGCGTAACTGCCCGGTGGCGTGTCAGGGCCGCCCGCCAGCCCTTTGGTCACCAGCGTACTTTGCAGATGCGGCCCCATGTGTTTGCCGACGATTTCCATGTGGCTGCTGGTATAATAGTCGTAGTCAAAGCTGGTATCGTCACTGATCGGATAGATCACCTGAAGCGAAACGGCCATTTGGATACTCCCTTTTCGTGGACTGTGTGACCCGACCCCGGCGTGGCCAGAGACGGGTCGTGCAAGCATACCCTGTCGCGCCCTTGGCACAACATTTATGGCCGGATCGGCATCACGAATAGGCGATCACTTCGTATTCGACGCCATCGTTGTCGTCGAAATAGAACCTCTTGCCCGGCTCGTAATCGGCATGGTTGTAGGGCTTGAACCCAGCCGATTTGACGCGGGCCTCAACGGCGTCGAGATCATCGACCACGATCCCCACATGGTTCAGCCCGCCGACGGTTGCATAGGTGCTGTCGACCATCTTTGCCGGATCAACGGGGGCATATAGCGCCAGATAGCTGTCCTTGGTCCCCACATGCACCGTGAACCCGCCGTTGATCGCCGCCCCCTGCCAGCGGATGTGCCAGTCAAACAGGTCACACAGCCAACTGGCGGTGGCCTTGGGGTCGGAAACGGTCAGATTGGCGTGTTCAAGCGTTGCGGTCATGGGTTCGATCCTTTGATTGTCAGGTTGCGTTGGGCTACCGTAATTTCTAAACCTAACTTTAGGTCAAGGATTATTTTCAAATGGCGACACTGGCATCTTCGGGGTTATCAATCGGCGCATTGGCGGACCGCACCGGGCTGGCCGTGTCCGCCATCCGCTATTACGAGGCGCAGGGGTTGATCACCCCGTGGCGCAACGCAGGCGGGCAGCGGCGGTTCCTGCGCGCCGACATTCGCCGCCTTAGCTTTGTGATGATCGCCCAGCAATTTGGCTTTTCCCTGCCCGAGATACGCGGCCTTCTGGAACAACTGCCCAACCGGCGCACGCCAACCCCGAAAGACTGGGCCGCGATCAGCAGCACGTTCCGCGACCGGCTGGATGC
This sequence comes from Paracoccaceae bacterium, assembly GCA_002400675.1. GTDB lineage: Bacteria > Pseudomonadota > Alphaproteobacteria > Rhodobacterales > Rhodobacteraceae > NVQY01. The sequence continues at coordinate 3,401 of NVQY01000023.1, read as the reverse complement.
GCGGATCGAAACCTTGCAGCGGCTACGCGATAATCTGGACGGGTGCATCGGGTGTGGCTGTCTTAGCCTGCCCAAGTGCAAGCTATATAATCCCAAGGACCGGGTCAGGGCAAAAGGCACCGGGCCGCGCTATTTGATGGGGGATCGCCCTGAGTAAGGGCAGCCCATATTTGCTGACGTGATGTTGTGATTGACCGCTGCGCCTGCATAAAGGTAATCAGCGTTGAAACATTGTTGCGCCCGCAGGGGCCAGCCCGACTGTTAACCACAGGAATCTAAGGAGCGCGGATATGGCCGAGACTGAACGCGAAGCGATGGAATATGACGTTGTAATCGTCGGGGCCGGTCCTGCGGGCCTGTCGGCGGCCATTCGTCTGAAACAACTGGACGCTGATATTCAGGTGGTGGTGCTGGAAAAAGGCTCAGAAGTGGGCGCGCATATTCTATCGGGTGCGGTTCTGGACACATCCGGCCTTGATGTGTTGATCCCCGACTGGAAGGCCAAAGGTGCCCCGGTCAAGGTCGCGGTCAAAAAGGACAACTTTTTCATGCTGGGCGAGGGCGGGTCCATGCGCATCCCCAATTTCCTGTTGCCGCCGCTGATGTCGAACCACGGCAAATACATCGTGTCCATGGGCAACGTGTGCCGCTGGATGGCCGAACAGGCCGAGGAAATGGGCGTCGAAATCTTCCCCGGCATGGCGTGTTCCGAACTGGTCTACGGCGACAACGACGAGGTCAAAGGCGTGGTTGCCGGCGAATTCGGCAAAGAGGCGGACGGCAGCCACGGGCCGAACTATGAACCGGGGATGGAGCTGCTGGGCAAATACGTTTTCCTCTCCGAAGGCGTGCGCGGATCGCTGTCCAAGGAAGTGATCGCCAAATACGATCTGGCGGCCGGCGCGGATGTGCCAAAGTTCGGCCTTGGCATGAAAGAGATCTGGGACATTGACCCGGACAAGCACCGCGAGGGCACCGTGACCCACACGCTGGGCTGGCCTTTGGGGTGGAAAAACGGCGGCGGGTCGTTTGTCTATCACCTTGATAACAATCAGATATATGTGGGGTATATCGTCGATCTCAGCTATAAAAACCCGCATTTGAACCCGTATATGGAATTTCAGCGATTCAAGCATCACCCGATGATGGCCGACCTTCTCAAGGGTGGCAAACGCGTGGCATATGGCGCGCGTGCGGTGACCAAGGGCGGGTTCCAGTCGATCCCGAAATCCGCCTTTCCGGGTGGTGCGTTGCTGGGCTGTTCGGCGGGGCTGGTGAACCTGCCGCGCATCAAGGGCAATCACAACGCCATGCATTCCGGCAAAGCCGCTGCCGAAGCTGCGTTTGACGCGATTGGCGCGGGCCGTGCGGGGGACACTCTGGACGCCTACGACGCCGAATTGCGCAGCGGGCCGGTTAGCCGGGATCTTAAGCCCGTGCGCAATGTCGCGCCGATGAACGGGCGCTGGGGCATGTTGGCGGGGCTGGCTTTGGGCGGCTTTGACATGTGGTTCCAGAGCATCTTCAAATTCTCGCTGTTTGGCACGCTGAAACACGGCAAATCCGACGCCGAGGCCACCGGCAAGGCGGCGGATTACCCGGTGATCACCTACCCCAAACCCGACGGAACCCTGTCATTTGACCGCCTGACCAATGTCAGTTTCTCTGCCACCAATCACGAAGAAAACCAACCGTGCCACCTGCATCTGGCCGACCCGTCGATCCCGATCAACGTGAACCTGCCGCAATTTGACGAACCCGCGCAACGCTATTGCCCGGCCGGGGTTTACGAGGTGATCAGGGAAGAAGGCAAAGACCCGCGCTTTGTGATCAACTTTCAGAACTGCGTGCATTGCAAGACCTGTGACATCAAGGACCCGAGCCAGAACATCACCTGGACCACGCCTCAGGGGGGGGATGGGCCGAACTACCCCAACATGTAGGGGCAATTCCCGGCCCGATGGCGACAGCCCATCCGCCGGGCATCCGCAGGTCACAGGGTTGCCACATTGACCTGCCAAACTAGGTGGTATGACACAGTTTGATCAGTTGAAACACGCCATGCGGCACGATCCCAAGCCGTCCAAGCGCCAGATCCGCGCCGCGCGCACCCGCGCCCATGCCTTTTCGCCTGTGCGCATCGGCATGAGCTTGCTCAGCTTTCCGGTTGTCGCCGCAAGCGTGGCGCTGTCGCTTTATATCCGCACCAGCGCCTATGAACCGCCCGCCGCGCTGGCCCATCTGGTCGCGCGCGTCAGCTGTGATGCGGCCCGGTCGGTCGGTCTTGCCCCGGCGTATCGCGGCGAAATCGGCTATCACGCGCGCAATGACCCGGACGGCAACGGCGTGTCCTGCGAGCGGTCCTTGCCGACGCAGGTTCAACAGGTATTGGATACGATGCTTGATACGCCAACATCAAGCCCCGATCAGCCGGCGGTTCCTGATCGCATGGTGGGCGGGGCCAAATTTATCAAGCCGTGAGGCTTTCGTTTATGGTGAAAATGGCCGGGTAACGCAGATGCGCAGGTACCCCGACTAGGGCCGCTGAACGTCCTGAAAAATCCGCGCGGTATGTTCAAACACCGGCACCCAAGACCGGGTCATCGGGTTTTGCGCCGCCAGCCACGCGCCGCCCTCGGCCAGCCGCGCGCCCAGTTTGGGGTCCGCGCCGACATAATCGTATTTTACCGCGCGGGTCTGCGGAACCCACCCGCCCTCGCGCGCCTCGGTCAGGATCAGCCGCAAACGGCGCGACAGTTGCAGGGTGGTGTAAACCTCGAACATATCCATGTAATCGGCGTGGTCGCCGGTCTCGCGCGCGGCGGTGATGTCGTGTACGATCCCGTGCATTTCGGCCATGGGAACCGGCCATATCTCGTCCGCGGCCAGCCAGGCCAGATCCTCGGCCCCGTGGCGCAACCCGGACAGTTCAAAATCGAACCAGCGCAGATGACCGCGCCCATCCAATGCGGCATTGCCAGCGCGGCAATCCGATTTGGTGAAACGCAACTTTTCGGGTGTGATCCGCCGTTGCACCGCGCGCCAGTCATCATCCGGCGCGGCCAACCCGGTCATCTGCGCCAGTCGCGCCGGGCCGGTGGCAAAATGTCTGGTCCAGTCCGCATCCATGTCGATCGGTGACAGGCGGCGCGTCAGGTCGGTCCCCGCTGCGGCCTCTTGTATGTCGAGGATCGACGTCACCGCCTGTTGCGCCAACGCGCGGCGGTCGTCTGCGCGCGCGGCGTTGATCCGCTGGTTCAACCGGTCGATGCCGGCGTCGGCCTGAAAGGTGAACCCGGCGCGGGTGCCCAGATAGGCCGGCACGCGGTCGCATAGCGGGGCGAGGCGGCTTTGGATCAGGCGCTCAACCTCGGCGCGGGCGGCATCGGCGCGGTAATTGG
>NVQY01000022.1 GCA_002400675.1 Paracoccaceae bacterium | reverse complement strand
TTGGCCACCACGCCGGCGCGCGCCGGGTCCGCGAAGTGGTGCAGGCCTGTCCGGAACTTGGCATCAAGTATCTGACAATATTTGCCTTTTCCACCGAGAACTGGAAACGCACCCAGACCGAAGTTGCCGGCCTGATGAGCCTGTTTCGCCGCTATATCACCAAGGAAATGCGCGAACTGGCGTCGCGCGACGTGCGGGTGCGGTTCATCGGGGACCGGGTGCGGCTAGATAAGAAACTGACCGCATTGATGGACCAGATGGAGCAGGAAACCGCCGAAAATGACGGCATCAACCTGACCATTGCCATCAATTACGGCGGGCGCGACGAAGTGGCCCGCGCCACCAAACGGCTGGCGATGGATGTGGCCGAAGGGCGGCTGGACCCCAAGGACATAGACGAGGAAACCTTGCCGAAATACCTTGATACCTACGTTTTGCCCGACCCCGATCTGGTGATCCGCACCAGTGGTGAGGCACGCATATCCAACTTTCTGCTGTGGCAGTCGGCCTATGCGGAATACGAATTCATCGACACGCTGTGGCCTGACTTTACGGCTGCGGAACTGGGCCGGTTATGTGCCAGCTACGGCGCACGCGRCCGCCGGTTCGGGACGGTACGCTGATGGCTGCCGGACGCTGGGGAGATCTCGCACCGCGCCTTGGCTCTGCCGTGGTGATGGTGTTGGCCGGGTCGGGTGCGCTTTGGGCCGGGGGCGTGGTGTTTGCCGGGTTTGTGGCGCTGATCTGTGGCGCGATGGTGTGGGAATTGTCGCGGATGCTGGACCCCAAAGGGTCGGCCACTGCGATGCAGATGGGGATCATGACCGGGGCGATGATCTTGCTGGCCTCGTGGTTGCCGCCGTTCTACATCGTGCCGTTTCTGCTGGCCCCGTCGATGGCTGGGGCCACGCGGGTAGGTGCGGACAAGGGCATATATGTGGCCTACGCCGCGGTGATCGCGCTGGCGGGGTATGCGTTGATCGCGGTGCGGCTAAACCTTGGGGTGGCTTGGGTTTTGTGGCTGATTCTGGTGGTGGTTGCCTCGGATGTGGCCGGGTATTTCGCGGGCAAGTCGATTGGCGGGGCCAAGCTGTGGCCGCGGGTCAGCCCGAACAAGACATGGTCGGGCACGGTTGCCGGTTGGGTCGGGGCCGGGGCCGTGGGGTGGTTTTTTGCGCCCATGGTCGGTGCCGGGTCTGAACTGGTGCTGGTGCTGGTGTCGGTGGTCATGTCGATGGTGGCGCAAGCCGGTGACATCGCCGAAAGCGCGCTAAAGCGCCGCGCGGGCGTCAAGGATTCCAGCGCGCTGATCCCCGGCCATGGCGGGGTGATGGACCGGTTTGACGGCATGCTGGGCGCGGCCTTGTTCATGCTGTTGTCGATCGTGGTGTTCGGATATCCCGCCGGGTTGATGTGATGCGCAGGGTTTCCATTCTTGGCGCGACCGGCTCGATCGGGCAGAACACCATCGACCTGATTGCCCGCGCGCCCGACGACTATGACGTGGTGGCGCTGACCGGCGGGGCCAACATTACCCAGTTGGCGACTGATGCGCGCGCCCTTCGGGCCGATCTGGCCGTGACCGCCTATCCTGAACGACTGGAAGACCTGCGCGCGGCGCTGGCCGGTAGTGATGTTATCGCCGCCGCCGGGGCTGAGGCGTTAAAAGAGGCTGGCGCGCGCCCGGCTGATTGGGTGATGTCGGCCATCGTCGGGGCCGCCGGGCTGGCACCGGGTATTGCGGCGCTTGAACAGGGCGCGACGCTGGCGTTGGCCAACAAGGAATCGCTGGTCTGCGCGGGCAAGCTGGTGCTGGAAACTGCGCGTCTGAACAACGCCCGCCTGTTGCCGGTGGACAGCGAACATTCGGCGATATTTCAGGCGCTGGTGGGCGAAGACATGGGCGCGGTGGAACGCATCATCATCACTGCCAGCGGCGGCGCATTCCGCGACTGGCCGCTTGAGGCGCTGAAGTCCGCCACCCTTGCCGAGGCGTCTAGCCACCCCAATTGGGACATGGGCCAGAGGATCACAATCGACAGCGCTTCTATGTTTAACAAAGCCATGGAAGTGATTGAAACCCGTGAATATTTCGGCGTCGCCCCCAACCAGATAGAAGTCATCATTCACCCGGAATCAATGATCCACGCCATGGTCGGTTTCAACGACGGCGCGATCATGGCCCACGTCGGCCCGCCGGATATGCGCCATGCGATTGGTTATGCGCTGCACTGGCCGCAACGGCGTGACTTGCCGGTGGCGCGGCTGGATCTGGCGCAGATCGGCCAGCTCAATTTCATCGCCCCCGATATGGCGCGTTATCCGGCCCTGAGGCTGGCGCGCGCGGTGATGGCGCGGGGCGGTTTGATGGGCGCGGCGTTCAACGGTGCAAAGGAACGCGCGCTGGATGCGTTCATCGCCGGACACATCCATTTCACCCGCATGGCCGAGGTGGTCGAAGAGGTTCTGACCCGGTTTGAATCCGACCCGGACCTTATTGATGCCGCAATGACCCTTGATAACGTGACCCAAACAGACCATCTCGCCCGTAAGTGGGCTGATCAAGTGATGGCGCAATGATGGCAAAAAGAGCAGGATAAGAATTTGGATATTATGGCGCTGATTCCCCAGTTCGGGGGGTTCCTTTATACGCTCGTGGCGTTTGTCGTGGCCTTGTCGGTGATCGTTGCGATCCACGAATACGGCCATTACATCGTCGGTCGCTGGTCAGGTATTCACGCCGAAGTCTTTTCGCTTGGTTTTGGCCCCGTCCTGTGGAGCCGTGTGGACAAGCGCGGCACCCGCTGGCAGATCGCCGCCCTGCCATTTGGCGGCTACGTCAAGTTTCTTGGGGATGCGGACGCGGCGTCGGGCAAGGACACCGACACCATGGACGAGATCGCCCAGAACGACCCCGCCGCGCTGCGCCGTACCATGCACGGCGCGCCATTGTGGGCACGTTCGGCCACGGTTGCCGCCGGGCCGGTGTTCAATTTCATCATGTCGATCCTGATTTTCGCCAGCATTTTCATGCTGCGCGGCGTGCCAAGCGACCCGTTGACCGTTGGCGAATTGCGCGGCCTTCCGGAAGGGGCCTATGCGCTGGCCGAAGGCGATGAGATCCTCGCCATTGAAGGCGTCAAGGCGCCCAGCTTTGGCGACGGTGCAGCCTGGGGGGAATTTACCAAGGCCCTGCCACGCCAGCCGGTGCTTAGCTTTGATGTTCGCCGGGACGGGCAGGAAATGCGCGTCGATGGTCCCTATCTTTACCCAGCGCAAGTGACGCAGGTGGCCCCACGTAGTGCTGCGATGGATACCGGATTGCAGGCGGGTGATGTGATTGTCGGGGTGGACGGAACGCCAATCTTTGCCTTTGATCAGCTGAAAACGCGGGTTGAATCGTCGGATGGCAAACCACTGTTGCTGGACGTGTGGCGCGACGGTAGCACCCAGAAATTCACCCTTGTGCCACGGCGCACCGACGAACCACAGCCCGATGGCGGCTTTGTCACCTATTGGCGCATTGGCATTGTCGGCGGCATGGCATTTGATCCCGCCACCACCTCTGCCAGCCCGGTAGAGGCGGTGACGGGTGCCGCGGCGCAGACCCTGCGCATCGTCAAGGGGTCGCTGTCGGGGCTATGGCACATGGTCACCGGCTCGATCAGTTCGTGCAATATTTCCGGGCCTTTGGGGATCGCTCAGACCAGCGGGGCGATGGCGTCGCAGGGCGCGCAAAGCTTTATCTGGTTCATTGCCGTGCTGTCCACGGCGGTGGGCTTGCTGAACCTGTTCCCGATTCCGGCGCTGGATGGCGGGCATCTGGTGTTTTACGCCTACGAGGCCGTTGTCGGCAAACCGCCCAGCGACAAGGCGCTTAAGGTGCTGATGACGGTGGGGATCACCCTGATCCTGTCGCTGATGGTGTTTGCGTTAAGTAACGACATTTTCTGTTAGGGCTGTCACACGGGCTGACGCAAACGTTTGTTCCCTGTGATCCTGTTGCGCCTTAAACCTTGCGAAACTTGAGGTTGCAGGAGGAAGAACCATGAAGTTCCCAGTCATAGCGGCATTGTTGATCGTGGTATCGGGCACCGCGCCGGGCCTTGCCGAACCGATGCGCGGCGTCAACGGACACAGCGCATCCGGCAGCGCGACAATCGCGTCCGGGCAAGTTGAGCTGGGATCGGATTTCCGGTTCGACGGTGGCCCGGATGTTTATGTCGCGGTGAAACAGGGCGGAAAGATCCAGTTATTGGGCAAGCTGCGCGACAATTCAGGCGCGCAATCCTATGCCTTGCCTGCGGGTGGTGACGGGCCAGATGAGATCCTGTTGTTTTGCAAGCAGTACAATGTGACCCTTGGTAAGGCGGCGGTGAACTAGGCCTGCCGGGTGTTCAAGTGGCCGCCGGGCGGTCGGCAAACATGCTTTGCGCCAGGGCGCGGGTTTCGGATTCCAGCGCGCTCAGGCCGTCGCTGGCGGCGGGGCCGTCGCCGGCCTCTATCGCGTCGGTAATGACTGTGTGCAGCGCGACAATGGCCGCGCGCGACCGGGCCGGGTAGGTGATCATGTTCATCAGCGGGAGCATCGCCTCGACCGCGCCAGCCAGTTGATAGCTGAGAACCGGGTTGGCGGCCCCGTCCACCAGCGCCCGGTGAAACGCCACATCCGAGGCGCAGAAAGCCTCGTCCGTGAGGCCGGGTTGGTTCTGGCGAAAGGTCTCGGTGCGCATGGTGGCCAGTTGGTCCGGGGTGCGCCGCGCGGCTGACAGGAAAACGCAGGCGCGTTCCAGCGCAAAGCGCGCCTCGCAGGCGGTATCAAAGCTGACCGCGTTCATCGACAGCAACAGCGTCGAGGTGGTGATTTGCTGGGCATAAGCCTTTTCAAAGCTGAGCCGGTTGACGAACGCCCCCCCCGTCGCGCCGCGCTGGGTGCGGATCAGCGATTGTGCCGCCAGCCGTTTCAGAGCCTCGCGCACAGTGGGGCGCGAGACACTGAACTGGTCGGCCAGTTCGGCCTCGGAGGGCAGGCGTTCATCAACGATCAGATCGCCCGAGATGATTGCATCACGGATCGACTTGGCGATCTGCGCTGACAGGTCGGCGGGGCTGTTGGGGTCTATTTGCATTTCGATCAATCTTTTTATTTGTCTGACATTTAAAAACCTGACATGTAAATTGCAAGCACTCAGCCTGTCACTGAGTCGCGTTGTAAGGGATCGAGGGGGCGTGCTGTAAGATCGGATCAGGGCCATGGGGGCGATGTTGATTGCTGCCTCCGGGATGGTTGGATTTGGATTGATCTGAGGAGAAGAGACAACAATGGCAAGTGATCGTATGCAAGTGGCCGAGAAAACCGACAGCCGTCAACCGGCGGCGGACACGTCCGATCCGGGGCTGACGCCATGGGCAATGAAGGGCGAGTTGATCCTGAACTGCAACTGTATGGTATTTTGTCCTTGTGTGGTCTCGCTGGGCAAACACACCCCCACCGAAGGCCATTGCCAGACCTGGGGCGGGGTGCGCTGATGATCACACGGGGATATTGCGTTACGATGGCGCGCTATAACGCGTGGCAGAACAGTCAGTTGCGAGAGATACTTAAGGCGATGGATGAAGCAGAGGGCGCGCGCAATCGGGGGGCGTTCTTTGGGTCGGTTCTGGGAACGCTGAACCATCTGATGTGGGGGGATGCGATCTGGACCGCCCGGTTTGATGGGGGGGCATCGTTTGATGTGGGGGTTGAGGAGTCGGTGACGCTTTTTGCCAGTCTGGTCGAATGGCTGCCGGCGCGCGCAGAGATGGATGCGCGGATTTCGCGGTGGGCCGAGGTGGTTAGTGATGCGGCTTTGCAGGGGTCGCTGAGGTATTATTCCGGGATCAAGGGGGTTGAGTTGAGCAAGCCGATGGCGATTTGCGTGGTGCAGTTGTTCAACCATCAGACCCATCATCGCGGGCAGGTTCATGCGATGCTGACGGCGGCGGGGTCACCGGCGCCGGTTAGTGATTTGCCGTTCATGCCGGGGGATGGTTTGGGAGCCTCCGGCGGGGGTATTTAAGAAACAGAAGAAATATAGGGCGCGCGCATTTGTGTTTGGTAGCGCCCATGAAAAGGAGAGTGGATATGTTTAACGCTTTGGTGGTTGAGAAGGATGAAGAGACTGGCAAGACCAGTGCTGCGGTTCGCGGCATCACGCTGGAGGATTTGCCGGCGGGGGAGGTGACCGTGGCGGTCGAGTATTCCACGGTGAATTACAAGGATGGCATGTGCATCGGCTCTGGTGGTGGGTTGGTGCGCAAGTATCCGCATGTGCCGGGGATTGATTTTGCCGGGGTGGTCGAGGCGTCCAGCGACGATCGCTATGCGCCGGGTGACAGGGTTGTGTTGACCGGTTGGCGCGTGGGCGAGGCGCATTGGGGCGGATATTCGCAGAAGGCGCGGGTTCGGGCGGATTGGTTGGTGCCGTTGCCGCAGGGGTTGGATACGCGCGCCGCGATGGCCGTTGGGACCGCTGGGTTTACCGCGATGCTGGCGGTTATGGCGCTTGAGGATCACGGGTTGCAGCCCGGACAGGCGCCGGTTCTGGTGACCGGGGCCGCAGGGGGGGTCGGGTCGGTGGCCACGGCGATATTGGCGCATCTGGGGTATGAGGTGGCCGGGGTGACCGGGCGGCCTGAGACAGCAGAGTATCTGACCGGGTTGGGGGCGACGCAGATTGTGGCGCGTGAAGACCTGGCCGAGACCGTCAAGCGTCCGCTTGAAGGGGAAATGTGGGCCGGTTGTGTGGACGCTGTTGGCGGCGCGATGCTGGCGCGGGTGTTGGGGCAGATGAAGTATGGCGCCTCGGTGGCGGCGGTTGGGTTGGCCGGGGGGGCCGGGTTGCCGGCCACGGTCATTCCGTTCCTGTTGCGCGGGGTCAACCTTTTGGGGATTGATTCGGTGATGCAGCCCTATGAGAACCGGGTGCGGGCGTGGGGGCGGATTGCGCAGGATTTGCCGATGGATAAGCTGGAGGCGATGATTGTGCCTGCCACGCTTGGCGATCTGCCCGCGTTGGGGCGTGATATTCTCAAAGGGCAGGTTCGGGGCCGGGTTGTGGTGGATGTAAACGCCTGATTTGTCCCTGGGGGTGTGGTAAAACGCGCTTGAAACCGGGGCTGAAGTGTCCTTTCAATGGTGCGATGGTCCCGGCAGGAAGGCCGGGGCTTTTTGCGTGTGAAAGGAAATACTTGTGTCTGTTGCTGATCTGGATATCGACTTTGTACGCGGGCAATTCCCGGCTTTTGAAGAGCCGACCCTGCAAGGTCAGGCGTTCTTTGAGAATGCCGGCGGGTCTTATACCTGCAAGCCGGTGATTGACCGGCTGATGCGCTATTATACGCAGCGCAAGGTTCAGCCTTATGCGCCTTACGCGGCCTCGCAGTTGGCGGGGGGCGAAATGGACGAGGCGCGGGTGCGGCTGGCGGCGATCCTTGGGGTGGAAACCGACGAGCTTAGTTTTGGGCCGTCGACCTCGCAGAATGTTTATGTGTTGGCGCAGGCGTTTCGTCAGTGGATGCCGCCCGGCAGTGCGATCATCGTCACCAATCAGGATCACGAGGCCAACACCGGCCCGTGGCGGCGTCTGGCCGAGGCCGGGATAGAGGTGCGCGAATGGCAGGTGGACCCCGAGACCGGGCATCTGGACCCCGCCGCGCTGGCCAATCTGTTGGATGACAAGGTGCGGCTGGTGTGTTTTCCCCATTGTTCCAACGTCGTCGGCGAGATCAATCCGGTGGCCGGGATTACCGCGATGGCGCACGCTGCCGGGGCGTTTACTTGCGTCGACGGGGTGTCCTATGCGCCGCACGGGTTGGTGGATGTGGGGTTGGCGGGGGCGGATATCTATCTGTTTTCCGCCTACAAGACCTATGGCCCGCATCAGGGGATCATGGTGATCCGGCGGGCTTTGGGCGAAATGCTGCCTAATCAGGGGCATTATTTCAATGCGGCAACGCTGTATCAGCGGTTTACCCCGGCCGGGCCGGATCATGCGCAGGTTGCTGCCTGCGCGGGCATGGCCGACTACCTTGATCTGTTGTGTGACCATCATGGGGGGCCAAAATCGGGTGCGGTTGCACGTGCGGGGTTTGTGCATGATCTGATGCGCGCACATGAACAACGTCTGTTGCAGCCGCTTTTGGATGCTGTAAAGGACCGCAATTCGGTGCGCCTGATCGGACCGTCCGATGCGTCGGGACGCGCGCCGACAGTGGCCGTGGCGCTAACACGATCGGGCGAAGACGTGGCCGCAGAGCTGGCCCGTGCCGGTATCATGGTGGAGGGTGGTGATTTTTATGCCGTGCGCGCGTTAGAGGCGATGGGGGTGGATATGGCCAAAGGCGTGCTGCGTCTGTCGTTCACTCATTATACCACGTCGGGTGAGGTGGATAAGCTGCTGAACGCGCTGGATGGGGTGTTGTAAAACAGGGGGATTGCCGGAACCCGTTTTGCGCTCTAGCCTGTAGGCGTTAGCGGCAATCGGGGGAACGCATATGATCCTGACCACCACTGAAGGGCAGAAAAACCTGCCCCGGTACTTTGCTCGTGTGATGACGATGCTTGAGGGCACGCAACACGGACGGATTGATTTCGTGCTAGAGGATGGGCGGATTTTCCGCGTTGAAGGGCAAAAACCCGGTCCAACAGCCGTGCTCAACATCCATCATCGTGACCTGTTCGCCCGGCTGATCCGCGAGGGCGAGTTGGGGTTCTCCGACGCCTATCTTGATGAATGGTGGAGCACTCCGGACCTGCAAGCCTTTATGGATCTGATGCATATGGGCGACAACATCGTCTACGACAATTTCCCCGGAATGAGCATGGTGCGCGCCTATGAACGCCTGCGGTTCTGGCTGCAAGCCAACAGTCGGGCGCAGGCGCGCAAGAACATCTCTTATCACTATGATCTGGGCAATGATTTCTATGGGCTGTGGCTGGATGAAACCATGACCTATTCCAGTGCGCTGTTTCAGACCGGGCAGGAAAGTCTGGAAAAGGCGCAGATCGCCAAATATGCCTCGTTGATTGATCAGATGGGGGTGCAATCCGGCGATCACATCCTTGAAATCGGCTGTGGCTGGGGTGGGTTCGCGGAATATGCCGCGCGCCAGCACGGACTGCGGGTGACCGGGCTGACCATCAGTCAAGAGCAGCTTAACTTTGCCCGCCAACGCATTGCAGACGCGGGTCTATCCGATCTGGTAGAGTTCAAGATGCAGGACTACCGCGACGAAACAGGCACCTATGACGGCATCGCCAGCATCGAAATGTTCGAAGCCGTGGGGCAGAAATACTGGCCGGTTTATTTCAACACAGTGCGTGAGCGGCTGAAACCGGGGTGCTTGGCGACGTTGCAGATCATTACGGTCGGGGATCACCGCTGGGATGTGTACCGGCGCGGGGTGGATTTCATCCAGAAATACATCTTTCCCGGCGGCATGCTGCCTAGCCCCTCGGTGTTGCGCGCCGAGGTGAAAAAGGCGGGGCTGACGGTTGTACGCTCGGTCGAATTTGGCCCCAGTTACGATCTGACGCTGCGGCGCTGGCACGAGACATTCAATGCGCGCTGGTCAGAGATTGCCGCCCTTGGCTTTGACGCGCGGTTCAGGCGCATGTGGAACTTTTATCTGACCTCTTGCGCGGCGGCCTTTGAAAATGCCACCTGCGATGTTACGCAGATCACAGTGTCCCGTCCTTCCTGATTACGGAAAGTCCTTCATGCCCGACGCCGCCCGCCTTGTTTCCGCCCTTAGCCTTGCCCTGATCGCCTTTATCGTCTCCGGGCAGGTCATCCCGTTGATGCCAGAGGGCAAGGATTTTGGCTATTTCACCTGGATCAACGTGGCGCTGGGGCTGGTCTGTGGCTGGGTGGTGATGGGCAAACGCGCCGGGCGCGGGGTGACGGCGGCGATCAACAACGGCATGACCGGGATGGCAACGCTGGTATTCTGGGCGCTGTTTGTTCAGGGTGCCTATGAAATGTTCCGGCTGGCCATGCGCAACCGCTATGGCGGCCCGTTCGAAGCGCTGGCGGCGATCTTTACCATCGCGTTGGATTTTGGCCGGGTGTTGCTGGCGCCGCATATCATTGCCACCCTGTTGATTGGTGGTATTCTGGCCGGGTTCGCGGCTGATTCCGCCAAGAAGAAATGGCGCTGAGTATTTGAAACAAGGTGAATATTGAACGTGTCTGATTTGTTTTTCTATGGCACGTTGCGCCATATCCCTTTGTTGGAACTGGTCCTGGGGCGCGCGACGCCTGATCCCATAGCGGCTGAATTGCCCGGATACGGCGTGTTCGAAGTGCCGGATCAGCCGTTTCCGGTGCTTGAAGCCGCGCCGGGGGCCGTGGCCAATGGCATTCTCGTGCGCGGCCTTGGGTCAGAGGACCTCAAACGTCTGCAATTTTACGAAGGCGGGTTCAGTTATAATCTGCACCCCCTTCAGGTGACCCCCAAAGGCGGCCCCGAGGTCACGGCGCAGGTGTTCCTGCCAGAGCTGGGCGCTTGGCCGGCCGGTGCGCCCTGGTCGCTAACGGCGTGGGCGGACAAATGGGGCGCAATCAATCAGCGCGCCGCAACCGAGGTGATGGMGCAATACGGCCACCTTACCCCGGACGAAATCGCCGCACGGTTTCCCGGCATCCGTATTCGCGCCGCCGCGTGGGTGGCGGCGCAACAGCGGCCAAAGGACACGACCCGCGACCTGACCCGCGATGTGGTGGTGCATGCACATCACCGCCCTTACAGCAACTTTTTCGCCACCGAGGAAATGGACCTGCAATATCGCCGCTATGATGGCCAGCTTAGCCCGGTTTTGAACCGTGGCGCGCAGGTTTTGGGGCCGGCCGTGGTTGTGCTGCCGTATGACCCGGTGGCGGATGCGGTTTTGCTGGTCGAACAATTCCGCACGCCGGTATTCATCGGCGGCGACCCTGCGCCGTGGGTGTGGGAACCGGTTTCCGGCATGATTGACCCCGGCGAGGCACCGGAAGTGGCCGCCCATCGCGAGACCATGGAAGAGGCCGGATTGCACCTGACCCATCTGGACAGGGCAGGGGGTACCTACTCCAGCACCGGGGCCAGTAGCGAATTTTTGCATTTATACGTGGGGCTTGCGGATTTCTCAGATCGCCAGACCGGCGGTGGGCTGGACGGCGAGGGCGAAGATATTCGCGTGGGCATCGTCCCGTTTGACAAGTTGATGCGCCGCGTCGATCAGGGGCAGTATCGGGATATGCCACTGGTTACGATCGCGTTGTGGCTGGCACGTCATCGCGACCGGTTGCGCGCAGTCGCTTGAGATTGCCGAGGTGCGCGGGTACACCTTGATCTGACACAACATTCGAGGACTCTCATGCATATTGCCCGCGATCTGGCCGAAGCCGTTGGAAACACCCCCCTGATCCGCCTGCGCCGGATCAGCGAGGAAACCGGATGCGAAATTCTCGGCAAGGCGGAATTCCTTAACCCCGGCCAATCGGTCAAGGACCGCGCCGCCCTGTATATCATCCGTGACGCCGTGGCGCGCGGCGTGTTGCGCCCCGGTGGCACTATTGTAGAGGGCACGGCGGGCAACACCGGCATCGGGCTGGCGCTGGTCGGGGCGTCGATGGGCTATCGCTGTGTCATCGTCATCCCCGAGACCCAGAGCGAAGAGAAAAAGGAAATGCTGCGCCTTGCCGGGGCGCGTCTGGTGCAGGTGCCGGCGGCGCCGTATCGCAATCCCAACAACTTTGTGCGCTATTCGGAACGCCTTGCCGTCGAGCTGGACAAGACCGAGCCGAACGGCGCGATCTGGGCCAATCAGTTCGACAATATCGCCAACCGTCAGGCGCATGTAGAGACCACCGGCCCGGAGATCTGGCAACAGACCGATGGCACGGTCGACGGGTTCATTTGTGCTGTCGGGTCGGGTGGTACGCTGGCCGGTGTGGCGGATGTCTTGCAGCCCAAAGGCGTCAAGATCGGCCTTGCCGACCCCATGGGGGCCGCGCTTTATTCCTATTACACCACTGGCAAGCTGGCCAGCGAGGGCGGCAGCATCGCCGAAGGCATCGGCCAGATTCGCATTACCAAAAACCTCGAAGGGTTCACGCCCGACATGTCCTTTCAGATCCCCGACACAGAGGCATTGCCCTATGTGTTCGATCTGTTGCACGACGAAGGTCTGGTGTTGGGCGGGTCAAGCGCGATCAACATCGCTGGCGCGGTGCGCATGGCGCGCGAAATGGGGCCGGGGCATCGGATTGTCACGGTTCTGGCCGATTACGGCTCGCGTTATCAGTCCAAACTGTTCAACCCTGAATTCCTCAAGGAAAAGGACCTGCCTGTGCCCGATTGGATGACCCATGTCCCCGCCACCATTCCCGGCGTGTTTGTCGAGCCATGAATATGTTCGCAACCCTTGCCAAAACCCTTGTTCTTACTGTTTTCCTAGCCCTCGCGGGGGCTGTTTCGGCGCAGATCAGCCAACAGGATCGTGACAAATACGATGCCTGGCTTGCCCTCGCAGACCGGGCCGAGCAGGTGATTGACACTGCAAAGGCCTCCAATACCTCACTGGAGCAATTGCGTGATGAAATTGTCGGCTACCGGGACTTTTTTGCCGGTATCCGCGATCAGAACTCTGCCCGGATCGCCACATTGCAATCGCAGATTGAGGCGCTGGGGCCTAAGCCGGACTCTGGCGAAGAACCCGAGGATATCGCCAACCTACGCTCCAGTCTAAGCAGTCAGCTTAACGAATTGCGGGTGCCGCGCGTGGTGTCCGAAGAGGCCCACAGTCGGGCGGGTGGTCTGATCTCGGAAGTTGACCAGATCATCAGGGAACGACAGACCCGACGACTGTTTATGCGGGGGCCATCACCGCTGAACCCGGAATACTGGCCGCAGGCATGGCGCGATTTCAAGAACGCCTGGGTTGGGATGTTCAACGAAACCGCCCGAAACTGGGGTGCCGAGGCCACCCGCGAAAAGATCCGGCAGACGTTGCCGATGATCCTGATACTGGCGGCACTGGGGCTGTTGCTGGTTGTACGCGGGCGGCGCTGGTCAGAGAAGCTGGGCGATTACATGCGCCGGTTTGGCGGGGGTGGCAGCGGTGTATGGACCTTCGTGGTGTCACTTGCGCGGATTGTCCTGCCATTGACGGGGACGATCCTGATCGTTTCAGCGATTGACCTGTCCGGTGTTCTTGGGGTGCGTGGGGCGTTGATTTTTGCGGCGGTTCCGGCATGGGCGCTGATTTTCCTGGCCTTCAACTGGCTTGCCTATCAGCTTTATGGTCCGAACCGACGGATTGAGGTTCTGTCGGCACCCGGCGGCCGACGGGGCGAGATGATTTTTTATGTTCAGCTTTTGGCGGTGACGCTGATTTTGCGGGACGCGGTAAACCTTTATGAAGACATCGAAAACCTGACGGACGCCTCCAGGGCGGTTGTGGCGTTTCCGATCATTCTGGCGGCGGGCCTGATCCTGTTCCGACTGTACCGGATCGGGTTCAGCGACAAAACGGGCGACGGCGAGGAAGAAAAAGTTCGCCTGCGCAACCCCGGTGTGTATCGCATCGTCGGGGCCATTCGTCGGGTGGCGATCCTTTTGGCCATTGTGGCCCCGGTTCTGGCCGGGTTGGGGTATGTGGCCGCCGCCGAGGCGCTGATCTTTCCGGTTATCCTGACGCTGGCGATTGCTTCGACTGTTTTGATCCTGCAACGGTTTTTCAGCGACCTGCTGGCATGGCTGCTGAAATCGGCTGAAACAACGGCTGGCGACACCCTGTTTTCGGTGCTGGTGGGCTTTGGTCTGACCCTTGGCGCGGTGCCGCTGGTGGCATTGGCGTGGGGCGCGCGGGCCGCGAACATAACCGAGTTGTGGGCAAGGTTCCTCGACGGGTTTCAGATCGGCGACGCGCAGATTTCCCCCACCGGGTTCCTGACCTTTGCCATCGTGTTTGTCGGCGGCTATTCGGTCACACGCCTGTTGCAAAGTGGTCTGCGCACCAATCTGCTGCCCAAGACCAAGATCGACCCGGGGGGCCAGAACGCGATTGTCGCCTTTACCGGCTATCTCGGGCTGATGCTGGCCGCGCTGGTCGCGGTGTCCAGCGCCGGGCTTGACCTGTCATCGGTGGCCATCGTTGCCGGTGCCCTGTCAGTCGGCATTGGTTTTGGCCTGCAAACCATCGTGTCGAATTTTGTCAGCGGTATCATCCTGTTGATCGAACGCCCCATCGCCAAGGGGGACTGGATCGAGGTCGGCGGTTTTGCCGGTTATGTGCGTGACATCTCGGTGCGCTCAACCCGGATCGAGACCTTTGACAAGGCCGATGTGATTGTGCCCAACTCGGACCTGATTGCCGGCACGGTCATCAACTATACCCGTGGCAATACCGTTGGCCGGATCATCCTTCAGGTGGGGGTCGCCTATGGCACCGACACGCGGATGGTGGAAAAACTGCTGCTTGAGATCGCCAACGCGCATCCCATGGTTCTGGCCAACCCGGCCCCCGGCATCGTGTTCCGGGGGTTCGGCGCGGATTCTCTGGACTTTGAGATCAGGGCGATCCTGCGCGATGTGAACTGGGGTATGTCGGTCCGGTCGGACCTGAACCACGAAATCGCCAAACGGTTCGTCGAGGAAGGCATAGAGATCCCGTTTGCCCAGCGCGATGTCTGGTTGCGCAACCCTGAAACACTGGGCCAGGCAGCCCCGACACAACAGGAATAGGGGCCCTTCCAAGCGGCCGCGCGGGTGTTAAACCGCCCCCTGGGGCCGCATCTTTGACGAGGTTCTGGTCTGGTGCAGGGAAATCGCCGTAAAGCCCTTGCGCAGGCCCACACGGTCAGGGTAAGAGCACGCTCACGGAGAGGTGGCCGAGTGGTCGAAGGCGCACGCCTGGAAAGTGTGTAGGCGGGAGACCGTCTCCAGGGTTCGAATCCCTGTCTCTCCGCCAATTTTTCTATGTAAGTCATTGATATTACATGTAAAATATCCGTAGGATCGCAAATAGCCCCACAAATTACCCCACAGTACACCCCGCTAGCGGGTTTCTCGACGTATCAATTTGACGAATGCGAGAAAGCGGCACGGTGAACCTGGACTTTCAGACTCTTGGCCGGAAGGTTTGATGAAAAATGGTGGGTTAGATGTGAGGTTTCTCCTCCAGAAAACCAAGCCTGGCTTTGATGCAGAGTTTTAGGAACTCGTCGCTGCGTGCGGGAAGATGCCGGAACTCCAGTTGTCGAGGCTGTTTGGGGGGGCAGTCGCAAACGGCCCAAAGGAGACAATCACGGGGGCGGCTCGCGCTGCTGGGTAGCTTCCCCAGAACAGCCATACGTGTCTGACGTCAGCACTTGTGGGACAGAAATATCTTTTTTGCGTGGTTTGTAAGGGCCGCGCTTTTTGGGTGCCGCTTCGGCTTCTGCCTTTTCGACCAGCGCAACGATATCGTCAACGGTCCAAGGCGATGCCACAAGGTTAGCGGCCATTGCTGGTGTGATGCGCAGCGTCTGGTGGATACGGCAATGGTTGTAGTGCATGAAGTGAAGCGCAACCGCATAGGCGTGGTTCTCTGCCTTCTTTGAGAAAGCGTTTGTCAGGCGAGTAAATCGGCCATTGGCGACCGGCTGCATGTGCTCGCCACCATGGGCCATGTCAAATTTGTCCGTGACAAAAAACTGGCTGAACTCGGATTGAAGTCCACGACGTCCAAGTTCGGCTACATCTGTGTCAGGGATATGCCTCTGAAAACCGCGGCCGAAATGATGGATGGTGAGACTGGGGAGGTTATTGCCGGGCCATCAAGGTTCAGCCATCTGACTCGCCGCCGACGTCATGCGCCAGACGCCCAGTGTAAAACCGCAGGGGCATTTCAACGCGTGGCCGGAATACTTCCACAGCTTCGCCGACAAGGTGGCGCAAGAGCCGAAGATGCGCAGGCCACGGCCATATGGGCTGGCGGTGATTGTCTGGCGGCTGAATGGCAGACGGGTGCCGACACGGAGGTCAATGGCGTCTGTGATCAATGGGGCGAGGTGAAGACGGATGCGCAAGTGCCCTCACCAATCAATACAGCCCAAAATCTGTTCCGCGTCCGTCAGCCCACCATAAATACATCGTAACGCGTTGTTTTTCCGAATATCTGGTGAGAACACAATCGTATCCCTTCGATCGGGTCGGCCTTAGCGGGCCATTTCAAAACCACTCGGTTGCGCGCATTCTCGAGCGCTAGGCGCATCAAATCAACAGCGTCATCATCCGTACCGACGATCTCGCGGATTTGACGCAATTCAAGTTTCACCAGCGCCGAGGTTTTACGTGGAGGATGCATTGGATCAATCAGGATCGCTTCGGCAGACAGCTCGGGTAACAAGTCCTTGGCATCACCTTTCAATAAAGACATGCGGCCAATAATCTCGCGCAAGTTGCCGCCTTCCCTTGCCGCCCTGTCCATGCCCCGAACCAACAAGGAATGCATTTTCTCAGACCGTTCGATCATAATAACCTGTGCTCCCAGCGACGCTAACAAAAATGAGTCGCGGCCCAAGCCAGCAGTCGCATCTACAATCATCGGCGTTTTACCGGCGCGCAACCCCATCGCCTTTGCCAGGGCTTGCCCTCGCCCTCCTCCAAACCGGAGCCGATGCGCGACCGCACCGCTGACGAAATCGACCCGCAACTCTTCAGTATCCCGCCTCGGAATTTTGTTCATCGCCATCTCCTGTTCATGCTTCAAAAGCTACAAAGAGTTTTCGCCAATTTTCTGGCATTCCCTACTCCTATAAAGGTTCAGATTACAGGCGATAGAAAAACGACATAAATGGCTTAGAATGTGTTCTCTCTGTAGCAGGTTTCAATGTCTGGTTTGGATCATTCAACAGTTCCTGGTCCGGACTGTGCACTGTCGTAGGTACCTCTGTGTGTTCGACGCAGCCGACACTGCACGCCCGCCCCCCTGACCGGGCAAAACCCCGACGTAACGCGACCTTTGAGCGGATCATCGCAATCAACGTCACCTGCACCCAGAATGTGACCGATACGCTGGTGAACCGCATCGCGGATGGTGGTCGCATCATCCTTACGTCTTCGATCCGGGCGCGCATGGTGGTTGCCGGGTTTTCCGCCTATGTTGCGTCGAAACAGGCCAATGTCGGTCTGATGCGGGCCTGAGCCAAAGAACTGGGACCACGCGGGATCTGCGTCAATGCGGTATGTCCGGGATGGGTGAAAACCGTGCCGGCGATGAACTCGCGCGGGATCGGCAGAGCCATCGCGACCGGGCTGGCCAAGGAAGGGGTCAGGGTCGCGTTCTGTCATCACGATGACCCGAAGGCCGACGAAACCCTGGCGGCGATCAATGGGCTATCGGCGGGCATGGCGGTTTCGGCCGATGTATCCGACGAAGGTGCGGTCGCTGGGTTTTTCAAGCGGTCCAGATGAATTTTGGCGCACCGGACATTCTGGTCAACAACGCCGGAATCCTGCACAAAGCCCCGCTTGCCGATACCCTTGCGTCGGATTTCGACCGGGTTGTCGCGGTGAACCTGCGTGGTTCCTTTCTGAATGCCCGCGAAATCGTCGGCACGTCCGCGACCGATGTTTCCTATGACATCGACTTTGTGGATCCGGCCTTTGCACCGGGCACCGGAACACCCGAGGTCGGCGGGCCGGACTCTTTTCAGGCCATCCAGGTCGCCCGACGGCTAAAGGGCGTGAACATCGTTGGTGCCGATCTTGTAGAGGTCTCGCCTCCGTTTGACGCCAGTGGCGGAACTGCTTTCCTAGGGGTTTCGATCATGTTCGAAATGCTGTGCAACATGGCACAATCACTGGTCAGCGACTGACTGGGCCGCATCCGGTCCGACAGCACTCCGGAAGGCAGCGGGGCGGCGGGTGCCGGGATTTCGGGGGGCTCTTCTGATTTTGGGGTGCCCTACTGATGTGAATGCATTTGTCATAGCCACAAGAGAGTTGACTTTGACCCCGGCACTTCTACACTGGTTTCAAATATTGGCGCACCGTCGCCAGTCGGCATTCGAGCCCTGCATCATATATCCGCCAATGGCGGATATATGATGCAGGGTTTTTTCGTTTTAGGGTGGAAAAATGAAACGCTTGGTGGAAATCGGCTTGCTCTATTCGCAGGAAGGCAGCTATGCGCCGCTGACAAGAGCCTGTAGGAATGGTGCCTTGCTGGGCATCCAGGACGTCAATGCCAATCCAGATCTTGCGCTGGAACTGGTCGCGGTGGAACGTGATCCCAAGTGCAACATTGATCTGTACGAGCCGCTGTGCACTGATATTCTGCGAAACTCCACGGCCCGCCATGTGATTGGCTGTGTCACTTCCTGGAGCCGCAAAGAAGTCATTCCGGGGTTGGAACGCGCGGGTGGAACCCTCTGGTATCCATCCCCCTACGAGGGGTTCGAGGCATCGGATCATGTGGTCTACACCCATGCCTGCCCCAATCAGCATCTGTTGCCATTGCTCAACTGGACCTTTCCAAGGTTTGGGCGCCAAGGCTATCTGACCGGTTCGAATTATATCTGGGGGTGGGAAATGAACCGTGTCGCCCGTGCGGTCATAACCGAGCACGGCGGCGAAGTTCTGGGCGAGCGGTACCTGCCAATCGGCGATACCGATGTTGATCGGATGCTGGCCGAAATCAAAATTGCCAGACCCAATTTCATTCTGAACTCGCTTATCGGCGGCTCGTCATATGCATTCCTGAAGGCCTATGCGAAACTGGGGAGGGAGGATCCTTACTTCACGGCCCCGACGTGTCCGGTGTTGTCGTGCAACCTGACGGAAAGCGAACTCACATACATCGGCACTGCGGCGGAAGGGTTGATTTCCGCAGGTCCCTATTTTGTCGGCTGGAAATCCTGGCCGCAGGGCCCCCGACATGATTTCACCTCTTCGTTCGAGGCGGCGGCCTATTCCGCCGTTCGCACACTGGCGCTGCTGCTTAACGGCAGGCCGGGCGCGGAAAACGAAAAGCTGGCCGACCTGTTGCAAAGCCCGAATGCGGATCAGACCATGATCGACGTGGAAACCCACCATACCACATTACCGGTGTTGATTGCTCAGGTGACAAACGGTGCATTTGAGGTCCTGCAAAGCTGGGAAGACATTCCCGCCGATCCCTACCTGACTCACCCCGACCGCCTCCCGCAGGATGTGCAGCCAAAACTGACGGTCATCAAGTGAGACCGCCCCTGCATATACCGGACCTGCACGCAGCGCGGGCGGTGATCCTGCATCGCCCCCATGCCTTGGTGCAGGCGATCACCCGCCAGTTGGTCGCCATCGGCCTGAAAGTCGCTGCTTCCTGGCCCGAACTGGGGCCAGAGGCCTTGGGGGCCGACTTTGTGTTTTTTGACGTGGACATGGGGTATGACGCGCAATTTCCCTGGGATGCGGGCAATGCACCGATGCCGTTGATTGCCCTGATCGGATCCGAGGCACCGGGACGGATCGAATGGGCGATTGCCCAGGGGTCGGACGCGCAGATGCTGAAACCAGTGGGCGACAGCGGCGTTTACAGCGCCTTGCTGATCGCCCGGCAATCCTTTGAGGCCCGCCAAAGCCTGCGGGCTGAAATCAGCGACTTGCGCGCGCGTCTGGCCGAACGCCAGACTGTGGTGCGTGCCGTTACCCTTCTGGCCGCCCACGGCGATTGCGAGGCCGATGCCTATGCGCATCTGCGCCAATTGGCGATGTCGCGGCGCGAAACCATCGAACAGGCCGCACAGCGTATCGTTGCCCGTTTCTCGACCGAAGAAGGGGGTGGTAATGTCCGACGCGACCACTCCTGAACCAGTAACCCCTGTCCGGCGCAGCACCTTGTCACGACTGGCCGAGCGCAAGCTGGCGTTGTTTGGACTCGCGTTGATTGTGCTGACGGTGGGTGGTGCGATCCTTGCACCCTGGCTGACGCCCTATTCGCCCTATGACCAGATGTTTGACGGGCTGACCATCGAAGGCGCACCGATACCACCCGGCAGTCAATTCCTGCTGGGCACCGATCTTTTGGGCCGCGATTTGCTGACCCGTATCCTTTACGGGGCGCGCACATCGCTGATCATCGGCGTTGCCGCCAACGGTCTGGCGCTGATCATTGGCACGCTGGTCGGGGTGACGGCGGGGTATTTCCGCGGTTGGATCGGTGGCGCGCTGATGCGAATGACCGATCTCATGATGGCCTTTCCGGCGCTGCTGCTGGCCATCGTTCTGGCGGCGATCTTTCAGCCATCGCTGTGGATCGTGGCCATGGTCATCGCCACCGTCAACTGGGTACAGACCGCGCGGGTTCTCTATTCTGAAACCTCATCGCTGGCCGCGCGCGAATTCATCGCCGCCGAGCGCACCCTTGGGGCCGGGCATTTGCGGATCCTGTTCAGGCATATCCTGCCGCATCTGGTGCCGACCATCATCGTCTGGGGCACGTTGGGGATTTCCACCACGGTTCTGCTTGAGGCAACGCTGAGCTTTCTGGGGGTCGGGGTGCAGCCGCCCATCGCCAGTTGGGGCAACATCATCTTTGAAAACCAGACCTATTTTCAGGCCGCGCCGTGGCTGGTTTTCTTTCCGAGTCTGGCAATCGTGATGCTGGCGCTGGCGTTTCTGTTCCATATTCTGATCGACCGTTTTGAAGGGTTGGCGCGCATCGGCCTGCTGTCGTTCGCGGCGGTGGCGCAGCTGGCGCCGGCGCTGCTGGGCGGGCTCTACTGGCGGCGCGGCCACCAGAGCGGCGCCTTTGTCGGCCTGGCGGTGGGCTTTCTGGTGTGGGGCTACTGCCTGCTGTTGCCGCTGATGCTGCCGGTGGAGTGGGTGGATTACCTCAACCGGGCCGGTCTGCTGGGGCTGGGCATACTGCGGCCCAATGCGCTGTTCGCCATCGAGGGGCTGGAGCCGCTCACCCACGGTGTGTTCTGGAGCCTGAGCCTCAATCTGCTGGCCTATGTGTGGCTGTCCCGCCGCGCCACCCAGGCGCCGCTGGACGACA
>NVQY01000021.1 GCA_002400675.1 Paracoccaceae bacterium | reverse complement strand
ATGCTGGCGCTGGCGTTCAATCTGGTCGGTGATGCGTTGCGTGATGTGCTTGACCCAACCCAGCGGGGCCGCGACTGATGGCCAGTTTTCTCGTCCGCCGCCTGTTGCAATCGCTGTTGATCCTGCTGGGGGTGTCGCTGATTACCTTCGTGCTGCTTTATGCCCTGCCTGCCGATCCGGTGCGCCAGATCGCCGGGCGTTCAGCCACTGCGCAAACGGTGCAGAACATCCGCGAACAACTGGGGCTGGATCAACCACTTGCCGTGCAATACTGGCGCTATCTCGGCAATTTGCTTCAGGGCGATCTGGGTCGGTCCTATTTGCAAAAGACGCAAGTTAGCACACTTATCATGTCGCGCCTGCCTGCCAGCCTGCTGTTGATGGCAGGGGCGATCTTTACCGAATTGCTGATTGGCCTGACGATGGGTGTCATTGCCGCGTTGCGCCGGGGCAGCCATGCGGATCAGGCGCTGATGATCGTGTCATTCGTTGGCGTTTCCGCACCGCAATTCGTGGTCGGCCTGTTGTTGCTTTATGTATTTGCCGTACAGCTTGGCTGGTTCCCGATCGGCGGTTACGGCACGTTTTCGCATCTGGTCCTGCCGTCGCTGACCATGGGGATTTTGGGGTCTGGCTGGTATAGCCGGATGATGCGCTCGTCGATGATTGACGTCTTGCGGCAGGATTTTATCCGCACCGCCCGCGCCAAGGGATTAACGCGCCGCCGCATCATCATGCGCCACGCGCTGCCGAATGCCATCCTGCCGATCATTGCCATGATCGGTATTGATGTGGGCATTTTCATGGGTGGCATCGTTGTCGTCGAAAGCGTGTTTGGCTGGCCCGGTATCGGTCAGCTGGCGTGGCAGGCGATTCAACGCGTCGATATCCCAATCATCATGGGGGTCACACTGGTTTCGGCCACCGCCATCGTCATCGGCAATCTGGTGGCAGATGTCATCAGCCTGCTGGTCGACCCACGCATCAAGATACGCTGAAGTTCAAACCAACCAAAAGGGAGAGAGAAATGAAACATTTACTAACGACAACAGCATTGGTGCTGGGGCTGGCCCTGCCGCTGACGCTGGCGGCGCAGACCACGGCAATGGATCCGAATGCCAAATCCGGCGGTGGCATCGTCGTCACCTACAAGGACGACGTGGCAACCCTTGATCCGGCCATTGGCTATGACTGGCAAAACTGGTCGATGATCAAATCTCTATTTGACGGGCTGATGGATTATGCCCCCGGCACCACCGATCTGGTGCCCGGACTGGCCGAAAGCTATACCATTTCGGACGACGGCCAGACATTTACCTTCAAGCTGCGCGCGGGGGTGAAATTCCACAATGGCCGCGAAATGACCGCCGAAGATGTGGTTTACTCGCTCAACCGCGTCACCAACCCCAAGACCCAAAGCCCCGGCGCCGGTTTCTTTGGCTCGATTGATGGCTATGATGCTGTGGCTGATGGCTCTGCCACCAGCCTGTCGGGCGTAAGTTCGTCCGGGCCGCTGAGTGTGACCATCAAACTGTCACGCCCTGATGCCACATTCCTGCATGTCATGGCCCTGAACTTTGCCTCGATTGTCCCGAAAGAGGCCGTAGATGCCGCCGGAGACGATTTTGGCAAAAACCCGGTTGGCACCGGAGCGTTCAGCCTTGGCGAATGGACAATCGGCCAGCGACTGGTGTTCACCAAGAACCCCGACTACTGGCGTGCCGGTCTGCCCTATCTGGACAGCATTACATTTGAGGTTGGGCAAGAGCCGATCGTGGCCCTTCTGCGCCTGCAAAACGGCGAAGTCGACATCCCCGGCGACGGTATCCCGCCGGCAAAATTCCGCGAAGTGATGGATGATCCCGCGCAAGCCGCGCGCGTGGTCGAAGGTGGCCAGTTGCACACCGGGTACATCACTCTGAACACCCAGATGCCACCCTTTGACAACGTCAAGGTGCGCCAGGCGGTGAATATGGCAATCAACAAGGCGCGGATTGTTCAGGTCATCAACGGACGTGCCGTGCCCGCGACGCAACCGTTACCGCCGTCGATGCCCGGTTATACCGACGGATATGCCGGATATGCCTTTGACAAGGACGCCGCCAAGGCATTGCTGGCCGAGGCCGGTTTCGCCGATGGTTTCGACACCGAACTATACGTCATGAACACCGACCCCAACCCGCGCATCGCTCAGGCGATTCAGCAGGATCTGGCCGGTATTGGCGTGCGGGCCGCGATCAAATCTCTGGCTCAGGCCAGCGTGATTGCTGCCGGTGGTGAGGCTGATCAGGCGCCGATGATCTGGTCTGGCGGCATGGCATGGATCGCCGACTTTCCGGATGCGTCGAACTTCTACGGGCCAATTCTGGGCTGTGCCGGCGCGGTTCAGGGCGGCTGGAACTGGTCCTGGTATTGCAACGAAGATCTGGATGCGATGGCCGCCAAGGCGGATGCAGTCACCGACCCGGCCAAGGCTGATGAGCGGCTGCAAATGTGGAGCGATATCTACATGGAAGTCATGAAGGATGCCCCATGGGTGCCGGTGTTCAACGAACAGCGCTATACCATGAAGTCGGAACGCATGGGCGGCGCGGACGCGCTTTATGTCGATCCGGTTTCGATTCCGATCAACTATGACTATGTGTATGTAAACGATGTGCAATAATTGTTCATACACAATCCATAACCATCAGCACCATTTCGGCTGGGACAATTCATTTGTCCCGGTCGAGACGGTCGCGCCCGGCACCACGATTGAATTCCACTGTGTGGATTCATCGGCCGGGCAGCTGACGGCGGACAGCACCGTAAGCGATGTTTCCACATTGGATTTTGGCAAGATCAACCCGGTCAACGGGCCGATCTTTGTTGAGGGTGCCGAACCGGGCGATGCGCTGAAAATCACCATCGAAAGCTTCAAACCTTCGGGCTTTGGCTGGACCGCCAACATTCCGGGCTTTGGCCTGTTGGCGGACCAGTTCCCCGACCCGGCGCTGACAATCTGGAAATACGATCCCGATACGCTGGAACCGGCCTTGTTTGGCAAGGATGGCCGGGTGCCGCTGAAACCTTTTGCCGGGACTATCGGCAATGCGTTGGGCGAAGACGGGCTGCACTCTATCGTGCCGCCGCGTCGGGTTGGTGGCAACATGGACATTCGCGATCTTGCGGCGGGCACCACGCTTTACCTGCCGGTCGAGGTGGCAGGCGCGTTGTTTTCGGTCGGTGACACCCATGCAGCACAGGGCGACGGAGAGGTTTGCGGCACGGCGATCGAATCGCCGATGGATACGGTCATGACCCTTGATCTGATCAAGGGTGCCAATCTGAAATCACCACGCTTTACCACGCCGGGGCCGGTCACCAATCACCTTGATGCCAAGGGTTATGAGGTGACCACCGGCATCGGGCCTGACCTGATGGCAGCGGCGCGCGATGCGGTTTCGGGGATGGTTGATTTCCTGTCTGCCAGTCGCGGCATGGCGGCGCAAGACGCTTACATGCTGGTCTCGACCTGCGGCGATTTGCGGATTTCCGAGATCGTGGATATGCCCAACTGGCTGGTTTCGTTCTATTTCCCGCGATGCGTGTTTGAATGACTGCGGCTACAAAAAAACTGTCCGGGACCTTGGCCCCGGATACTATCGCGGTTCTACAGGTTTGCGACCTGACGGTCTCGGTCAACACCGAAACCGGGTTGAAGCCGCTGATCAGCAATATTGATTTCTCGCTGGCACGAGGCGAGACACTGGCCATTGCCGGTGAAAGCGGGTCGGGGAAATCCATCACCTCGCTGGCAATCATGGGGCTTTTGCCGCCGCCTGCCGTTCGGGTCACAGGCGGGCAAATTTTCTTTGGTGATACCGACCTGATCACACTGCCTGAAACGCGGATGCGCGATATTCGCGGCAATCGCATAGCAATGATTTTTCAAGAGCCGATGACGTCACTGAATCCGGTGATGAGTATTGGCAACCAACTGACCGAAGCGATCATGGCGCATGATCCCATCAGCCGGAAAGAGGCGCGCGCCTGTGCCCTGCAAGCCCTGAGTGCGGTGCGCCTGTCGCAACCCGAAAAGCGCATGACACAATACCCGCATGAATTGTCCGGCGGCATGCGCCAGCGGGTGATGATTGCCATGGCCATCGCCCTTCGCCCCGATGTGTTGATCGCGGATGAACCGACCACGGCACTTGATGTCACGGTTCAGCGCGAGGTGCTGGACCTGCTGCGCGATCTTCAGCGTGACATGGGGACAGCCATGATCCTGATAACCCATGATATGGGGGTTGTCGCCGAAATGGCCGACCGGGTTCTTGTCATGCAATCGGGTCAGATGATCGAACAGGGGCCGGTCAGACAGGTATTTCAGGCTCCGGCACAGGAGTACACCAGATCGCTGCTTGCGGCTGTGCCGCGCATGGGCGATGGCTCTGGGGTCAACAACAGGCATGAAATCGGCGCACCGATAGCAGAAATTCGCGACCTTAGCGTCCAGTTTGATATTCGCGGCGGCATTCTGGGGCGGGTGAGCCACCAGATTCACGCGGTTGAAAAGGTATCATTTTCCATCCGCGCAGGCGAAACCTTTGCCCTTGTCGGTGAAAGTGGATGTGGGAAATCGACCATCGCCAAGGCAATGGCCGGGTTGGTGCCATACTCGGGTCAGATCCGCATCGCCGGGTCTGAAATTCAAGGCCTGGGTCGCGCTGCTACCAAGGCCATCCGGCGCGAGGTTCAGATGATCTTTCAGGACCCCATGGCCTCGCTTGATCCGCGAATGCGCGTGGGGGATCTGGTGGCAGAACCATTGATCATTCATGGCATCGGCACCCCGCAAGAACGTACCAAACGCGTCGTAACCCTGTTTGATCGCGTGGGCCTTTTGCGCGATCACATGGATCGCTATCCGCATGAATTTTCCGGTGGTCAGCGCCAACGTATCTGCATCGCCCGTGCCCTGGCCCTGCAACCAAAACTGATCATCGCTGATGAAAGCGTGTCAGCACTGGATGTCTCGGTTCAGGCCAGGGTTCTGGACCTGCTGCGTGAACTGACCGAGGAAATGGGCGTCGCGTATCTTTTCATTTCGCACGACATGGCGGTTGTCGAAAACATCTCGGACCGGGTTGGCGTGATGTATCTGGGTCAGATTGTTGAAATGGGCACCCGCGCACAGGTTTTTGGCAATCCTCAGCATCCCTATACCCGGCGTTTGATTGCCGCCGTACCGGTCCCTGATCCGACACACGACCGCCCTTCGTCCACACGGTTGACCGGGGAAATCCCCAGCCCGATACGGCGCATCGGTGATATGCCCTCAGCGGTTAATCTAACAGACAAGGGGGGTGGACATCTTGTGGCCGAATTTGACCACCACCATTGATTTACACCAGCCTGCCGGGCCTTGCCAGAGTACGATGGCTTGAAGTGGACCGGAGTATGGCGTGGCCATTCGGGATCACAAAAGCCAGCCCGTTTCGGCATTTCGATCCAGCCCTGAAATTACCCGCCTGACGGTGGTCATGTGCGTGCATTTCCCACTTTTCCGGTAAAATGGCGAGTATCGGTCACTCGAGATCGATACCGGCAACGGTGTGCGCAGGTGTCAGGTTCCTTGGCAGTAGGCACCGGTCGGCCAGTTCCAGCAGGCATAAGCTGCCTGCATGAACAAGGGTGCCGAAAAACGGATCGCAGCAAAACCGGCCAAGGCAATGGCGGTGATATGCGCGCGTAACACCATGCTGGAATACCTGCATGCGGGCCCTGGGCCAGTTACTCGACCTGGGGCGACATAAAGCTGGCGCGAAAATAATCGTAAAGTAGATTGAGCGGCTGGGAAAATTCTTTGGACTTTCTCCAGGCCAGGCCAACATCCATTGTTGGAATTTCAATGTCTGTGGAGACAGTTTCGATCCGCCGCCCTTCGAGGGACCAAGGCCGATACACCATGTCAGACAAGATGGTTATCCCCTGTCCGTTGGCGATGATCGAACGGACCGCTTCGACCGAGGACGTTCTTAGCTGAACATTCGGGACCTGATTGGTCTGGCTCCAGTATTTCATGGTAGTGTGGGCCGCCTCATCAACGGTTAGCATGATATAATTTTCGAGCGAAATTTCTTCAAACGTGGCCTTGCGGGTGGTTGTAAAGTGATGCCCGCTCGCCACCCAAAGCCGGCGCGAGGATTTCAGCAAGGTCTCCGTTTCTATTTCCGGGTTGGTCAGGTTAGATGTCAGCACCACCGCCATATCAAACCGATTGGACAGCAGCCCCTCTTCGATGCTTTCGCGCGGCAGTTCGTGCAGGTTGATTTTCAGGCCGGGATGGATCTGCGACAGCCGGGCCAGATGGTAGGGCAGGAAATAACCCAGAACCGTATAGGTCGCAGCCAGAGAAACCGTGCCGCTGACCACTGATCGGCGTTGGGTCAGTTTCTTGGCCCGGTCGACCCGTTCCAGAATGTCACGGGCCGAGGCCAGAAATTCGCGCCCGGAATCGGTCATGTCCATGCCCTGCGCAGTCCGGCGGAACAGTTTGGCACCCAGCAGGTTTTCAAGCTCTTTGATGGCGCTGGTAATCGACGACTGGGAGATCGACAAAGCCGTGGCCGCGCGGCTGACCTGCCCCAACTCTGCGGTGGCGACGAAATAGTTGAGATGACGCAGTTTCATGTTGCTGACCTTTGGGGCATAAAGATTAGTATTATCGGAAAAACAGATTATGCGATAGCGCAATATAATATTTTCCAGCCTCTGTCACGGGCGCTAAGGTTCAACAAACGACTCATGGGAAAACCTTATGCGTGACATCATTGACCTGAATTGCGACATGGGCGAAGGCTTTGGCCAGTGGACRATTGGCGATGCTCCAGACCACGATATCATGTCCATCATCAGCTCGGCAAATATCGCTGCGGGCTTTCACGCGGGCGATCCCAATTCGATGGATCGGGTGGTCAGGCTGGCGCAAACCCATGGCGTCGGACTGGGTGCGCACCCTGGGTATCATGACCTGCAAGGCTTTGGGCGGCGCTATGTCGCGGCCAGTTCTGAAGAGCTGGTAAACGATGTGGTATATCAGATCGGCGCACTGCGCGAATTTGGTCGCCGTCACGGGATACCATTGCAGCATGTCAAGCTGCACGGCGCGCTTTATATGGAGGCGGCGGTCAACGAAGACCTGTCGCGGCTATTGATCGAAACCCTGGCCAAGACCTGTAGCGACGCAATCATTTTCTGCATGGGCGTGTCCAAAACCTATGAGATCGCCAAACAAAGCGGTTACAGCGTGGCGCGCGAATTCTTTGCCGACCGGGACTATGACAATAGCGGATCAATTGTGTTTGCCCGCAAGGTATCGCGCCCCAACCCCGAACAGATCGCCGCCAAATGCGTGCGGGCCTGCAAGGAAGGTATCGTGAAAACCATCGAGGGCGACGAAATCGAAATCGAGTTTGAATCAATCTGCTTTCACTCTGACACCCCCGGTGCGCTTGAAAATGGCCGGGCAATCCGTGCCGCCCTGACCGACGCCGGCATCACCATCGCCCCCGCCGCAACCGTTCTGGCCACCATCTGAACCCGACAGGAGACCCCATGCCAACAATCCCATCCCCGCTGCCCGGCACTTTCTATATTCGTCCCGACCCAGGTTCCGGCCCCTTCAAGAACACCGGCGATGCGGTGGCCATAGGTGACACCATCGGCCTTGTCGAAGTAATGAAAACCTTCATCGAGATCAAATCGGAAATCGCCGGCACGTTTGCCAGCTATTCGGCCGAAGATTCAGCACCGGTAACCGCCGGGCAGGATCTGGCAGAGCTGGGCGACTGAACATGGCGATCAACCGCCTTTTGATCGCCAACCGCGGTGAAATTGCCGTTCGGATCATTCGGGCGGCCAAGGCGCTGGGGATAACCACGATTCAGGTGTTCTCAGAGGCTGACAAGGACATGCTGGCCGTGCGCCTGGCCGACGAGGCGATCTGCATCGGCGCGCCCCACGCGCGGGATTCTTATCTGAACATTGACAAGGTGATCGCGGCTGCGGTCAAAAAATCCGCCGACGCGGTGCATCCCGGCTATGGCTTTCTGGCCGAAAGCGCCGATTTTGCCCGCGCGGTGATCAAGGTGGGCATGACCTTTGTCGGCCCCTCAGCCGATACGATTCAGCAGATGGGTGACAAGGTATCCGCGCGCGCCATTGCACGGGCCGCCGGGGTGCCCATCGTGCCCGGCTCGGTCGGGCGCATCGACAGCGTTGACGACGCGGCCCGCGTGGCGGCAGAAATTGGTTATCCGGTCATGATCAAGGCCGCCGCCGGGGGCGGAGGGCGCGGCATCCGCATTGCCCAAAACGAGGATGATCTGCGCGCCATGGCCCCGCAGGCAAAGGCCGAGGCCGAAGCCGCCTTTGGTGATGGCGGGCTTTACCTTGAACGCTCGATCCGCGCGCCGCGCCATATCGAGGTACAGATCATGGGCGATGGCACAGATGCGGTGCATTTCTTTGAACGCGAATGTTCGTTGCAACGCCGCCGCCAAAAGGTCTGGGAAGAGGCCGGGGCGACCTGTCTGGACGAGGCAACCCGTCAGCACCTGTGCCAAACCGCTGTCGCGCTGGCCGAGGCGGTTCAGTATTGCGGTGCCGGCACGGTGGAATATCTTTATGACGAGGCCAGCAAGGATTTCTATTTCATCGAAATGAACACCCGGATTCAGGTGGAACACCCTGTTTCCGAGATGACCACCGGCATTGACCTGGTGCAGGAAATGCTCTGCATAGCGGGGGGCCAGCCCCTGAGTGTCGCGCAAAGCGACATCTCCAAGACCGGCCACGCCATCGAAGTGCGCATCAACGCCGAAGACCCACATATGCAGTTCATGCCCTTTCCCGGCGTGGTCACGGGGTTGATCGTCCCAAGCGGCAAGGGCGTGCGGTTTGATCATTTTCTTTACCCGGGCTACGCGATCCCGCCCTTTTACGACTCGCTGATCGGCAAGCTGATTGTGCATGGGCAGGACCGGCAAGATGCCATCGCCCGGCTGGTGCACGCGCTTGAGGCGTTGCAAATCGACGGGTTGAAAACCACAATTCCCCTGCATCTGGCGCTGACCCGCGACCCGGATGTGTTGGCGGGAAATTTTCATACCCAATGGCTGGAACCATGGCTGGACGCGGGAAATCTGACAAAGGGAGAAGTGCCATGAGAACAAGATACTCATATGGCGGCGACGAGCATGTATTTGTCGAAATCGGTGACGAGATGTCGCTCGAGGCGTTTTTCAAATCCCTGTCGATGAGCAAGGTGGTGCGCGACGCTAACATCGACGGCGTGACCGAAATTTGCCCGGCCAATGCGTCGTTTCAGGTGCGTTTCGACCCGGATGTGATTGCCCCGGACGCGATCATGGCACGGGTCAAGGAACTGGAGACGCAGGCAGAACATGCCGACAAGCGTCTGGATACGCGGATCATCGAAATCCCGGTCTATTATCAGGACCCATGGACCCACGAAACCCTGATGCGCTTTCGCGAGCGTCATCAGGACCCGTCGGGCAGCGATCTGGATTATGCCGCGCGGATCAACGGGTACGACAGTGTTGATGGCTTCATCGAGGCGCATCACTCAACGCCGTGGTTTGTGTCGATGGTCGGCTTTGTCGCGGGGCTGCCGTTCCTCTATCAGTTGGTCGAGCGCGAAAAACAGTTGCAGGTCCCCAAATACCTCAGCCCGCGCACCGATACGCCCAAACTGACGGTGGGTTATGGGGGATGTTTTTCCTGCATCTATTCTGTGCGCGGCGCGGGCGGCTATCAGATGTTCGGCATCACCCCGATGCCGATCTATGACCCGGAACAGAAAATATCGTACCTAACGGATTTCATGGTGTTTTTCCGCCCGGGCGACATCGTCAAATGGAAACCGGTTGACCGTCAGGAATACGACCGGATCGTCGCGGCGGTCGAGGCGGGTACATATAGCCCGCGCATCGCCAAGGTCGCGTTTGACCTTGAAGAATTCAACGCTGACATGACCGGCACCAACGCCAGACTGATGGAGGCCCTAAATGACGCTTAAAATCATCAATCACGGGCTTTCCACCTCGATCCAGGACCTTGGCCGACCGGGGTATTTCCATCTGGGCATTCCCATAAGCGGGGCGATGGACCGGTTTTCGCTGCGCGCCGCCAACCTGCTGGTTGGCAATCCCGAAGGGGCCGCCTGTCTTGAGGTGGTGTTTCTGGGGCCGAAAATCGAATTCACCAGAGACGCCATTGTTGCCGTGACCGGCGCAGACCTGCCGGTAAAGGTAGACGGAGAACCGCGCGACGGCTGGGCATCGTTTCAGGTAAAAGCCGGGCAGGTTCTCAGCTTTGATTTCCTCAAATCCGGCGCGCGCGCCTATATCGCCGTCAGCGGCGGAATTGATACCAAGCCCGCCCTTGGTAGCCGGTCAACCTATCCGATTGGTGCTTTGGGCGGCGTGAATGGGCGCAATGTTGAAACCGGCGATGAATTGCCGGTAGGGACCGCGTCAAACGGCAAGGCAGGGCAACAGGTGGCACCAGCCTTGCGCCGGTTGCCGGACAATCCGGCCCGTTTGCGGGTTCTACCCGGCCTTTACTGGCACCGGCTGACCGAAGCGGCGGGTCATGCATTCTTTGACGACGAGTGGAAAGTCGCCCCCGAGGCGGACCGAATGGGATACCGGTTCCGGGGCGGTCGGGCGCTGGAATTTGTTGACCGCGAACCACCCTTTGGGGCTGGTGCTGATCCGTCCAACATCGTTGACGGCTGTTATTCTTATGGCTCGATTCAGGTGCCGGGGGGTAGCGAACCCATCGTGCTGCACCGTGACGCGGTATCGGGGGGGGGCTATTTCACCCTTGGCGCGATCATATCCGCCGACATGGATTTCATCGGCCAGCTACAGCCGCACATGCCGGTAAAGTTCGTCAAGGTCGATATGGCGGGCGCATTGGCGGCGCGGGGCGAACGGCGCACGGCCCTGCAACGCCTCCGCGAGGCGCTGGCGTGAGCTTAGCCAGCCCGCACAGGTCAGGTCGGGTGCCGCATGGCCGGTTGGCGCTGAAAATCGGATGGGGTGACACCAAACCGCGCCTTGAACAGCCGCGAAAACTGCGCCTGATCCGAGAACCCGAACCGATAGGCAACATCGGCAATCCGCACCGAACCAGACGCCGCAAGCCGGTCGCGCGCCGCAATCAGACGCTGGTCGCGGATGTGTTGCGACACGGTGCCGTTCACGTCCCGGAACAGGTCATGCAGATAGCGCGTAGAGATACCGCACCCGGCGGCAATAAACCCGGGCGAAAGGTCGGGATGTTTGAGATTGGCGCGAATGAACCGCTCCACCCGCGTCAGATGTGCGGCGCGCACCACGGATGCGCCATTGTCGGTCGGCCCGCCCGCATCATCCAGCGCCAACCCCAGCAGTTCCAGCATCTGCCGACCCAGCAATTCCCCCGCCGAGGCCCCCAACTCGGGCAGGCGCGCATGCACATGCGCCACCATCGAAGCGAACAAGGCCGCCGATCCGGATGTGGCGTCGATCACCCGGGCGCAAAATCGATCCGGGTCGCGCACCCGTTCCGACAGCGCCTTGCGCGAGACTTTCAGCACAAACAGATCATTGGGTTTTTCGTACCTGAACCGGTAAGGTTCGTCGCCGCGTTCAATGATGAAACCGCCCGGATCGCACCGCACATCCCGACCCAACTGGCGGAATTCAACCGGGGCGCTGCGCGGCAGGGTGACAAGGTATTCCTCTTCTCGGGCATTGCACAAATGGGTGGCGCGGCGTTCATAGCTGGCCGGTTGCGAGGTCAGCCGCGAAAACCCCACATGGCCCAGCGTTGCCCGCTCAAGCCGGCCATTAAAGCGCTGTTTGTCCCGGAAACTCAGGTCCAGCGGAAAATAGCTTTCGGCAATGACCCGGTTCCAGGCATCCGCCCGACCGGTCTGAGCTGTGTCGGACGTGGAAAACACGAACTCGGTGTGCATGGCGATTTTCCCCCAACGCAAGGGTATCGCCCAGGCGATAAAAAACAAGAAGAATCAAAGGTTGTGCGCGCAGGGTCAAACGATTGCGCGCCCAGC
Source organism: Paracoccaceae bacterium (assembly GCA_002400675.1). Taxonomy (GTDB): domain Bacteria; phylum Pseudomonadota; class Alphaproteobacteria; order Rhodobacterales; family Rhodobacteraceae; genus NVQY01. The sequence continues at coordinate 9,612 of NVQY01000021.1, read as the reverse complement.
ATCAAGACCGGGAACGCTTTCCGGCCGAGTCTTGCCAGCAACATGAATGCACAAGGATGAAGCAAAATGGCAGATAGTAAGGCAGAAACCAAGGTTGACCCGATCACCCTGTCGGTGGTGCGTGGTGTGCTGGAAACCACCCAGCGCGAAATGACCCTGACGCTGGAACAGACCGCGCGCAGCTCGGTGTTCAATCTGGCGCATGACTATTCCACAGCACTGTTCAACCACACGCCCGAGATGATCCTGCAAGGTCAGGACATCCCCATCCACCTCGGGTCTTTGATTCCGGCGATGAAGGCGGTTGACGGGTTCTTCAAGGGCGACATCCACGAGGGCGATCTGATCCTGCACAACGATCCGGATTACGCTGGCAGCCACATCATCGATACCTGCATGTATTACCCGGTGTTCTATCACGGAGAGCTGATATTCTGGACCGTCTGCAAGGGCCATCTGACCGACATCGGCGGGCCTGTTCCTGCCGGTTACAACCCTGCGGCCACCGAGATCTATGCCGAAGGTCTGCGCATCCCGCCAATCAAGATCTGGGACAAGGGCGTGCCGCGCGACGACATTCTGAACATGCTGCTGACCAATATGCGCGCAAGGCGTGATCAAGAGGGTGATTTCAACGCATTGATTGGCGCGTGTCAGGTGGGCGCGCGCAACCTGATCGCCCTGCTGGACAAATACGGGCTTGAAGTGGTGCAGGACTGCATCGAAGAGTTGCTGAAAATGGCCAACCGACACATGGATTCGCTGATCGCCAAGGTGCCCGACGGGACGTATTCAGGCACCGCCATTGTAGAGGATGCAGGCCACGGGTTTGGTGATCTGGACATCACAGCCACGGTGRCCATCAAGGGCGAAAACTGCCATATCGAAATCGACAGCCCGCCGCAAATTCCCTATTTCATCAACTCTTACGAAGGCAACAGCTATTCCGGCGTCTACCTTGGCCTGATGATGTTCGCACAATTGCCCCCACCCTATAACGAAGGTCTGTATCGCAATATCACCGTGGACATGGGGCCAAAGGGTACGCTGTGCAACGCGCGTTCTCCGGCCCCGCATATGAACWGCACCACTACGCCGATGGAGACTCTGACCGACGCGGTACGTCTGGCCTTTGAACGGGCGGTGCCGGACAAGGTTTCGGCSAGTTGGGGCCACGCCAATGGCTGCAATATTGCCGGGTGGGACAATCGCCATGACGAGGAATATGTCACCATGGTGCTGGCCTCGATCATCTCGGGGGCCGGGGCTACCAACAGTCAGGACGGCTGGCACGCCTGCGGGCCAGAGTGCTGTTTTGGCGCGCTGACCTCGGGCGATATTGAGATGCTGGAGCATTCATACCCGATCATCATCCACGAATACGGACTGATGACCGATTCGGGCGGTGCCGGACGTTTGCGCGGTGGCTCGGGCACCCGCTGGGCGGTGGAGCCGCTGGACGGCGACATGACCCTGATCACCTTTGGCGAAGGGCGGCGCATTCCGGCAATGGGGGCGGCGGGCGCGAAATCAACCATGGTCGAACAAAAGGTCGGGCGGCTTGAAATCACCCGCAATGGCGAAACTCAGGTGATCAAGGAAAACGTCATCGAGATCATCAAACCGGGCGAGATTGCCGCCAATATGAACCCCGGCGGTGGCGGCTATGGCAACCCGTTTGAACGCGATGTGGGCAAGGTGGTCGATGATATTCGCAACCGGCTGGTCTCGGTCGAGGGGGCGCGGCGAGACTACGGCGTAGTAATTGATGACCCCGAAACCCTTGGTGTTGACCTGTCCGCCACCGCCACCGCCCGCACCCGCGCCGCAGCCGTTGATCACAAGGAGGCAAGCAATGCGTAATCTCTATCGGCTGGGCATTGATGCCGGCGGCACCTTTACCGATTTCATTCTGGCGGACCGCGCCGGCGACGTGCGCCTGTTCAAGGTCTTGTCGACCCCGCACGACCCGACAGTGGCGATCCGCAACGGTCTGGCGCTGATCGCCGAGGAAACCGGCATATCGGCGCAGGATGTGGTTTCAAACTCTGACCTGTGCATCAACGGCACCACCGTCGGGCTGAACGCGCTGATCACCCATTCCGGTGCCAAAACCGGCCTGATCGCCACCAAAGGCCACGAGGACAGCATCGAAATTCGCCTGGGCCACAAGGAAGACGGCTATCGCTATGATCCGGATTATCCGCCCGCCACCATGCTGGTGCCGCGTTACCTGCGCCATGGCATTCGCGAACGGGTGATTTCCGACGGGTCGGTCAAGACCCCGATGGTTGACGACGACGTGCGCGCCGCCTGTCGTCATTTTCTGGCCGAGGGCGTGGAATCGGTTGCCATCAGCTTTGTCTGGTCGGTCCTGCACCCCGACCATGAACAGCGCGCCGCCGACATAGTGCGCGAGATGATGCCGGACATTCGCCTGACCGTCGGCAGCGATCTTTATCCGCAGGTGCGCGAATACACCCGCACCTCGACCGCCATCGTCAACGCCTATCTCGCGCCAATCCTGCAACGCTATGTAGAAGGTATCGACGCTTATTTCCACGAATTGGGCAGCCAGCACCCGGTGCGCTATTTCCAGTCCAATGGCGGGCTGGCCCTGGGCAAGGTTGTTTCCGCCCAGTCAGTCTATGCAATCAACTCCGGTCCCGCATCGGCCCCGCAGGCAGCGTTGCAGATTGCCAAACCATGGGGCGAACAGAACATCATTACTATCGATATGGGCGGCACATCCTTTGACATCACCCTGACCAAGGACGGCAAGGCCAACATCAACAAGAACATCGACTTTCTGCGCTACCGCATCGGCATTCCGATGATCCAGGTGGAAACCCTGGGCGCGGGCGGCGGGTCAATCGGCTGGATTGATAGCATGGGCCTGATGCAGGTCGGCCCGCAATCGGCAGGCTCCGAACCCGGCCCGGCCTGTTACAGTCAGGGCGGCGAAAATCCCACCGTGACGGATGCCAATCTGGTGCTGGGCTATCTCAACCCGGACGGATTGGTTGGCGGGCGTCTGCCGCTGGATGTGGACAAGGCGCACCGCGCGATCCGCGAAAAGCTGGCCGAACCGCTGGGAATATCGGTGGCAAAGGCGGCTTATGGCATGTTCACCATCGTCAACAACAACATGGTCAACGGCATCCGCCGGGTATCGGTTGAACGCGGCTATGACCCGCGCGATTTCGCGCTGATGGGTGCGGGTGGCGGCACTGGGGCGCATATTACCGCGCTGGCCCGTGAAATGGGCGTTTCCCGCGTGCTGGTGTCGAAACTGGCCTCGGGGCTGTGCGCCTATGGTCAGATCATTTCGGACGTCAAATACAACTACATGGCCCCGTCACCGATCCGGCTCGAGGGGGCCGGGGCCGCCGCGCATCTTGACAGGTTGTTTGCCGGGCTAGAGGCGCGCGGGCACGAAGACCTGTCGGGTGATGGCTTTGCCGAGGACAAGATCAGTATCGGCCGCTCGCTTGATATGCGCTATGTGGGGCAGGTGCATGAATGCACGGTTGAAATTGACGTGTTCGAAATCACCGAAAGCACGCTGGCCCAGATCAGGGATGCATTTCACGCCCGTCACCGCGAACTTTATACATATGACGAGCTGACCAGCCCGGTCGAGGTGGTCAATGTCGAAAGCACCATTATCGGCCAGGTGGACAAGCCCGCGCAGATGAAGATTGCCCCGGGCAAAGGCGTGGATCAGGCCCGGAAAGCCACGCGCAACATGGTGTTCTCACCCGATGGCCCAGCGTGTGCAACGCCGGTTTATGACGGTGCCCAACTGGGGGCAGGCGATGAACTGCAAGGGCCGGCAGTGATCGAAGAGGTGACCACCACAATCGTCATCGAACCCGGCTGGCGCGCCAGCCTGCACGAAAGCGGCGTCTATGTCCTGACCGTGGACGCCGCCAGTGCTGCGTCCGCAAATGGCGCGCAAATGGAGCAGACCAGCGCATGACAGGACTGGCACCAAACCCAGAACCGGTACTGAAAGCCAGCGACGTGAGTGTCACTTTCGGTGGCTTCACGGCGCTGTCAGATGTATCCCTGATGGTCACGCCCGGTGCTGTGCATGGGCTGATCGGCCCGAACGGTGCGGGCAAGACCACAATGGTTAACGTGCTGACCGGGTTTCAAGTGCCCTCGACCGGCAACGTGACGCTGAATGGCGCGCCGGTCGGACACCTGAAACCGCACGCGCTGCGCCGCTCCGGGATCGCGCGCACATTTCAGGCCGGGCGGCTGTTCACCGGGCTCGACGTGTTGGACAACCTGGGTGTTACCGGCGTGGGGCTGGGCCATACCCGGCGCGCATCCGAGACCGAAGCGCTGCGATTGCTGGACTGGATGGGGGCGGCAGAACTGGCCGAACTACCCGTCGCCGGGTTGCCTTACACTGACGAACGCCGCGTCGGCATTGCCCGTGCACTGATGTTCGGACCGTCATTTCTGTTGCTGGACGAACCGGCGGCAGGCATGTCCGAGGCCGAGGCAACCGATCTGGCCGGGCTGATCACCCGCATCGCCGACGAACTGGGCTGTGGTGTGCTGCTGATCGAACACAATGTCGGGCTGGTGCTGTCGGTGTCGCACCATGTCTATGTGTTGGATGCGGGCCAGGTGATCGAAGAAGGCAACCGTGACGTTATCCTGACCAGTCAGGCGGTCCGCGAGGCCTATCTTGGTCGTGATCAGGAGGTGACGTGATGGCGCGACTCGGGGTGTTTGACTTGTCGGTACGCTATGGCAAGGTGCCTGCGCTCATGGATGTATCCTTGCATCTGGATGAGGGTGAACGCTTGTTTGTCGCCGGGCCTAACGGGGCTGGGAAATCATCGTTGTTGAAAGCGATTAGCGGCGCGGTTCCAACCACCCATGGCCGCATCGAGATGGACGGTGAATTGCTGTCAGGCCGCGCGCCCGAAAACATTGCCCGGCTGGGCTTGTCGATGGTGCCCGAAGGGCGCGAGATATTCGGCACGCTGAGTGTCGAGGAAAACCTGCGCGTCGGTACCGGCATTCGCCGCGACTATCAAGCGATTGCCGAGGATATGCAGGAAATCTATCAATCCTTTCCGGTGTTGCACGAACGTCGCCATACCAGCGCTGGAGACTTGTCCGGTGGGCAACAGCAAATGCTGGCAATCGGGCGCGCGTTGATGACCAACCCCAAGCTGTTGATGGTCGATGAGCCTTCGCTGGGGCTGGCCCCCAATATCGTCGATCAGGTCTATGACACACTGATTGCCCTGCAAAAGGCGCGCGGTCTGACACTTTTGATCGTCGAGCAAAGCTCGGTCCGGGCGGCGCGGGTCGGTGGGCGCATGGTGGTCTTGCGTGGCGGCAAGGTGGTGGCGACCGGTGACGCGGGCGAGTTCGCCGAAAGCGACCTGCTAAATGAAGCATATTTTGGCCAATCCAAGGCCCCCTCAGGCGCGGAGACCCACAGATGAACGCAGCACCACAGCTTTTGTTTGATGCCCTGTCGCTGGGCGGCATCTATGCCATGGCGGCCTTGGGTATCGCGCTGATTTTCGGGGTGATGAATCTGGTGAATTTCGCCCATGGCAACTATATCGCATTCTGCGTGTTCGCGCTGATCCTGCCGTCCTCGGATGTGGTGGCGGTGATGTTCATCGGCAAGCTGCCAACGCTGCTTTTGATCCCTGTAATCCTGGCCATTGGTGCCGGCATCGCCGTGGCATCTGAATACGTGATCTTCCGCCACATGCGCGGTGCCACCCCGGTAGCGATGATGATTTCGTCCTTTGCGCTCGGGTTTGTGATCCAGAACGTCATGCTCACCGTCTACAGCAGCCGCGCCAAGGCGATCAGCCTGTGGCCGGACCTGAACACACCCGTCGACATTGCCGGTGCCTCGATCCCGCTTTTGCAACTGATCGTGATCGCCACCACGCTAATTGTGGTGGCCGGCCTGGCATTGCTGCTCAAGAAAACCCGGATCGGTCTTGAGATGCGGGCCGCAGCCGAGAATTTCACCATGGCAAGGTTGCTGGGCGTGCGCGCCAATGTGGTCATTACCGGGGCTTTTGCCCTGTCCGGAGCCCTGGCGGCGGCAGTGGCGCTGATCATGGCCACGCAAACCGGCGTGGCCGACATCCGCATGGGCGGACAGATCATGCTGACCGCCTTCATCGCCACGGTGATTGGTGGCCTTGGCAGCCTGCCGGGCGCGGTGGCGGCGGGTTTCCTGATCGGGGCCATATCGGTGGTGTTGCAAACTTTCCTACCGCTGGAAATCCGGGCCTTTCGCGATGCGTTTCTGTATCTGTTTGTAATCGTTATCTTGCTGGCCAAACCGCAGGGGCTGTTTGCGCTGCGCTCTGCCGGGCCGAGGGTCTGACGCAATGGCCAACAAACATGACATGAAACGCCTTGATGCCTGGAGCACGCCGGTACTGTTGATCGTTGCGCTGATCATCTTCACGGTTCTGGTGACGATTTTTGGCGACAAATCGCTGGCGCGAATGGCGGCACAAACCCTGATCCGGGTGACATTTGTGGTCGGCCTGTGGATATTTGTCGGCAATTCCGGGCTGGTCAGCTTTGGCCATGCCGGGTTCATGGCAATCGGCGCTTATGGATCGGCCTGGCTGACGCTCAAGCCACAAATGAAATCACTGCYGTTGCCGGGACTGTGGGACTGGCTGGCCGAGGCGCAATGGCCACTTCTGGCGGCGGCCATTGCCTCGGGCCTTTTGGCGTCTTTTGTGGCGTTGCTGTTGGGGCTGGCGATCCTGCGCCTGTCCGGCATTGCCGCGTCCATTGCCACCTTTGCCTTTCTGGCCATTGTCAACACCGTCTATTCCAACTGGGAAGGCGTGACCGGGGCCACATCGTCGGTAATCGGCCTGGCGCGTTACGCCGACCAATGGGTGACGCTGGGCTGGGCTAGTGCGGCGGTGCTGGTGGCGGCGATCTATGCCAATTCGGCCTCGGGTCTGGCACTGCGGGCCAGCCGCGAGGACGAGGTGGCAGCGGCGGCATCGGGCATCGACATGTATCGCCACCGCCTGTTGGCGCTGGTTATCTCGGCATTTTTTACCGGTGTGGCGGGCGTGCTGCTGGGTCATTCGCTGGGGGTTCTGAACCCCGGCAGCTTCTACCTTGGCGTTACCTTCATCACCCTTGCCATGCTGGTGGTCGGCGGCATCAACAGCCTGACCGGGGCGGTCACTGGGGTATTGGTGCTGTCAATCATGATTGAGGCACTTGTGCGCATGGAGCGCGGCGGCAGCATCGCCGGCGTCGAATTTTCCATTCCTACCGGCGCGCAGGAAATTGTCATTGGCGTGGTGATGATCGTGGTGCTGATCCGGCGACCCGCAGGCCTGACGGGGGGGCGTGAATTTCGCCTGAACCTGTTTTCATTCTTGGTCCGGCAAGGTGCCAAGACCGCAAATCAACCAAAAAAGTAACCAATCCAACAAAGGAGTAAGACAATGAAAACCTTTCTAACCGCCACGGTGCTGGCACTGGGGCTTGTGTCCCCGGCACTGGCGCAAGACATCAACATCGGCTTTGCCATTGCCAAATCCGGCTGGGTCGAGGCCTATGACACCCCCGCCGTCACCTCTGCCCGCATCCGCATCGACGAAATCAACGCCAGTGGCGGATTGCTGGGTAAACAGATCAAATGGATTGAGGCCGATACCAAATCCGATCAGGCACAGGCGGCACAGGCCGGGCAGCTTCTGGTGGACGAAGAGGTAGACATGCTGATCGTCAGTTGCGACTATGATTTCAGCGCCCCCGCCTCGTTGGCGGCCGAGGCCGTCGGCATGATCTCATTCTCGCTTTGTGCCGAAGACATCAAGGCCGGCATTCAGGGCGTCGGGCCGAACAGCTTTTCGGCCTCGGTTCTGGCCGCCGTTCAGGGCGCAACCATGGCGGAATGGTCGGTGAAGGAACGCGGCGTCAAGACCGGCTATGTGCTGCTTGACCCCACCATTGAATACGACAAGGGCATTTGCACTGGCTTCGACTGGATGTTCCCCAAGGTCGGCGGCGAAACCGTGGGTCGTGACACGTTCAAGAACGGTGATGCTTCGATTGCCAGCCAGATCACCCGTATCAAGGCTCTGGCCGAAGAACCCGACGCTATCATGCTGTGTTCCTACATGCCCGGTGCCGGTGCCGCCGTGCGCCAGATTCGCGCCTCGGGAATCAATTCTCTAATCCTGAACGGGTCGGCTGTGGATGGCTCTTACTGGCTAAATGCCGTGCCTAATCTGTCAGGCTTCATTGTGCCGGTGCAGGGGTCAATCTACGGCGACGATCCGCGCCCGGAAGTCGAAGCCTTCAACGTAAACTTTGAAAAGGTGAGCGGGTCCCGGCCAGCAAGTACCTATGCCTATCCCGGTTACGTGCTGATCGACTTGTGGGCCAAGGCGGTCGAACGCGCAGGCACGGTTGACAGTGGCCCGGTGGTGGCCGAACTTGAAAAGATGCGTGACGAGCCGACGATTTTCGGCCCGCGTACCTTCACTTCGGAAATACATCACCAAAACTCGGCGGAAATGCAGATCATCGAGATCACCAATGGTACGCCGGCATGGATTGACACCTGGACGATCAGCGAACCTGTACCACTGGATGTGCTGTTGAAGTAGCGCACAAGTCAGGCTTCACTTCTCAGCTATGCCTCTCCGATTTCTTTTGGGGAGGCATATACGTTCTTGTAGGTCCACATTCACGTGAGAAATTGCAGTTTTGACCAGAGAACGTYCKTTGCCAGGTCCATTCCCTTCGCCAAACACAAGATCGACCTGGTCAGTGACGAAGCGCTGAAAATATCGGAGATCGAAGGCGAATATTTGGACCGTGCCTCGGTTCAGTCCTCGGTGCGTCTCCAATTTGGCTTAAAGGCAGATCGGCGCGCGGGACCGGCAGAAACGGGCATTGCCGAGCTGATGGTGTCCTGTTTCAACGGCCTTGGCGAAGCCTTAACCCACGACATGATGTTCAACTGGCACCGTTTGGTCTGTGCTGGGAGGGCGGATTTGGGCATGGTCGGCGGATACCGCACCCATAAGGGCGCCATGCAGGTGGTATCTGGCCCGCTGCAAAAGCCGATTGTTCATTTTGAAGCCCCACCCTCGGCGCAAATGCAAACCGAGATGAGCCGTTTTCTTGATTGGTTTGACACCAGCAAATTGCCTGCGCTCTCCAAGGCCGCGTTGGCGCATCTTTATTTTGTCACCATCTACCCGTTTGAGGATGGCAATGAAGATATAAAGCGAAAGCGGTATGAACCGCTTTCGCTTGTTGCCAACGATGTCAAACCTGAATGCGCCGGAGCTGGTCTGCTTGGTCGGCGTATTATTGTAGTGATCGGTTCAGCGTACAAAAGCGCTCACGCTCAACAGCTATCCGGCGCTGGCAAGTGCCGCTGCCGAGACCGAGCAATCGTTCACCGATTTCCTGGAGAACGTGCTGGTGGCCGAACGGGATTGCCGACGATCCCCCTTCTCGGTGATGCAAACATCACCTGTCAGGCAGCGGATCCGCCTCGACCCTGATCAGAATGGCGGGGTTCCCGGTCGTAAAGACCATGGAGGAATACGA
>NVQY01000020.1 GCA_002400675.1 Paracoccaceae bacterium | reverse complement strand
CGGGTCGGTCGATTCCGGTGAATACCGCACGCAGATGGATGGTCTGGCCACAGCCTTGCGCGACCCGGTGATTGCCGATGCGCTGGTTCTGGCGCAGGCCGAGTTGATGTTGGTGCAATGGACCGGATCGACCCGCCAACAGATCACCATTGCCTGGACCCGGATCGACAGTTTCGCGGCGTTAGAGGGGTTTGCCGACGGCGTTGCCAGAGACCCGAGGCTTTGGCGCAATTACTCTACCGCGGTGGGCGAGGCGTTGACGCATACTCTGGCGGCGTTTGAGGGGATGTCGCATTGCGCGCGCAAGTTGATCGACATTTCCGGGGATGGGGTGTCCAATGAGGGCATTGCCCCCACCGAGGCGCATGAGGCCATTCGCGCGGCGGGGATTATCGTCAACGCCATCGCGATAGAGGCAAGTGACCCGGACCTGACCGCCTATTTCTTTGAGAACGTCATTGTCGGCGAAGGGGCGTTTGTCGTTTCCGCCAGCAGTTACGAGGATTACCCGGATCAGATCCGCAGAAAGCTGTTGCGCGAAGTGACCCGGCAAACCGCTGCACTGGAGTAGGGCGCGGTTTTGGCCGCGATCAGCCGGCCTTCGCAGATGCAATATCGCCTGCCGTCACAAGTTTTGGTAACTTTGTGATCACAGCAATCGGGCCTGTGATCACATTTCGGGATCAATCCGCGTCTGCGTGTAAAATTACCGCGATTTTTCCATCGACTCGGCGTGACAGTCGGCGAAAAACGTTTAAAAACAGGCATAGCAATCAACAAAGGAGCCGTCATGGCCGATGTCACTCCGGGTGAGCGCCCGCTATCGCCGCATTTGTCGATCTACCGACCGCAGTTGACGTCGATCACGTCAATCGTAAACCGCCTTACCGGGATCTCGCTTTTGCTGGCGGCGTTCCTGATTGTGTGGTGGTTGCTGGCGGCGGCGACCTCGCCGGCGGCCTATGATCTGGCCAATGGGGTGATCACCTCGATGCTGGGCGATCTGGTGATGGCGCTTTCGGTGTGGGCGATCTGGTATCACTATCTGGCCGGGATGCGGCACCTGTATTTTGACGCGGGCAACGGGCTTGAGATTGAAACGGCAGAGAAGCTGGGCTGGGCCGTTATCATCGGGTCGGTGGTGCTGGCGCTGCTAACCCTGATCATCATCCAATAGAAAGAGCGGACACATGCGATATCTAACCGACCGCAAACGCGCAGTAGGGCGCGGGGCCGCACATTCCGGAACCTCGCATCATTGGCACATGCAGATCAGCGCCTTTGGTCTGGCACTGATCGTGCCGACGTTCCTGTTCATCTTTGGCCGCGCGCTGGGCGGCACATATGAAGAAGCCATTGCCGTGTTCAGCCGGCCCATTCCGGCGATTGTCACCGGGTTGGTTCTGGTGGTGGGGATGCAGCATTTTCGCAATGGAATGCAGTCCGTGCTGGATGACTATACCAAGAAATCGACGCGCAAGGTGCTGATCATGATCATCGCCGCGCTAAGTTATGGCCTGACCGCGACCGGGCTGTATGCTCTGGTCAAAATCGCGCTCTGAAGGACGGACATTATGGCTGCTTATGAATACGAGACGCATGACTATGACGTTGTGGTTGTGGGGGCTGGCGGCGCTGGCCTGCGCGCCACGCTGGGCATGGCGGAACAGGGGTTGCGCACCGCGTGCGTGACCAAAGTTTTCCCCACACGCAGCCATACGGTTGCCGCACAGGGCGGCGTCGCGGCGTCGCTTGGCAACATGGGCGAGGACAGTTGGCAATGGCACATGTACGACACCGTCAAGGGGTCGGACTGGCTTGGGGACAATGACACGATTGAATATGTCGCCCGCGAAGCGCCACGCGCGGTGTACGAACTGGAACATTACGGTGTGCCGTTCTCGCGCACCGAAGACGGCAAGATCTATCAACGCCCGTTCGGCGGGCATGTCACAGAATACGGCGAAGGCAAACCGGTGGCGCGTGCCTGTGCCGCCGCTGACCGCACCGGCCACGCCATGTTGCACACGCTTTACGGTCAGAGCCTCAAGCACAACGCAGAATTCTATATCGAGTATTTCGCGCTTGATCTGATCATGTCCGACGATGGTGCCTGCACCGGGATAATGGCCTGGAAACTGGACGACGGCACCATGCACCGGTTCAACGCCAAGCTGGTTGTGCTGGCCACCGGCGGGGCCGGGCGGGCCTATTTCAGCGCGACGTCTGCGCACACCTGTACCGGCGATGGGGCCGGGTTGGTGGCGCGGGCCGGGTTGCCGCTTCAGGATATGGAATTCGTGCAATTCCACCCCACAGGCATCTACGGGGTCGGCCCGTTGATCACCGAAGGGGTACGTGGCGAAGGCGGGTATCTGACCAACTCTGAGGGCGAACGTTTCATGGAGCGTTATGCGCCGACCTTCAAGGATCTGGCCAGCCGCGATGTGGTTTCACGCTGTATGACGATGGAGATCCGCGAAGGTCGTGGGGTTGGCCCGCTAAAGGACCACATCGACCTGAACCTTTCGCATCTGCCGGCCGAAGTGATCTATGAACGCCTGCCGGGGATCGCCGAAAGCGCGCGGATTTTCACCGGCGTCGATGTCACCAAGGAACCGATTCCGGTTCTGCCCACCTGTCACTATAATATGGGCGGGGTGCCGACCAATTACTGGGGCGAGGTTCTTCGCCCGACCAAGACCGACCCGGATGCGATTGTGCCGGGGCTGATGGCGGCGGGCGAATGCGCCAGTGCCTCGTTGCATGGGGCCAACCGGCTGGGCACCAATTCACTGCTTGATCTGGTGGTTCTGGGGCGTGCCACGTCGGTCCGCGCGGGCGAAGTGGTGGATCGTGCCGGCGCTGTGCCGAACTCGGGGGCGGCCAAGGCCGACGAGATCCTCGGCCGGTTTGATCAGGTGCGCCACGCCAACGGTGGCCACCCGACCGCAGAGGTGCGTCTGAAGATGCAGAAGTCGATGCAGAACAACGCAGCCGTATTCCGCACCACTGAATCGCTGGCCCACGGGGTAAAGGAAATTGCCGACATCTGGGGCAGCGAGATGAATGACCTGAACGTGACCGACCGGTCGCTGATCTGGAACAGCGATCTGATGGAAACGCTTGAGCTGCAAAACCTGATGGCCAATTCCTCGGCGATCATCGAGGGGGCAAACGCCCGGCACGAAAGCCGCGGTGCCCACGCGCAAGAGGACTTCCCGGATCGTGACGACAAGAATTGGCGCAAGCACACGCTGGCCTGGATCGGGGAAGGTGGCAAAACCAAGCTGACCTATCGCCCGGTGCATGTTGATCCGCTTACGACGCAGGCGGAAGGTGGCGTGGACATGAAGAAATTCGCGCCCAAGAAACGCGTTTACTGACCGAAAACGGGGATCACGCAGTGATGGCGCGGGTGGACAAGTTGGCAGCGACAAAGGGCGGCACGGCAACGCGGCGTCTGGTCATCCATTGCGGTGTCCAGAAAACTGCGACCACGTCGCTGCACCATTTTGCCGCGCGTAACAGCGCAGTTTTGTCGCCACAGCTAGAGGTTCTGACCCCCGGCAAGGGCACGCGCACGCAAAAGATGGGCCGCGCGGCGATGATGTTCAGCCTTGATCCGTCGCTGGAAAACAAAGACCGCTTTATCGCGCTGATCGGTGATCTGCGGGATCATTTGCTGGGTGGGTCCGGCCCGGTTCTTGTCAGCCACGAAAACCTGCCCGGGGCGATGATCGGCAAAGGCGGGGTGGTGACGCTTTACCCAATGCTGGAACGCATCATCGCGTTGCTTGAGACGCATTTCGCCCCCCTGGTGCCGGACTATGCCTTTTACACCCGCGATATGATGGCGTGGAAGAAAAGTGTGCATAATCAGGCGGTTAAGTCAGATCAATATCCACATTCCTGGGCCGACTTTCAACGTGAGACCAAAGATTGCGGAACCTGGGGCGATCTTGAAAGCCGGATGCACGCCATCATAGGTGGCGATCGCACCCGGTTTTTCCGGTTGGAAGACGAGGGCGCGGCGGGCAGGCCGGCGCTGCAATTGCTGCGTTTTGCCGGGGTGACGGACGATGTGATCGACGCGTTGGCGGACTTGCCAAACCAGCGCAATCAAAGCCTGAACCGCGGGTCGTTAGAGTTTCTGCGCAAGGTCAACGCATTGGGTCTTGAGCGTGGCGCAAGGCGTAAGGTGGCCGATCTGGTGCAGCAATCGCAACCGTTGTTCGCGACCGGGGGGGCGCCGCGATGAAACCCAAAGGTAAGCAGAACCTCAAACATCTGTTGCGGCAAAAAGGCCAGGTGGCGGTGCCCGACAAGGACCGGCATCAGTATCTGCAATCATTTGATTTCAGCCCCGATGTGGTGGTGGATGTGGGGGTGCATACCGGCACGCCGATGCTTTACCGCGCGTTTCCCGAGACAAAGTTCGTATTGATCGACCCCCGCGCCGAGGCCGAGGCCGAGACCAACGCGCACTATGCCCCGGCGGATTACGATTTCCACGCCGTCGCGGTCGGGGCGCAGGCCGGGCAGCTGGAATTGCAGATTCCGATCATGAAAACCGGTGAAAACGCGGCGATGGCCGGGTTTCGCAAGGTGACCGGGCCGATGGGGCGCAACATCGTCGACTACGAGGTGCGCAAGGTGCCGGTGCTGCCGCTTGATCAGATCATGGCCGCRTAYCCCGGTCGYGTCGGGTTGAAAATCGACACCGAAGGGTTCGARCTTGAGGTGCTTSAGGGSGCSSSCGARACCCTGCGYCGCGCYGAMTTTGTCATTGTCGAACTGTCTGTAACCAAGCGGTTTGACGGCGTTGCCCCGCCCAGTCAGATCATGGCGGAACTTGCCGGGGCGGGCCTGGAATTGCGCGATATTCTGCGCATCACCGGTGACGGCAAAGGTGGCCCGCAGCCACGCCTGTTTGACGCTCTTTTTACCCGATGGGACGATCTATGATGGCCCATATCCCCGTAATTGCTGGCCAATCCGGCCAGTTTCCTTATCATTGCCACACCCCTTGGCCTAACGAGGTGACACCATGGTCCAACTGACCCTGCCCAAGAACAGCCGTATTACGACCGGTAAAACCTGGCCCAAACCGCAAGGGGCGAGCAACCTGCGCAAGTTCCAGATTTACCGCTGGAACCCGGATGACGAGAAAAACCCGTCGGTGGACACGTATTTCGTCGATATGGATAGTTGCGGGCCGATGGTCCTGGATGCGCTGATCAAGATCAAATCCGAGATCGACCCGACGCTGACCTTCCGGCGGTCCTGTCGTGAAGGCATTTGTGGGTCGTGTGCGATGAACATCGACGGCATCAACACGCTGGCCTGCATCTATGGCATGGACGAAATCAAGGGCGACGTGAAGATTTACCCGCTGCCGCATATGGCGGTGGTCAAGGACCTGATCCCGGACCTGAACCACTTTTACGCCCAGCACGCCAGCATCATGCCGTGGCTGGAAACCAAGACCAACGCCCCGGAAAAGGAATGGAAGCAGTCGATCGAGGATCGCAAGAAACTGGACGGGCTGTATGAATGCGTCATGTGCGCGTGCTGTTCGACCTCGTGCCCGTCCTACTGGTGGAACTCTGACCGCTACCTTGGCCCGGCGGCGCTTTTGAATGCGCAACGCTGGATCGTAGACAGCCGCGACGAGGCCACCGGCGAACGTCTGGACGATCTGGAAGACCCGTTCAAACTGTACCGCTGCCACACCATCATGAACTGCGCCAAGACCTGTCCCAAGGGGCTGAACCCGGCCAAGGCGATTGTTCAGATCAAAAAGATGATGGTCGAGCGGGCGTTGTAACGCGCCCGCCTCTCGCGGTTTTCTTATCGGAGCCCCCCATGCCCCACCTGCCCAGCTTGCCTGAAAACGCCCACCTGTCCGACCTTTTCACGCGCCACCCCAAAGGGGTCGAGCCGCTGATGCGCTATACTGACGACGTGCTGCGTGGCCCCGGTGCGTTGTCGGTCGCGGATCGCGAATTGATCGCCACATATGTTTCTGGCCTGAATGCCTGCAAGTTCTGTTTCGATTCGCATCTGGTCTATGCCGAACTTTTTGGCATAGAACCGGGGCTGGTGAAAACATTGCTGGATGACCCCGACAAGGCTTTGGTCTCTGCGTCGATGCGGGCGTTGCTGGTCTATGTCAAGAAACTCAACACCCTGCCCAGTCGCATTGTATCCGCCGATGCAAAAGCGGTGATTGACGCCGGGAATTCCGAAGAAGCCCTGTTCGAAGCGGTGCAGGTAAGCAGCCTTTTCAACATGATGAACCGGTTGATCGAAGGTGCCGGCGTGAATTTCGACTATCACGCCGCCCCCGAGGCCCACCCGGCGCATCAAAGCAACCCCGATGCGCACGCCAGTTCCTACGCCGCCTTTGGCAAAAGAGTGGCGGCGATGGCGGCGAAAGACACCTGATGCCGATACTTCTGTTGCTGCTGGCGTTCGGTGTCCTTGGGTACCTCTGGTATCAACGCGCCACTACCACTCTGACCCGTGATTGCCGCTGGCGGCAGGACAAGGCAAAGAACGTTTGGTTCTGCGCCTTTTGCGGCGCGGAAACGAAGGGGACCGAAGAACCAAAGGATTGCCTGCGCGGCTGATTTTGGTTGAAACATCTGCCAAAAAGGGGGGCCGACATGTCCACAATTCCCAATGATGCGAAAACGCGCCGCGCGGTCGCGCCGGTGATTTGTTATCCGACAGATACCCTGCCAAAACCGGATCTGAAAACATACCGCGCCGCGCGTCTTGAGGCGCACAAATCCGGCGAGGTTGTCGTTGCGCCGCGTGAGGCCGGTTGTTTCACGGTGCCGGCGGGGCATTTCTTTCGCATCACCTCTGTCGAAGGCCCGCAGGTGGGGGACTTTAACCTTTGGAATGCAAATGACCTGAGCGAACGGTTCTATTCCGGCAAAACCCGCGCCCTGCATGGCAGCCATCTGAACACCGGTGATCGCATGTGGAGCAGTTTTCCATATCTGCGCCCAATGGCGACGATCATTGAAGATACCCTTGACTGGTACGGCATCGACGACTTTGGCGGTGCGGTGCATGACGTGATCGGCACGCGCTGTGATCCATATACCGGCAATCTGCTGGACGGCAGCCACTATCATCATTGTTGTCATTCCAACCTGACGCGCGCGGTGGCTGACCATTTGGGCATTGCCCTGACAGAGGCCGAACCGCTGGTGCATGACGTGATGAACGTATTCATGTGCACCGGATTTACCCGCGACACAGGCCAGTATTTCATGAAGGCCAGCCCGGTGCGCCCCGGTGATTACATCGAATTCTTTGCCGAAATAGACCTGCTTGGCGCGCTAAGTGCGTGTCCCGGCGGCGATTGTTCGGCCGAGCATTCAAACGATGCCGCACCGTGTTTTCCGTTGCTGGTGGAAATATTCGCCCCACAAAAGGAGAAATTGGGCGCGTGGCAAAGCCCGGCACCCAATCGTTATGATGGCAGTCACGGGCGCTAGGACGCGCCCGCGATATTAGGTAAAAGCGGCGTTCAGGGCAATTTCGACCATGTCGCCGAAACTTGTTTCGCGTTGGTCGGATGGCAAGGAATCTCCGGTAATCAGGTGATCGGAAACAGTCAGAA
Organism: Paracoccaceae bacterium; assembly: GCA_002400675.1. Lineage (GTDB taxonomy): Bacteria > Pseudomonadota > Alphaproteobacteria > Rhodobacterales > Rhodobacteraceae > NVQY01. The sequence goes on along the minus strand of NVQY01000020.1, from coordinate 14,295 downwards.
CCGCCAACGCCCGGCACCCATGGCGCGCGGCCAGAATATACAATTCCGCCGCCTCCATTTCGACGCCGAGAATATTGTGGCGCACCATCTGTTCGTTCAGGTCAGGGCGTTCGTCGTAAAATACGTCCGACGAATAAATCCCGCCCACATGGGTCGTTGTACCTTTAGCCTCGGCGACCTGCACGGCGGCGCGCAAAAGCGACCAGTCGGCACAAGGCGCATAGTTCAATTCGCGAAAAATACCGCTGGACGGGGTGGAAAGCGTGCTGGCGGTCATCGCCAGAATAACGTCGCGAATTGCAACATTGTCCTGCATTCCGCCACAGGATCCGATGCGAATGAGTGTTTTCGCACCGTAATCCTTGATCAATTCATTCACATAAATTGACAGGGACGGCATCCCCATACCGCTGCCCTGAATTGTGACGCGATGACCGTTCCACGTGCCGGTGAACCCCAGCATTCCGCGCACCTCGTTGACCAACCGGACGTCAGACAGAAACGTATCTGCCGCCCATTTGGCACGATATGGATCGCCAGGCAGCAGGATTGTTTCGGCAATGTCGCCCGGTTGGGCCCCGATATGCACAGTCATGTCAGAGTATCTTTCCCTTTAGATTTCGAGGCTTGATGGATCGGTGCCGCCGGTGACGGCTTCTTTGAACCAGAAAGGTTGGCGCCCGCGACCGGACCATGTTTGTTCCGGGTCAGCAGGATTGCGGTATTTCGGCGCGGCTTTTGCCTTGGCCTTTGATTTCTTCTTGGTGGCTTTGGCAGCCGCTTTTGGTTTTGCTTTGCCGGAAAGTTCGTCAAACGAAAAGCCGAATTCTGCGGCGGCTTTTTCCACGGCTTTCAGCGCGTCGCGACGGGCGCGTTCCTCTGCTGATTTAAGTGCTTTTTCCACTTCCTTTTTCAATTTGGTAAGTTCTTTAGCTGTCATGGCTTTGAGATTAAATGCCATTTTGTTCTCCTGAGTATTACGATTGCGAGTGTGACAATCGCCGCTATAATAGCGACTGTTGCGACGCGCTTCAGCAACAAATACCAATCCAGATTGTTTCTTTGGCGATTATTTGCCAGTTAATGGCTGCCCGGCACCATTTATTCTGGTTTCCACAAGTGAAACCACATCATTCATTATTACGTTCAGCTCAAAATCCTTGGGTGTGTAAACTTTGGCAACGCCCATTTCGAGCAGATTCGCGGCATCTTCATCGGGGATGATTCCGCCAACGATGACGGGGGTTTGCCCAAGTCCTTCTGAGCGCAGGATATCCAGAACATCGCGCACAAGTGGTAAATGGCTGCCCGATAAAATGGACAATCCAATCACATGCGCCCTATTCGTTTTGGCGGCCGAAACAATTTCCTGCGGGGTCAGACGAATGCCGTCATAGGTTATATCCATGCCGCAATCGCGGGCGCGAAAGGCGATTTGTTCCGCCCCGTTTGAGTGGCCATCCAATCCCGGTTTTCCCACCAGAAACGTCAGCCGTCTGCCCAATCTGTCGCTGAGTGCATCCACCGCAGTGCGAATATCGTCCAGCCCTTCGGTTTTGTTGGAAACTGATTTCGACACGCCGGTGGGGCCGCGATAAGTGCCAAAAGCCTGACGCATCTCTTCGGCCCATTCTCCGGTTGTGACACCAGCGCGGGCGGCAATAATTGAGGGCGTCATTATATTGGTGCCGGATTTCGCCGCCTCGCGCAGGGCTTTTAGCGCCGATTGCACCTGTGCGCCGTCGCGGGTTTCCCGCCATTCATTCAGGCGGTCGATCTGGTCCTGTTCGGCGGCTTTGTCGACCACCATGATGCCGCCGTCTTTGGTCACAAGCGGTGATGGTTCGGTGGCGGTGAACTTGTTGACGCCAACGACCGTGGTTTGCCCGGCCTCGATCCGGTTCAGACGCTCGGCGTTGGAGTCAACCAAGCGCGATTTCATGTATTCGATGGCCGAGATTGCCCCGCCCATGCTTTGCAGATTGGCAAGTTCCGCGCGCGCGCCGGTTTTCAGCTCTTCCACCTTGGCATCCACCACCGGGTTCTGGTCGAACAGGTCACCGTATTCCAGCAGGTCGGTTTCAAACGCCAGAATCTGCTGCATCCGCATCGACCATTGTTGATCCCAGGGGCGCGGCAGGCCGAGGGCTTCGTTCCAGGCGGGTAGTTGCACGGCGCGGGCGCGGGCCTTTTTCGACAAGGTTACGGCCAGCATTTCGATCAGGATGCGGTAGACGTTATTCTCGGGCTGCTGTTCGGTCAGGCCAAGCGAGTTGACCTGAACCCCATAGCGGAACCGCCGGTGTTTGGGGTCGCCCACGTCATAGCGTTCGAGACAGATTTCATCCCACAGATCAACAAAGGCGCGCATTTTGCACATCTCGGTGACAAAGCGGATTCCGGCGTTCACAAAGAACGAAATGCGCCCCACCAGTGCCGGGAAATCCGCCGCAGGGACGCGCGGGCGCAATTCGTCCAGCACCGCCTGCGCGGTGGCCAAAGCAAAGGCGAGTTCCTGTTCCGGCGTGGCCCCGGCCTCTTGCAGGTGGTAGGAACACACGTTCATCGGGTTCCATTTGGGCACGTTGGTATAGCAATACTCGGCCACATCGGCGATCATTTTCAGCGAAGGTTTGGGCGGGCAGATATAGGTGCCCCGGCTTAGGTATTCTTTGATCAGGTCATTCTGAACCGTGCCTTGCAGCTTGGATATGTCGGCACCCTGTTCCTCGGCCACAGCGATATAAAGCGCGAGCAACCACGGCGCGGTGGCGTTGATGGTCATCGACGTGTTCATCTGATCCAGCGGAATCTGGTCGAACAGGGCGCGCATGTCGCCAAGGTGCGATACCGGCACGCCGACCTTGCCCACTTCGCCGCGCGCAAGGATGTGGTCGCTGTCATAGCCGGTCTGGGTTGGCAGATCAAAGGCGACGGACAGGCCGGTTTGTCCCTTGGCCAGATTGCCGCGATACAGTTCATTTGACGCTTTTGCGGTGGAATGCCCGGCGTAGGTGCGGATCAGCCAAGGACGATCTTTGGGCCGGTTTGGGTTGGTTTTATCAGGGTGCGACATCTGGGCCTCGCGTTCGGGTAAGCAATTTTCTTTCGTTCCAGATGTCTAAATCGCAATTAATGGGATATGTCAATTCGCTGCGTTGCAGCGATGCCCGTGCAACGCAAAAAAGGCGCGCCATCAGAAATGGCACGCCCTTGAACCCGGAGCAGGTCGGGGATCAGTTGTAATTGTATGTGCCGATTTCGCAGATGTTAATGTTCTTTGAGACCAGTTCTTCGCCGTCATTGAACACGGCTTTGAAGTCGAATTTGCAATAGCCTGTGCCGTCATCGAAATTGATGTTTACCGACTCACCCGGGCCAAGAACGTCCGAGCCTAGAATGTCTTCTTCCCAGGATTTTGACCCTTTATTCGAGCCGTAGAACCTGACGATGGTAAATCCGGTGTTGTTGACGATCCGAACTTTTCGGTCTTGGGCAAAGGCCGGGGCCGAAGCCGTTGCCGCCATGGTTAATGCAGCCAGGGCCGTGATCAGTGTTCGTCTTAAAATCATTTGTGTCTCCTGAATTGGTGGTTTTCCGTGTGATTAGGATGCCCCAAAGAGGCGGATTTTCAAAGGTTTTCACTTATAACACGTTGAAAGCCATCAACATAGAAAATTTCTAACGTAACCGTGATCGCACTTATAGGTTGTTAGAATTCGTGCGCTGTCGGGTTTTGATTTACCGGCACGGGATTTCCTGTCAGGTTCGGGAGATGTCGCAGACGATTGAAATGCCACTATGGCTTTTGGTGCTTGTTCTTGGGTTTGCAGCGTATGCGGCCTGGGAAAAAGTGATGATCCCATCGGTGCGCTGGTTCTTTCGCCGTCGTCTGGAAAAGGTGGTTGCGCGGCTGAACCAGAACCTTGAACGCCCGATCCAGCCGTTCAAGCTGGCGCGGCGCTATGACATGATCCAGCGGCTGATCTATGACCCGCAGGTCAGTCAGGCAGTCGTCGATCACGCCCGCGCCGAAGGCATCCCCGAAAGCGTGGCTTTTGCGTCCGCCGAACGTTACGCCCGCGAGATCGTGCCGTCATTTTCGGCCTCGGCCTATTTCGGTTTTGCCATCCGCGTGGCGCGGTTCCTGAGCGTCGCGCTTTATCGGGTGCGGTTGGGCTATTATGACGACGCAGAGCTAAAGAACATCGACCCCAAGGCGGCGGTGATCTTTGTCATGAACCACCGCAGCAACATGGATTACCTGCTGGTCACCTATCTGGCGGCCCAACGCTCGGCGCTGTCCTATGCGGTGGGGGAATGGGCGCAGGTGTGGCCGCTTAGCCGGTTGATCCGGGCGATGGGGGCGTATTTCATCCGCCGAAAATCCAACAATGATCTCTATCGCAAGGTGCTGGCGCGCTATGTGCGTTTGGCTACCGATGCCGGGGTGACGCAGGCGATGTTCCCCGAAGGTGGGCTAAGCCTGACCGGGGATATCAAGCCGCCCAAGCTGGGGCTGCTCAAGTACCTGACGGCGGATTTTGACCCGACCCAGCGCGATATCGTGTTTGTGCCGGTGGCGCTGAATTATGACCGGGTGCTGGAGGATCGCATCCTGACCGCCGCCGCCAAGGCCGAGAAACGCCGTTTCAAGGCGCGCCTTAGCGTTGTGGGCGGCAATATACTGAAACAACTGTGGCTCAGGGTGACCGGGCGCTATCACAAATACGGCTATGCTGCCGTCAGTTTTGGCCATCCGGTTTCACTAAGGGCGTTCAGCGCGGGTAAAGAGGGCGACCTGACCCTGTCGCTGGCGCAGGAACTGATGCAAAAGATCGGCGAGGTGGTGCCGGTTCTGCCGGTTCCCGCGGTGTCGTGGCTGATCCTTAGAAACGGGCCGATGACCCGTTCAGAGGTCGAATACGGCATGAGCCAGATGACCCGCGAGTTGCCACAGGCGCATATCCATCTGCCGCGCGACGATCAGGCTTACGCCGCCGAGGTTGGTCTGCGAAATTTGGTGGAACGGCGCATTCTGACGCTCAAGGATGGCACTTATACTGCCAACCCGGACGACGTTGATCTGCTGAATTTTTACGCCAACTCGATCCGGCATCTGATGGCACCGTCCGAAGCTGCGACAGCCATCAAAGAGATTTCCGCGCCGGTCGAGACATAAAGTTACAAAATCCACCAAATTGCTGTTGCAATGTTGCGCGGCACTTTCTATCCCGAAGTGACGCCGAAATTCTGCATTGCGGCAATTTCGGACAGGACAGACAGAACAGGAGGCCACAATGGCTTTGGACATCGACAGTGATATTGCGCCTTACGACGCGCCCGAAAAAGATCTGTATGAGGTCGGAGAAATGCCGCCAATGGGCTATGTCCCCAAACAGATGTACGCGTGGGCGATCCGCAAGGAACGCCACGGTGAGCCGGATACGGCGATGCTGAAAGAGGTCGTTGATGTGCCGGTTCTGGACAGCCACGACGTGCTGGTTCTGGTGATGGCCGCAGGGGTGAACTACAACGGCGTCTGGGCGGCTCTGGGCCAACCGGTCAGCCCGTTTGACGGTCACAAGCAACCCTATCACATTGCCGGATCGGACGCCGCCGGGATCGTCTGGGCGGTGGGCGACAAGGTGAAACGCTGGAAGGTCGGCGACGAAGTTGTGGTGCATTGCAATCAGGACGACGGCGACGACGAAGAATGCAACGGTGGTGATCCGATGTTTTCGCCCAGCCAGCGGATCTGGGGTTATGAAACTCCGGACGGGTCGTTTGCCCAGTTTACCCGCGTGCAATCGCAACAGCTTATGCCACGTCCCAAGCACCTGACATGGGAGGAATCGGCCTGCTACACGCTGACCCTTGCCACCGCCTACCGGATGTTGTTCGGGCATGAACCGCACGATCTGAAACCGGGCCAGAACGTTCTGGTCTGGGGCGCGTCCGGCGGGTTGGGGTCGTTTGCGATCCAGTTGATCAACACTGCAGGGGCCAACGCGATCGGCGTGATCAGCGACGAAAGCAAACGCGAATTTGTCATGGATTTGGGCGCAAAAGGCGTCATCAACCGCAAGGATTTCAACTGCTGGGGCCAGATGCCCACGGTCAACACGCCGGAATACGCCGCGTGGTTCAAAGAGGCGCGCAAGTTCGGCAAGGCGATCTGGGATATCACCGGCAAGGGCGTCAACGTGGACATGGTGTTCGAACACCCCGGCGAGGCGACGTTCCCGGTGTCTACCTTCGTGTGCAAAAAGGGTGGCATGGTGGTGATCTGCGCCGGTACTTCCGGGTTCAACCTGACGTTCGACGTGCGCTATATGTGGATGCACCAGAAACGCCTGCAAGGCAGCCATTTTGCCCATCTCAAACAGGCCAGCGCCGCCAACAAGCTGATGCTGGAACGCCGCCTTGATCCCTGCATGTCCGAAGTGTTTTCGTGGGATGATCTGCCGGCGGCGCATGTGAAGATGCTGCGCAATGAACACAAGCCCGGCAACATGTCGGTTCTGGTGCAATCGCCCCGCACCGGTTTGCGCACCTTGGAAGAGGTTCTGGACGCCGGTAACTAATTTCTGACGGTTTTGCGTCAAACCTCTATCCACCCGGCCCCGAATCACCCGGTGATTCGGGGCTGGGTCGCGTTTGACAAGGCGGTTACTTGAAAATCAGGGGGTTAAAAAACCCACCCTCACTGTTTCTGGGGAGTGGAAATAGGGGAATTTATTAACAAAGTGGCACATGTTATAGTTGTGTTAACCATTCATTAACTATTTAGGAGGGATTCTGATGGCGAACAATAGATGGATACTGGACGTTCTGATGGATCTCAAAGCGTTTGCTCTGGCAAACGACCTTGAGGTTCTGGCGGAACAGCTGGATGACACCACGCTGATCGCTGCCACGGAAATTGCGTCTCAGGCCGAAAAAGTGCGAGAAGAGAGCAATGCCAGCAGCAGTAGATCTGGACAGAATACTGGAGGATTTGGACGCCACGGACACGCTTGAAGGAATTCAGGCTGTCATCGTTTCCATGCGCGATCTCTTTGGGATCGACCACATGGTTTATCACTGGGTGGATAGCGCCGGTGAACAATACGGGTGCGGCACCTACAGCGATGAATGGAGAGATCATTACATCGCCCAAAACTACATCCGCGCCGACCCGGTAATCATCGGCTGTTTTCAACGGTTTCACCCGGTTGACTGGAAGCGGCTGGACTGGTCCGGCAAACTGGCCCGACAGTTCCTGGCCGATGCACTGGCAAGTGGCGTAGGCAATCAGGGGTATTCCATCCCGATCCGCGGACCAAACGGTCAGTTTGCGTTGTTTACCGCCAATCACACCTGCGACGACGCGGCCTGGGCGGACTTTATCGACTCTCACAGCCGCGACCTGATCCTGATCGCGCATTACTTTAACCGCAAGGCGCTAGAGTTTGAACCGGAACGCAAGGGCGAACAATCGCGCGCGCTGTCCCCGCGTGAGGTGGACGCAATGACCCTGCTGGCAATGGGCTATAGCCGCGCGCAGGTGGCCGATACGCTGGCAATCTCTGAACACACGCTAAGGGTGTATATCGAAAGCGCGCGGTTCAAGTTGGGCGCGCAAAATACAACCCATGCGGTCGCCCGTGCCCTGAGTCGTGGATTGATTGTTGTTTGAAAGTGTAAACGGCGGTCTGACGAAATATTAACCACTCTGGCTTTATGACTGGTCCCGCTTGAACGGCAAGGGGACATTGAAATGCTACGTTATATCTATTCAGATACGCTTTACCTTTACCCGAAACTTGCGGCGTCGATGTTCCGCGACCGGGCCGACCAGTTCCGCGAAAGGCTGGGCTGGGAGGTAAGCGTTGATGACAAGGGCGAGGAACGTGATCAGTATGACGCGCTCAACCCGCTCTATGTGATCTGGGAAAACGCCGATGGCAGCCACGGCGGGTCAATGCGGTTTCTGCCGACCACGGGCCGGGTGATGGTGAACGAGATTTTCGGCCACCTGACCGGGGGCGGGCCAATCACCAGCCCCCTGATCTGGGAATGCACGCGGTTTTGTCTGTCGCGCGGTGCCGGGTCCAAGGTGGCCGCGGCGCTGATGCTGGCGGGCGGTGAGATCATGACCGGGTTCGGTATCCGCCATTTTGTTGGCGTGTTTGATGCCCGGATGCAGCGGATTTACCGGGTGATCGGCTCGTCGCCGGATCTGCTGGGCACCGAAGGCACCGGGCGTGACCGGATCAGCGTCGGCCTGTGGGAATTCACCGAAGAGGCGAAGCGTAAAATCGGGCTGCGCGCCGGGATTTCGCCGCAACTGTCGCGGCTGTGGTTCGACCGTGCCTTTGGTGGGGCGCACATGCCCGAGGTTGCAATGTCGGCCTGATCGCAGATTTTGCGCGGCGATAGGGCGCACACATCTGGGCAAGCCGGGTGGCGGTCTGTAGGGTCGCCACATGACAACTCAATCCGTGACATTTTCCGACGATCAGGCCAGTGCATTTGACGCGGTGGCCGACATGCTGCGCGGGTGCGGCGTAAACCTTGACGACGCACTGCTGACCCCGCCCCAATCGGGCGGGTCCGGGGTTATGGCGGTGATCGGCAAGGCGGGATCGGGCAAGACGCTGTTGTTGGCCGAACTGAATCATGCGCTGGAAAATGCCGGGGTCGATGTGGTTTCGGGCGATTACGAAAGCCGCAAGCGGCGCGACCGGCGGTCATTGGCCATTCTGGCCCCGACCAACAAGGCGGCCAGCGTGTTGCGTCTGCGCGGAGTGCCGGCCACGACGATCCACCGGATATTATACACGCCGGTTTACGACCCGGAATACGAACGCATCGCCGAATGGCTGTCCGGCCACGGGGATCGGCCAGAGGTCGAGGGCATAAGCGATGTCGCGCTGGACCGGGCCAAGGCATTCTACGCGGGCAACAAATCCATCCCCGGCGCGATGGCGGCGGCGGGCTTGCGCGGTTCGGACTTTATCACTGGCTGGAAACGGCGCGAAGACCCGTTGGATATCGGCTTTGTCGACGAATCTTCGATGTTGGATGACAAGCAATTCGAAGACCTGAAAGAGATTTTCCCAACCCTTTTCCTGTTTGGCGATCCGGCGCAGCTGGCCCCGGTAAAACAATCGGGAAGCATGGTATTTGATGCACTGCCCGCCCCTCGCAAGCTTGAGCTTAGCCGGGTTCATCGACAGGACGCCGACAATCCGATCCTTGATCTGGCCCATGCGCTGGGCGATCCCACGCTGGAATTCCACGACTTTGAACGGATGATCGAGGACACAGCCAAGCGCGACGACCGGGTGGTCTGGGGCCAGCGGGTAGAGGTCGATCTGATGGCGCGCAGCCCGGTTCTGGTCTGGCGCAATGCCACGCGTATTCGGCTGATCAACGCCTTCCGCTCGGTCCACGGCGCGCCCGAGGACGCGCTGTTGGAGGGCGAGCCGTTGATCTGTGATGGCATCGAATTACCGATGAAACATCGCAAGAAGCGGCTGGACCTTGAGGCGCGCGGGCTGATCCGGGGCGCTCAGGTGATCTATCTGGGGCCGGGGCGCAAACCGGGGTTTTCACGTCTGCATGTGATGGGCGCAGAGGATCCGCAGGTCAGTGCCGCGTCGATCGTCAAAATCGAAAAACCGGACGAGGAAGAACCGTTCATCCCGTTTGCCGCGCGCATGGGGGCGACGTTTTTGCACGGCGCGGCGGTGACTATTCACAAGGCGCAGGGGTCGCAGTGGGATACGGTTCAGGTGTTCGCGCCCGACCTGTTTATCGCCGCGCGTATGGGCCGGATGGAGGCCGGGCAGGCGTTGTGGAAACGGCTGGCCTATGTGGCGATCACGCGGGCGCAGAACCGATTGATCTGGGTGGTGCGCAACCGGCTGTCGAAACCGACGCACGGCCTGCGCATTGACGATTTACGGGCCACGCCGGCGGCCCCCCTGACATTGGAGAGCGAAGAGATATGAAAACCATTCTGATCACCGGGGCAAGTTCCGGCATTGGCCGTGCAACGGCCGAATTGTTTCTGGCAAAGGGCTGGAAGGTCGGGTTGCTGGCGCGCAGCAAAGGCCCGCTGGAAGAGATGGCGCGCGCGCATGAAAACGCCGTGGCGCTGCCGGCGGATGTGACCGACCCCAAGGCGATTGACGCGGCGTTTGCGACGTTTCAGGAACAGGCCGGGCGGTTGGATGTGTTGTTCAACAACGCCGGCATTTTTACCCCCGGCGGCACCATTGATGAAATCGCGCTGGAGGATTGGTACAACTGCGTGAACGTCAATCTGAACGGCATGTTTCTGGCCGCGCGTGCAGCATTTGCCACCATGCGCGCGCAAGACCCACAGGGCGGGCGGATCATCAACAACGGCTCGATTGCCGCCCATGTGCCGCGCCCCAATTCCATTCCCTACGCTGCCACCAAACACGCCATCACCGGCATGACCCGGTCCCTGTCGCTGGACGGGCGGGCGTTTGACATTGCCTGTGGTCAGATCGACATCGGCAACGCCGCCACGCCGATGGTCGAAGAGATGAACGCCAAGCTGTTGCAGGAAAACCCTGACGCAGAGCCTCAGCTGGTCATGGCTGTTCAGGACGCGGCGGGCGCAGTTCTGCACATGGCCGAGCTTCCACCAGAGGCCAACGTGCAGTTCATGACCATCATGGCGACCAAGATGCCATACATCGGGCGAGGTTAATTAGCGGTTACGCGCCAGTTGGAAGGCCGCCGAAGCACCCCATCCCGCAGCAATTGCAATCGCCAGCGACATCAGGCCATACAGCACCGGGTTTTGCCGTGACAAGGTAAACAGCCACCGTTCAAGGCCGACCTTGCGCACCTCAATAGAGGTTTCGTATTTCGAGATGATCTTACCACCACGGGTCAGGAAAATCCGGGTAGTATAGTCGCCTTCGGTCAGGTTTGACGGCATGTCGATTGATGTACGAAACAGGGTCTGCTGATCAAGGGCAACCTGGCTTTCAAGCATCTGGTACAGGCCGGAATTCTGGCGAATGCGGATAACCGCCTCGCTAAAGCTGGCCGCGTCGGCCACGTCCGAGGGGGCTCCGACCGAGCGGACCGCGTTTTCGATCGAAATCTTTTCGCGCAGGTCTTCGGTCTTACTCAGGGTGTCGGCCATTGGCGCGCTGGTGGCCACGGCATAGAAACTGGGGGCCAGATCGACCGTGACCGAGGCTTTGTTGACCCAGATCAGACCCAGCCATTTGCTTTTGCGCCGCACCACGACCGGGCTGGAGGGGCCGGCTACGGTGATGACCACTTGCAACGGGTCCTTGGGGATGGCGGTTTCGCGTTTCACCGCGCCAAAGATCAGGATTTCCGAGCCGTCAAAGCTGGTGGTGATCGACACGGTGTTCTTGGACAATCCCAAGACCACCTCTTCGCCGGCGGGTGACAGGGTTGGTGTCAGCAACATCAGGGTACAAAGCAGATAACGCAACATTTAGTGGCCTCCCGGCGCGCCGAGCGAGTAAAGTTCGCTGGGTTCCAAAAGAAGGTCCGCCGCCAGTTTTCCGCTGACAACCAGGACCATGATGGCCAGTAGGATTCGCAACTGTTCGGCCTTCATTTTCAGGCCAATCTTGGTGCCGATCTGGGCACCGATAACGCCGCCGATCAGCAACAGAACCGCCAGCACGATGTCCACGGTAAAGTTGGTGGTCGCGTGCAGCATGGTGGTGAACGCGGTGACAAAGATGATCTGGAACAGCGACGTTCCCACCACGACTTTGGTCGGCATACCAAGGATATAGATCATCGCCGGGACCATGATGAACCCGCCGCCGACCCCCATGATTGCCGCCAGAATACCCACCAACACGCCGACGATCAGCGGTGGAATTGCCGAGATATACAGACCGGACGTGCGGAACCGCATCTTGAACGGCAGGGTATGAACCCATGTGCGTTGACGGCGCTTTGCCGGGGCGACGCCACCGGCCTTGTGTCTCTTGCGGATGGCATTCAGGCTTTCGATGAACATCAATCCGCCAACCAGCCCGAGAAACACAACATAGCTAAGCTTGACCAGCAGATCGACCTGACCGAGGGCTTTGAGATAGTTGAACAGCACAATACCGATCGCTGCCCCGATCAAACCGCCGATCAACAACACGACGCCCATTTTCAGGTCCACCGTCTGCCTTCGGAAATGCGCCAGAACCCCGGAAAAGGACGAAGCAACGATCTGGTTGGCTTCGGTGGCCACGGCCACGGCGGGGGGGATGCCGATAAAGAACAGCAACGGCGTCATAAGAAAGCCTCCGCCGACACCAAACATGCCTGATAAGACCCCAACGAGGCCGCCCAATCCTAACAGGACAAAGGCGTTTACAGAGATTTCAGCGATAGGTAGATATATTTGCATATGTTTATGTAGACCGTGAGGGGCCTTTAAATCAACAGCGAAAATATCCAACCAGGGCGGCCTATCTGCGGCATAATGCGTGTTTTGCGATCATTTTCGGGCCAGTTGTTTACGCTGGATTCGGCGAGGCCAGCGAAAAAAGCTCTGTTGGGGTGACAAACAGGTCCAGCCCAAGTTTGGCGCAAACCAGCAACACCAGAGCGGCCAGCAGGATGCGCAGTTGTTCGGCTTTCAGGCGCGCGCCGATCTGCGTGCCCATCTGCGCGCCGATCACGCCGCCGATCAGCAACAGCAATGCCAGCACGATATCAACCGAATGGTTGGTGGTCGCGTGCAGCATGGTGGTGAACGCGGTGACAAAGATGATCTGGAACAGTGACGTGCCCACCACCACCTTGGTCGGCATACCTAGAATATAGATCATCGCCGGCACCATGATGAACCCGCCACCGACGCCCATGATCGCCGACAGGATGCCGACCATCATGCCAACGATAATGGGTGGTAACACCGAGATATAAAGCCCCGAGGTCCGGAACCGCATTTTGAACGGAAGCGAATGAATCCACGTCCTTTGGCGACGTTTCGCGGGCACATGACCCCCTGCGCGGCGCGACTTGAGGATGGCATTGACGCTTTCGATGAACATCAGCGCGCCGATCGCCCCAAGAAAGAAGACATAGCAAAGCTGAACCAGCAGGTCGACCTGCCCAAGGCTGCGCAGGTAGTTGAACAAAACGACGCCAATCGCCGATCCGACCAGCCCCCCCGCCAAAAGAACGCCGCCCATGCTAAGATCAACCGTCCGTTTGCGGAAATGGAACAGCACCGCCGAAAACGACGAGGCGACGATCTGGTTGGCCCCGGTGGCCACGGCGACGATGGGCGGGATGCCGATAAAGAACAACAAGGGTGTGATCAGAAATCCACCACCTACGCCGAACATGCCGGACAGGATTCCCACAAGCCATCCAAGGCCCAACAGGACAAACGCGCTAACGGAAACGCCGGCAATAGGTAGGTAAACTTGCATGTGTCCCACATAGACCCTTTGCTATGTTGGCTTCAATAGGTGATCTCACCTTGCAACAAAGAGTTGAAAACCCACGTTGAATGAGGGGCTTATTGGGTTGCGGCTTTGGTTAACGCTCTTTCACATAGGGTTCGCCACCGGCGCGGGGCGGAATCGCCTTGCCGACAAACCCGGCAAGAATCACCACGGTCAGGATGTAGGGCAGGGCGTCCATGAACTGCACCGGGATCGTGAAGCTACCGATGTCGATGTTCTGGTAACGCAATGCAATCGCTTGAAGAAAACCGAACAGCAAGGTCGCCCACATTGCCTGCCATGGTCTCCACTTGGCAAAGATCAGCGCCGCCAGCGCGATAAACCCGCGCCCCGCAGTCATGTCCTTGACGAACCCGGCCTGAAGCGCGGTGGCAAGGTAGGCCCCGGCGATGCCGCACAGAATTCCGGCAATCGCCACCGCTGCATAACGCAGGCCAACCACCGACACGCCGGCGGTATCCACCGCCGCCGGGTTTTCGCCGACCGCGCGCAGGCGCAGGCCAAACCGGGTGCGGTACAGGATCCACCATGTCAGGGGCACGGCGGCAAACGCCATGTAAACAAGGATCGAGTGGCCGGAAATAAGCTCAGAATAGATCGGCCCAAGGACCGGCACGCCGCTAAGCGCTTCGGCAAAGGGCAATTCAATCGGGTTGAACCGCGCGGCCCCCGACAGCGACGGCGTGCGCCCACCTTGTTGAAACCAGTCCTGCGCGATCAGCACCGTCATGCCGGCGGCAAGAAAGTTTATCGCCACGCCCGAGATAAGTTGATTGCCACGAAAGGTGATCGAGGCCAGCCC